>JAZGFK010000020.1:0-2536 GCA_036479375.1 Pontiella sp. | reverse complement strand
CTTTTTCGCCCCGCGTCGCGGAGCCCGCCTTTTTCCAATCAGGATTTACAGTCTTCATCCATCCTATGGGAGCAGAAGGTGGTGGGTTTTTCTAGCTAAAATTCAAACTGTTTGAGTTCAGGTAGTTGGAGAATTTTAGGAAATGACCCTGGATCCAATGAGTGCAAGCAGGTGCTTGCATCCGTTTCCAAGGATTGGAATACTCCCTTCTTTATATTCGGAGGTTTTACATGAAACGCATTGTCTTTCTTATTTCGTCACTCGCCCTGCTCGCCGGTTGCCAGACCACCAGTGTTAAACCCGATCCATCGGTTCTGCGTGTTGGGGTGTCCTCAAACTCCCAGCCGATGATTTTTAAACAAGGCGGGCAGATTGTCGGGATCGAGGCCGACTTTGCGCAGAAACTCGGCAAGGCGCTCAATCGGAGCGTGGTCTTCGTTGAGGTTCCATGGGAAAAACAGATTGATTATCTCGAACAGAACAAGACCGATATCATCATGTCGAATATGACAATTACGGGGCCGCGAAGCATCCGCATCAACTTTTCCACACCCTATCTGCAGTCCGGTCTCAGCGGGCTCTTCCGCCGCAACAGCTGCGATGCATCCGGATTGATCGGAAGCACCATTATTAACCAGAACAAACGCATTGGCTTTGTGAAGGGAACCACCAGCGAGTATTACTGCATTCAGCGTTTCAACCGGGGCAAGCTTACTGGCTTTTCAACAACGGGCGCCGCAGTAACTGCCCTGAAGAACGACAAGATCGATATGCTGCTTCAGGATGCTCCATTGGTATGGTGGCTCTCCGCAGTCGATGAACGTGAACTCGTCGCCTTTCCGGAAGTCCTTAACATTGAACCGCTCGCGTGGGGCGTTGCCAAACACAACATGGCCTTGCTCGACGAAGTCAATGCACTGCTTGCCCAATGGGATAAAGACGGAACCAGCAAAAAAATTATCCAGAACTGGATCCCCATGTTCGGCCGCTAATTACTTTTTGATTACAGCGGACTTCTGACACCAGCCGGATAATCTTCCAGTTTTCTAGCCAGTGCCTGCTTGAGTGCTGGAACACCACCCGAGCTGAACCGGGCGCTGTATGCCCGTACTTCTTCCTGCATAACCGCCGCCTCTTCCACTTTTGCAGAAACGACCAGGATCTCCATGGCGGCATATAGTTCAGGCCGCACGTTGGCCATGGCCGCCACAAAACCTGCAGCGCCTTCCTGAACCGGTTTAAAGATATTCGTGCTGCTACCTACCAAGTAGCGCGGCGTATGGTTCATCAGCTCCAGCTTCTGCGACGAGTCCTTCAATGCAAAATGCGGAACCGCATCAAGAATTTCAGGTGTAATCGCATTCCCCGTATGTTTCGGGAAATTATAAAGGATAAATGGAATGGCAGCTTCTTTTTCCAACATCTGGAAATAAGTTATGATGCCTTTGGCGGGAAGACCCGCAGGATAGAATGGAGGTAAAACGGCAACTGCATCCGCCCCGCAGTCGTTCGCCCACTGCACCTCTAATTTGTTTTGCTCCAGCCCGGCACCGCCGGCATGCGAAATAATCAAACCCTTAAAGTGTAACCGCGCTAGCTTCAGCAGCACCTTCCGTTCTTCTGGAAGAAGGGAATAAAACTCGCCAGTTGTTCCATTCACCATAATTCGCCGAACGCCATGCTCAGCCAGAAACTCCAAGTGCCGTATAAAGGCGCCTTCATCGATCTCCCTGGACTCCTTAAACGGTGTCAGAACGGGCACCACCAGACCTTTTAACTTTTCATGCATGGATTGGAATGTAGCGGTTTCCCAAAGATTGGAAAACCAACTTTCCAATCTTTGGAAATCGCAGTATCATCTTCGCAGTTAACGGAGATTATTATGAGAGGCCATATTATTGCCGAAGAGCGGTTCCTGCATCAGAGCATCGACCACCACCTGTTTGTGACCGCAAGCGATGATGCTGAAAATGAATACCGCTTTGAGGTGCGGCGCATTCTACCCGGAAGTGACGTACCCGAAACCATATTTGAAAAAATCGTCGATTTTACCGACCAGCTGAATCAATCCCCCGCTTCCAGCATCGAACCATTGATCCAGTCTGAACTGGAGGCCATCCGTAAATGCGTCAACGACGAAGAGGACATCCACACACATGATCCGTGATTGTAAACGGTGCTTCCAACTTCGTTATGGCAGCGCAATCGCTCCCTGCGGAAGGGATGCGAATACCTTTATCATGAGCAACTGATTCCATATTAAAACTTCTCCTAAAAAAAGAAGATTATGGATTAAGTAACACTACTCTCCGGTAAACATTTCATAGGATGAATACCATCTGATCGAGGCCCTGTCCATCTGGTGGTTTTCCCCGCTTAGATTCGGCCAGGCAAAGCAGTTCGAGCAGCTCCATCTGCATCATTATCCCTTCTTTTACCCGGCGGGCGAAGTTGGTCAGGCTGAGCGGAGATTTGCTCATGAATTTGATGTAGGCGAGTAGCAGGTGGTAGATCATGGCGACCCAGACCTGTGCCA
>JAZGFK010000019.1:0-30466 GCA_036479375.1 Pontiella sp. | reverse complement strand
CGAACTCTCCGCGTCGTTGTTCGAGTTCCCCTTTGGCTTCGGTTGACAGGTTTTCAACGTTCCGCAACAACAACCAGCGCTTGTTCTTGAGCTGCTTTTTCTGCTCGGCACAAAGCGTGTTGATGGTGATGCGCCGCAGCTTGTCCATCCGCTCGTTCATCAGCTTGATGACATGAAAGTGGTCGTAAACGATATCGGCGTCCGGCAAGTTGGCCTCTCCGGGCCCGCTTAAGGGTAGAAAGGGTTCGGTCTACGAAGGCGGTCATCGGGTGCCGGGTGTATTCTGGTGTGATCTATCCGAAAAGCGGAATCTAGTTTCCGAGTTTCCTGAATGGGCTGCCGAAATGAAGAGTCAACTGCGGGGGTGGGAGCAGGAAATGTTCACCTACCTTCCATATAAAACCAAACCGCCGAAACAGAAGTGAGAGCACCCGTTTAAATCAGTGAAACCCGGGCCGAACTCAGCGCACTGCTACAGGTCTTTGAAAAGGTCTGTGATGCCGTGGCCTATGCCCATCCACGAGGGGTAATTCATCTGGACCTGAAGCCGGAAAACATTCAGACCGATACCTTTGGTGAGGTGCTGGTTTATGATAGGGTCTTGCGAGGTGAGTGATGAAGAGGCTCATTCGCCCTCGGACGAAGAGGTCTGCGTTCCTCCAATTGAGTGTGTTACCCAGACATTCTCTATTTCCATGAGCTTTCGTTTCGGTTGGTGAAGACATGAGTCGGAAATCTCTGAAAAGAGTTTATTTTCCAGTTGATTCAGAATGGAGTTTTCCGTTGGTTTAACCACGATCGAGCTTCGCGTAACTTTCGGATGTTCTGTAATATCCTTTGCTGTTTTACTGGGAGCTGAACATATGTTTGCCCAGACGTCGTGAAGTAATCG
The DNA here is from genome assembly GCA_036479375.1 of Pontiella sp. Taxonomy (GTDB): domain Bacteria; phylum Verrucomicrobiota; class Kiritimatiellia; order Kiritimatiellales; family Pontiellaceae; genus Pontiella. Next base: position 29,574 of record JAZGFK010000019.1, on the reverse strand, counting down.
TTCAATTGGGTAGCATGTCGGTTCATTAAAGTCTCCGGCCAAAGAGGTAACTACTGTCGGGTATCTGCGGTATCAAGAGGTCTTTCCAGATAAGACCCTGCATTTTTAAGGTCCTCCATTGCGTAAAGAAATCACTGTTATCCATTTCGTTAAACCGGTGCTGGTACGCAATCAGGAAAGCATCGAATTTCGTTACAAGGGGCAGTATCTTTTCTCGGATATGAACCGGTGTTTCGCTGAGCGACCAGGTCGCTGTGAAAAGCTTTTCCGCATGCTCGGGTATTGAAGAGAGAAGGGTTGCTAGTTGCTGAAAATCGGATACACAGCATACGCCATTATCTGCCGAATGGAATTCATCTACCGTGATGGTGGATATGCCAATGCTTCTGAGAAAATATCGTTGTAGTTCGGAAAAGTGGGGGAGGTCAAAAATAATGTATTTCCCATGGAATCCCAGTTTATGTATAACTCGGCAGAAGCTGCCGTAACCGCCGCCGAACTCCAATACCAGATCAAGTTTTTTCAGTTCGATGTCGGTTTGATCCTGAAACTGAGCCGTGTGATAGGTATGGTGAATTAAATTACCACTGCTATTTGGATATCGATAATAGGGAATGGGGTGGCCGGTCGTTTCCTCTGGAATGACTTCTTTCCATAAGGACTTCCAAAGTGAATGAGATTTAAGGTATTTGAGCTCGGCATGTAGATAGGGATCATCATTGGAAAACATGGTGTAGCGAATGACCTCCCAACGCAGAAATTCCCGTGGGTTTTCTGAAAGCACCAACTCCCGCAGTCGATTCATATTATCATTCCATTCGGCCTCGGAACCTGGCGTACCCTCAGGAGATGTAATCAGAGGTAGGGCTTCGAAGCGCTTGCGCATCTCTTCGATATTTAGTTGTTCCTCCTGCGTTGGCGGCGGCATGGAGCTGTCCTGAATTCGATTGCACAGTTTGATAAAATTTCTTCGAATGGCTCTACGCATTGTGTGTCTCGCTATACCGGTAACGGGCTTTGGTTGAGTGGTGTTTTAATACGGGTTTCTGATTTCCTTTCAAAGGATATTTACATAAAGCTCGTTCCTTAGCTTTTGAAGTGCGCCATCAAAGCTGGATGCTTAAGCAACCCATCATGTAATCCATTCTCCGGTATGCGGTATTCTAGGGCGGATGCGAAATTTTCTATTATGGCTGGGAGTCTTCGCTCATAATCGTCTTGCGATAAAGTTGGAATGATCATCTCCAGTTCTTCAAGTGTTTCAAAATGAATGATGCCGTCCATATTAAAAAATTTCCCTAGACTAGGGCAACCCCAATAGATTGGTACCGTTCCGCTGGCAAATGCATCGATAATTTTTTCGGAAAAATAATAATCGAGTCTTTGGTTCTCAATAACGATGGAGTAGCGAAAGTCACGGAGGGCATCAATTTTATCTTTAACAAAGTTGTGGGGGTTTCCGAATAATCCATCCATTTCTGCTTGATGCTTGGCAATGACTTTATGGCGTAGTTGGTGCCCGGGCAGGTCATTTTTAGGTGAAGCCAGAATCGAAAGGTTTGTGCTTTTAGGATAGACCATCCAGTCTTCTCTTTTGATCCATGAGCCGCCTAATGGACAGAATGCAAACTTATTTCCGCAGTCCAGAAGGCGTTTGTCATAGGTGAAGACTTTTTCGAATTCTCGGAATCGCCACTTTTTCCTCATCCGGTATAAAGTGCGTATTTTGGGGTTAGGTGATTCAAACAGCCAGGCGATTCGGTGCTTAAAGGGTAAGCGTGCAGGATCCTTTAATGAGTTGTCGGTGACGACTACAAAATCCTCATTTTGATATTCACGAATCCATTCTATATAGGGATTGGGTTCATTCAGGTTGGAACCGGCAGATGGACCGGAAAACATTTTATCTACCAGATTAAGTGAGAGCATTTCAGATCGTCCTATTTGTGAATTGCTTCACGGAATTTAAGTTGGAGGACTTCTTCAGGAGCAGCGATGGATGCGCCCTGTGTATGAAGTAACAGCCAGTCGGAAAACTGAATTTCTTCACCAGTCGTACTGTTTTCATAGGTAACGGAAAATGCCTCTTGAAACTCGCGTTCATATTTCGGCCAATAGAGATCCAGCATGGAATCATCAACGATTGCAAATAAGCTACCAATTGCTTTCCACGAATTGGAGAGCGTCCATTCCAGTTTAAACCCAATAGACTCCAGATAGCAGGTCATGAGATAGACTTCGCATAAACGTTGTCTAGAAAAATCAAGCATACTGCTCCCTCCTTCTTTCTGTGGTTCAAGATCATAGGGAGCATTCCAGTAACGTGACATATCATCAATGTCCCCAAACATGAACATATCGGACATCGGATAGGGACGGTATTTATAGGTGTTGAGACTGATTCCAATCAAGCGGTTCTTCTGAATAGTATGATTAATCGGAAATTGCTGCAGCATGGAATGGCATAGTGCGACGGATGATGGGGCATACATGCGTTGATCAGTGCGTGTTTTGAAGACATATGATACACCCAACTCATTTGCGCGTTGCATTCCGACAGCACTCGATGCGATTTGATAGTTAATGTGTGAGGGGCCGGGTACTTCAGGATAAGGTGATAATACAATTTCTAACTTCTCAAGGTTCAGATTCTCGATGGCCCGGGTGTCCGTATCTTCCCATGTTGACAGAATGAGCGAGCAGTCAGGATAAACTTGAGAATAATGCTTTAAGGTTTCAAGGGTGAAATTATTTTCATGTAGCACTGGACCTTGTAAAACAATAGCCGTCGGTGCGTAGGGTGCATTGGGGTGATAGGTGGATGCAGTTATTGTTGGCTTATGGGGGCGTTCCCTGAAGCTAATTAAAGCCTTGTGCTGCGAGGATAGTTGTTTCATTAAAAACCGAAGGTGTTTCCGATTGCAGTTTTTTGGCCAGCTTCTGGTTAGTGCGATGATCGATTTTAACAGGCTCATAGTAGGTTCTTTTCGGTTAATATAGTACGCGTTTTTTCAGCGTAAGCATCGTAGGTGTTCGCTGAATAATGATACGGGAAATTTCGATATTCATCGCTTCCCGTTATCGGAGGAGTAACCAAGCGTTCAGGAAGGACAACAAGGTGTACGTTTGGATACTTGGAAGCCATTGATTCGAGAGTTTGTTGAAGAGCATTGTCGCGTTTAATAAATTTATCACGGGTATCCAGTGCGGTTGAAAAAAAGAGATAAACGATGGAAATGCCTGGAAAAATCATCTGAATACGATCGAAATATGCTTCATAGGTTTCGCGGAAGTGCTGGGTTGACAACAACCCGTGGCATTCGAACGTGTTCTCAAATTGTGTGTTGTGATTTAGATCGCTCCAGTTGAAGCAGATCTTCCAGGCGTCTTCACGATGAACAAATAGTTGATCCGTGAGTTCTGAAAAGGAATCCATAATAAAGTATTTCGGGGGAATGATTTGTTGAAAGGGAAAACTGGCTTGTTGGTCGGCAAGCGGCCGTATGTCCGGGCGGATAATATATTGACTGATAGCCTCGGTTATTGGGGATAATGTGCGATTGGATAATAAGTCCAGTTGGAGATCAATACGGGCTTTCTGAAAGTTTAAAATGGACGGTTTCGGTGCGATGCGATTCATGACTTCACTGCCAAGGCATGCATAACGCCCCAAAATCCATTGGGTTGAACCGTATCTTAGGAATTTACGAAGATTCCAGCTGATACCATTTGTTTTTTTAAAATTCATATCTGACTACATTAGATTAAATTAAAAATATTGGGTAAATAAAAATAGATCTAGCTCGAACATATTTGCCGCCGCCGCACATCTCAATACGTTCTCAGATGGCTAATATAAATGGCAATGAGTTTTTATCGCTTGTTATGGCAGGTATTTTTAACAATGATTGGCTTATATCGTTTTGACAGGTATAGGCATTGTAACGAGGACGAGGTATGATAAAGCTGGTGGTATTTGATTTAGATGGAGTTTTAGTGGAATCCAAGGATACCCACTTTAAGGCATTTAATATGGCCTTGGCTGATGAAGGGGCTAGTTATGTGATTTCTTCGGATCAGCACCTGAAGAGTTTTGATGGACTGCCAACGAATAAAAAACTGGAAAAACTTACTAGGGAACGGGGATTACCGGAAGAAGCCCATGAACGTGTGTGGTATCGCAAGCAAGAATGTACTTTTGATGTGATCCGTCGCGATGTGAAGGAAGATATCGTTTTACAGGAAGTGTTTCAGAAGCTCTCCGAGGATGGCTACAAAATTTATATTGCATCAAACTCAATCCGAAAAACCACGAAGCTCTATCTGCTGAAACTGGGCCTGATGGAATATATTGATGAATTTATATCAGCAGAGGATGTTAAACATCCGAAACCCAATTGTGAAATGTATTTAAAAGCCATGCTCCATGCCAATGCAGAGCCTGGGCAAACTATGATTGTTGAAGATTCGCACGTGGGGATCACTGCTGCGGTTGCCTCAGGAGGGCATCTGTGCCGGGTGGAAACGCCCGCGGATGTTACGGTTAAATTAATCTTTGATAAACTGTTGAAGTTGAATGGAACGCGAAAACAAACTGCCAAATGGCAAGGAGGACAAATGAATATTTTAGTACCTATGGCTGGGGCGGGTAGCCGGTTTTCTGTTGCCGGATTCACTTTTCCTAAACCGCTCGTTGAGGTGAATGGACAGCCGATGATTCAGACCGTTGTGAACAACATTAATATAGAAGCACGGTATATTTATATTGTGCGAAAAGAGCATTATGAAAAATACAACCTGCAATACATGTTGAACATGATTACACCAAATTGTGAAGTGGTTCAGGTCGATGAATTAACGGAAGGCGCATGCTGTACCACCCTGCTGGCCGAGGAATATATTAACAACGACGAACCGCTCATGATCGCTAACTCCGATCAATACATCGAATGGGATAGCAGCGAATTCATGTATACCATGACTGCCGGAAAGAGTGATGGGGGTGTGCTGATATTTGAAAACTCACATCCAAAATGGTCGTATGCAAAAATTGATGACCAAGAAAATATTACGGAAATTGCAGAAAAAAAAGTCATTTCAAATATGGCAACCGTAGGGATTTATTATTGGACTAAAGGCGAAGATTACGTCAAATATGCCAAACAGATGATTCAAAAAGACATTCGTATAAACGGGGAATTCTATGTGGCTCCAGTTTATAACGAAGCAATTGCCGATGGTCATAAATTCAAAACGTATAATATCGAAAAAATGTGGGGATTGGGTACTCCGGAGGATCTCGATTATTTTCTTAAGCATAACGAGGCATAAGAATGGATTTGCTAAAATACGAGGATATGGTCAGAGGATGGTTTATAGGCAACTTCGATCCATCCGCCCTGAAAACCAATGATGTGGAAGTAGCCCTGCAGGAATACGAAGCGGGCGATTATGATGAGCGGCATTATCATAAGATTGCCACAGAAATCACGCTCATCGTTGAAGGCGAGGTTGAGATGAATGGTGTTCAATATTCGCAGGGAGACATCGTTGTGATTCACCCTGGAGAGTCAACGGATTTTCGAGCGTTAACTAAAGCGAAGAATGTAGTTGTGAAAATTCCGGGGGTCAATCATGACAAATATATGGGAGATATGGAGTGAGATTTATTGCCCATCGCGCCAATTTGAACGGGCCGGTTCCCGCGGACGAGAATAAGCCTGATTTAATACAGGAAGTATTGGCGCAGGGCTACGATGTCGAGATTGATGTATGGCATATTGATGGGGCCTATCTGCTGGGTCATGATGGACCTGAGTATGAGGTAGAAGAAAACTTCCTTCTACAGAATGGCTTATGGGTGCATGCTAAAAATCTTGATGCGCTGGCCATGCTCAAAAATAAAACCAATTGTTTTTTTCATGATGTCGATGATGCAGTTCTAACATCACATAATGTTATTTGGGTCTATCCTGGTAAACCGCTGTTGGGAGGTTCGGTCTGTGTAAGTCCTGAAAAAGTAAATTATGATCTGCATGAAATTAAACTGTGTTTTGCGGTATGCACCGATTATGTAACTAAATACGAAAACTTATTAGTTGACCGATGACGGCTTCTTAAACCTTTCCTGTGCGTGAAGCGTGTATTGGTTGTGTGTGATTTAGTTTTTACCTTCTGAAAAGATCGGCACGGGTTCATTATATTTAGCTTCAGCGAGTTTGAAGTTGAGCGTTTTAAAAAAAATAGTAAGGCCTATATGAAAGTTTATTTTCTAAAACGGTTTCTGCCGTATTTTAAAATGCTGGCTCGAATGCGCGTTATTTTCGGGATTGGTGCATTATGCGGCATCATTGCCGGGGCAGCTGGCGGCGCTGGATTTCCTTTTATGGTGATTAAAGTATTTCCAGTTGTGTTTTCTGAAACCACCCCGAGTTGGCCGATATTGGTTGGTGCGGTTGCGATGCTCCCGGCGGTAATGCTGCTTCGTGGAATTTCCAGCTTCTTTAGTACGTATCTTATGAGTTGTTGCGGGATGCGTCTACTTAAAGATATCAGGATCAATTTACATGAAAAACTTCAGCACCTTCCTTTGTCGTTTTTTCATCGAAATACCGATGGCGATATTTTCAGCCGAGTTGCTGCTGACACCATACAACTGCAGATCTCGATACTCGACAGTGCCATTGATCTGATAAAGCAACCTATACAGTTATTGGCGGCGGTTGCCTCCCTAGTATATCTTTCTTTTCTTCAGAAGCAGATTCTCTTCCTGATGTTGTTTGTCGCGATTATACCGATCATGGTTATCCCATTAAAAATATTCGGGAAACGTCTACTTCGCCGCTCTACTGAAGTACAGGAGGAAATGGGAAACCTAGCCCATATTGTTACGGAAAATCTGACCGCTGCGCGAGAGATTCGTGCTTATAACCTACAGAACCGTGAAATGAACCGGTTCGAAGCAGTTTTAGATAGATTTATCAAATCAACGCTTAAGACGGTGAAGTATTCAAATATTGTCAGGCCACTGACTGAGGTTTTCAGTTCATTGGGTATCGCCACAGCCGTTGTATACCTTGCTGTATCTGATATCAAATGGGAAGAAATCTCCGCACTGTTCATCGCTCTTTACATGACGTATGAACCCCTCAAAAAGTTGGGTGAAGTATATAATAAGCTGAAGCGCGGGGAAGCGGCGTTGGATCGTATTGACTATGTGCTGGATCAGGAAGACATAGTTCCAGATGCAACTTCACCGGTTTTATTTGGTGAAGTTTCAGGGCATCTGATTCTGAATAACGTCTGGTTTAAATATCTGGATGAATGGGTGGTTGAAGATATTTCACTGGATGTGCCCCCTGGAACAGTCGTTGCTCTTGTGGGGCCTAGTGGTGCAGGTAAAAGTACACTGGCAGACCTAGTTCCTCGTTTCTATGACGTTAATAAAGGCTCTATAACTATCGATGGAATAGATATACGAAACGTTGATAAGGGGGAGTTAAGGTCTGTAATATCAGTCGTGTCGCAGGATACATTTTTATTTAATACAACCATTGAAGAAAACATCCGCATGGGTCGTCTGAATGCTAGCCAGGAAGAGATCAATGAAGCCGCGAAACAGGCTTATGCCCATGACTTTATTTTGGATCTCGAAGAGGGTTATCAAACCGTGGTCGGTGATCGCGGCATTCGACTTTCCGGCGGACAAAAACAACGTATTGCCATCGCTCGCGCCTTCCTGAAGGCCTCTCCGATTCTTATTCTCGATGAAGCCACTTCCGCGCTTGACTCCGAAAGTGAAGAAATGATTCAGCGTTCCATTGAAGAGTTGGTCCAGGGTCGCACCGTGATTATTATTGCCCACCGTTTCAGCACGATCCGTAACGCGGATAAAATTGTGGTATTGGAAGCTGGGAAAATGGTTGGGTATGGTTCTCACGAAGAGCTTTATCAGGATAGTGACGTCTATAAACGTCTCTATGACCGTCAGTTTTCGGAGTGATGGGAGAATTATTAGACGGGATTTTTAGGAAAAATAGGATGGATGTTTTATTAACGATCTAGCGCGGCAGAGTCGCAACCAAATAGGTAGAATAATTTGTACAGTTCTGTTGGTAGAATAATAATAATTCTGCCACTCAATTATTTTTTCTAATCTATTTGAATGAAGAGTTTTTCGTCCTGTGAACCCTGATAATCCTGTTAAAAAAGAAGGGGCTTGGAGTGTATAAGAATATACGAGGAACTAACAAGTCGGAGAAATTTTATATGACTGAGTATATTCGTTGGATACAGAGGTTAGAGAATTATTCAAAGGCACTCGGACACTTGCGCGAGGCGTTAGTTCTTGCGACCGAACGCCCGCTGTCTGATCTTGAAAAACAAGGCCTCATTCAAGCCTTTGAGTTCACTCATGAACTGGCGTGGAACACAATTAAAGATTTTTATGAAAATCAGGGTGAGACTGATATTCAAGGGAGTCGGGATGCGGTTCGGTTAGCCTTCCGTCGCGGACTGATTCTTAATGGCGAAACATGGATGGACATGATCAAAAGCAGGATCCGTTCCTCGCATACTTACAATGAAGAAACTATGGAAGAAATTGTCTCTGCGGTTAAGACTCGGTACTTTACTGAGTTCATTGAACTTGAAAATAAATGTATTCAGTTAAGGGATGCGGGATAAGGTGAAATTCGGATTACCCATTTCATCTATTGAACGTGTTCGGGCTGTTTTTTCTTCACATTTAGAAGTAGAAAAAGTCGTACTTTATGGCTCCCGTGCAACAGACACATTTAAGAATGGATCAGATGTTGATCTGACAATAAAAGGAACAAATTTAAACCTTACCATCCTTAATCAAATTGATGCTGAGCTTGATGATTTACTTTTACCGTGGTCTTTCGATTTATCAATCTATTCACAAGTAACGAATGTATCGTTGCTTGATCATATGAATCGAGTCGGCGTTGTTTTTTATGAGCGCAAATCTCCTTGCAGAAGTGAGTAGCCAAGCTAATTTAACTACTATTATTCCTCGCGAAGCCGTAGAGCATGCTTTGACTTTGCGAACGTTGCGCGTAAACCACTTGCGAAAGTTGCTATACGAAGAACCATTTTAAGAATGGTATAAATTATAATGAGTGATACACCAAAAAAGCATAAATGGTTGCTGTTGTCCCACGCCTTCAATATGGATGGGCGTGCGGCAAGTCTGACCGTTACGGATAAAATTCCCTGGCTTATCGAACGGGGCATTGATCCGATTATCCTCAGTGCAAAGACGGGTAGAAAAGATGAGCACCTTGAACATCATCAGATCCTTCCTTTTGCTCCGACCGGCCTGCGCTTTGATATGCGGCACATCATCAAGCAGAAATATGACCGCAAGTCTCTGAAATATCAACTTGCTCGTGGATTCTGGAACATTGGGCTTTTTCCTTTTTACGCGGTGGAGCGCATGCTTATTCATCTGGAGTGCCACTGGTCCTGGTTTCTTCCGGCCTATCGAAAAGGTTTAAAGCTCTGTCGAAAGAAAAAGATCGAGGTCATCTATTCCTCAGCCGGTGCCAATTCAGCTCATTATGCGGCGTATTTGATTGCCAGAAAAACAGGCATCCCATGGATTGCGGAAATACATGATCCAATGATTCATGATGAGTGGGGATCGACGAAACAGTCCTATTGGTGGGCGAAAAAGCTTGAAGGAATAATTTGTTGTCATGCATCAGCCGCTTGGTGGTTCACAGACAATGTTCTGGCTCAAACTCAAGCTCGTCATCCCGAACTTGGTGAGCGTGGTTTCTGCATTTTACCCGGCGTAGGTAAGCCTGATTTTAGCGATGTGACCTATCAGAAGGGTGGCACGTTTATCCTGTCGCACTTCGGTTCGTTGGCCGACACCCGTAATTTGGCCGATCCGATGGTTGCGTTGAATCGCGTACTCGAAAAACGACCTGATTTGAAGGGTAAAATCGAGTTGCATGTATATGGCGCAGGACTGGACTCTATTTCCCAGAAAGTATATGAGGAAACTGGCTTGCAGGATTCAGTAGTGGTGCATGGCCGTTTGGAAGAAGATTCGGTTACGGGTAAAAGTGGCCGTCAGCAGGTGCTGGAGGCGATGCGGACATCCGATGTCCTTTTATTGGTTCATGGAAATACACCCTTCTGTGAACAATATATTCCGTCCAAGTTTTACGAATACCTTTGGACCAAGCGCCCGATCCTCGCGATGCCGCACCGTAATCCGCAGCTGTGCGGACTACTGGAAGGTGCCGGCAATGTGCCGGTTCAGTCCGGTGATATTGATGGACTCGAAGCAGAGCTACTTCGCTTAATAGAAAAATGGGAATCCACCGGACTACCCGATCATGAACAGGTTCGACCTTACAGTGTTGAAGGAACCGTCGATCGTATTCTTGCCAAACTGGAGGAGTTGGGTATTTGGCCGCGCAAAAACGCGTAGTTCCATTCTAGCTATATGTTGCCGCGAGAATGCACAAGATACGCAAAGGGATTCCTGTTCTGGACTATGAGTTCTTTGTGTTCTTTTGCGGCTATGTCAATGCATCACCGCTTTTGGCTGTATTTCAGATAATGACGGCGCAGTTTTTTGCGAATCTTACGGGGCCGTACTAGCAATTGATCCTGCCAGCTGATCAGTTTGTATTTCTGTAGAATGGCTAACCAGTTTTTGCTCCACTTCTTTCTCAGTTGATCATCGGTTTCCGGCCGTGGCGTGATGAACTCAAAATAAATATCACTTCGAGTCTGCTTTGCGACAAGTTCATTGAACTGATTATGTAAAAGCCCTTCTGTTACCCCTTCCTCAAGTGCTTCAAAAAGACTGATTAGTTTAAAATTTCGGTTCGGGTATTTAGCATCCATCATGGCCATAAACTGGTTGGATTCTTCAAATAAATGCGCCAGACGTTGTTGGATTATATCGTTAGACTGTGCTTCCACTCCTTCATGATGGAGTCGGTAATACATGAAAGTGATCGGGGCTAAATCGTCCTCCATTAATTGGATGAACTTATTGATTCGGCGGTTGTAGGTTTCACGTTGATAGTCGTTCTTAAGTGGGTTGGTATGGATGTGTGCGATGCGGGGATAATCTCGAAATACTAAGGAATCAGCTTCCTGCCATTTATAATGGGAGGTATAGGCATAGCTGTCTCGATCGCGAAGTCCTGAAAAATCCGACGCGATGATTTTGGTTACGTCAGAGAGTCCGGTATCCAGATTCCAAAGCCAGTCGAAGGGTAGGCTTTGCGATCGAAGGCCGTAGGTGTCCAGGATAGTCGCGATGTCGCAGCCGCCGCCTAAAGAGATGATTGTTTCTTTCATTGATAATTTAGTAGCATAAACAGCGAACAGGGTTGAACTTCTAAATGCATTGTTCATTTGAATGCCAAGGGGGTATTCGGGCATAGTTCCGGCGGTACATGCAAATTTGAATTAGGTGGATATGGATACTGTTGTTTTATGTTGCAAATCATACAGGAACGACCTCAAACGTCTTGTGCGTCTGGCGGTTAGTATTGAACGATTCAACGTGGACCGGCTTCCGTTCTATGTGATCGTACCGACATCCGACCGGGCCATGTTTGCCGAGGCGCTGGGATCTCTACCTCATATTCTAATTGAAGATCCGGATATTCTTTCGCTGAATCCGGCTGCTGAAAAAATCCGTTCGATGAAGCTGGACGGCGGCATAATGCAGCAAGTCGTCAAGTCGCAGTTCTGGAGATTGGGTGTTGCCGAAAATGAGGTGGTGATCGATTCGGATTCGTATTTCATTCGGGGTTTTAAGCAATCTGATTTCATGGCAGATGCCACTACACCGTTTACCGTAATGCATGAAGGTAAGGATCTGTTGCAATGGGCGGCACGCAGTGGGCAGAATAAAATCTCAGGATATTTCGAGAAGGATCGGCGGATGACCATGGATCAGTTTGGCCGAACCGGGCGGGTGTATGATTTCGGACCGACCCCCTGCATCTGGTCCTCCAGCGTGTGGAAACAATTGGATGAAGAATATGCACATCCGCGCGGAAAAAACTTTGCGGATCTAATTGTTGAGTGTCCGAACGAAATGATCTGGTATGGAGAAGCGTTGCTGCACTTTAAAACGTTTCCCGTTTTTCCGAGGGAGCCGCTTTTCAAGGTTTTTCATTATAAAGAGCAGTTCGAAGAGGCGATTGGAATGGGAGAAAGCGAAGCCGTTTGGGCAAAGAATTTTATGGGAATGGTGATGCAATCGGCCTGGGAATATGATCTGGACGTGATTTGCCGCAAGCAACGTTCGTGGAAAACACTTTGGCTATTCAAGATATAGGAGAGGTTAATGACTATGAAAAAACTGAAATACAGCCTGTATCGCAAACTACCCGTATCGGGAAAAGGCTTTATGGCGAAAAGCACCCGGATGTCCGGATAACGGAATCGAAATGAAAATCTCACTGATTATCACCGCCTATAACCGCGCCGATGCCCTGAAAATCGTTCTGCAGAGTGTTGCAGCCATGCGGGTAATGCCGCATGAGGTCATTGTGGCTGACGATGGATCCGGGGTAGAAGTGGCCGAGTTGGTGGCTTCAATGCAATCGGAGCTCGGCGTGCCCCTGAAGCATGTCTGGCAGAAAGATCAGGGCTTCCGCGCAGCGCGCAGTCGCAATCTCGGCATCGCAGCTTCTGAAGGGGAATACATTGTGTTCTTGGACGGTGATATGATGGTACATCCCCGTTTTGTTGACGATCACATTGCTGCCGCGCGCGAAGGGTGCTTTGTGCAGGGCGGGCGGGTTATTCTCAAATCGGAAGCGACGGAAGCAATTCTGACTTCCGGGGTGCGCTATCCCGGCATTCTTTCTTCCGGCATCGGCAACCGGAAGAATACGCTTCGCCTTCCGGCTGTCGCATCGTTCCTTCGCAATCCATCGGATAAAATGCGCGGCATCCGTAGCTGCAATCAGGGTTTCTGGCGTGCGGATCTGTTGAAGGTCAATGGTTTCGATGAGGCATTCACAGGCTGGGGGCGCGAAGACAGCGAACTGGTGGTACGGCTCTATAACGCCGGCATTAAACGGCTGGATTTAAAGTTTGGGGGCATTGCTTATCATCTCTATCATCCCGAACGTCCCAGAACCGAACTCGACAAGAATGATGATCTGCTGGCTGAGAGCCATCAGTCGGGTCGTATTGTATGCGAAAAGGGTTTGTCGCAGCATTTGAATAACGGAGTTTCACCATGAAAATTTCAGCCTGCGTGATTTGTCTGAATGAAGAACAAAATATCGGCCGGTGTCTGGAGAGTCTAGGCTGGTGCGACGAGATCATCGTGGTCGACAGCGGCAGCACCGATCGGACTCAGGAAATTGCGAGGAAACATACCGACCAGGTTTTCGAGCAAGAATGGCTGGGCTATGCCGGGCAGAAGGAGTTTTGCTGGGGGAAGGCTTCCAATGATTGGATCTTCTGGGTTGATTCTGATGAGGCTGTGACACAGGAGCTTAAATCTGAAATCGAAGCGCGGTTTGCGACAGGCGATCTTCCTGCCGGTTTCGAGACGCCGCGCATGGTGTGGTATCTCGGCCGCTGGATCCGGCATGGCGACTGGTATCCCGATCGAAAGCTCCGCCTTTTTAAACTGAGTAAATCTAAAATAGTCAGTCCGCTGATTCATGAACGCGTTGAAGTGGACGGTGCGGTCGAAAGGTTTAAGAATGCGCTGGAACATTATACTTACGACGACGTGGCCCATCATATCCGTACCTCCAATACGTTTACCTCGTTGGTGGCCCGGGATATGTTCGGCCGCGGTAAAAAGTTTAAATGGCTGGATCTGCTATTCCGTCCCGGCTGGAAGTTTTTCCGTATGTATTTCCTGAAGGCCGGTTTTCTCGACGGCTTTGCCGGATTCGCATCCGCCGCGGTCTCGGCCTTCAGCAACTGCGAAAAATATCTTAAGTTGCGCGAGCTGGAGCGCTGCGCCGACAAGAAGGCTTGAGCTTGTCCGTTCGAATCCATAGATTGGCTTCACTTTTTCGGGGAGATGCCGCTTGCGCAAGCTGAGTAAATATTTGTTAATTGATTTTTTGGTCGTGTTTGCGACCGCGCTAATGCTGATCACATTTGCTTTCAGCATCGGGGCGATCTACAAGGCGATTGATATCATGGCCAAAGGCCTTCCCGTTGCGCTTGTTGGAAAGTTTATTCTTTATAACCTCCCGTATTCTCTGGCCTTTACAATTCCGATCAGCGCGCTTTTTTCCACATTACTCCTATTCGGACGCCTATCCTCGGATAGTGAAATCAGTGCGATGCGCAGCGGTGGCCTGAGCCTGTGGCAGATTGCATCCCCGATTCTATTAACTGCATTTGGAATGGTATGTGTATGTCTATATATCAACTGCATTCTCTATCCGCATACGACCTATGTGAATAAGAAGTTATTGAAGAGCATGGGCGTTGAAGACCCGATCAAGCTGCTGGAAGAAGGCCGTTTTATTCGCGAATTCCCCGGTTATATGATCTATGTGGGGAAAAAGAACGGCAACCGTGTCCGTGATCTGGTCGTTTATGAAGTCGATCGTAAAACCGATAAGATCAGCGGCACGATCCGAGCAGGAAGCGGGATCATAACGTCCGACAAAGAAAAGTCGTTGCTCAAGATCGATTTGTTCGATGTCCGAATTGAAGTTCCTGATCCTAAATTTCCGGACGATCCAACTAAAACGGGCTACGTCAGCGCAAAGAAATATCCCATCCGAATTGATTTTAATGAACTGATGAACCGAGGAACGGTGGAGAAGAATCAAAAGAATATGACCATCTTTGAGCTGTTCTATCGAATTCGGAACTACCGTTCCGAGTGGCATATGATGACGCCGGAAAATCAGGAGGTCATGCGCTGTAAATACCTAGTTGATGCACATCAAAAACTGGCGCTAGCCGTTGGGGCCTTCACTTTCGTTCTGATTGCGATTCCGCTCGGTATTAAATCACACCGTAAGGAATCATCGTTGGGCATGCTCATGAGTCTGGGCGTTGTTTTTATCTATTATATATTCATCATCCTGTCTGATACGCTAGACCACAGCCCAAATCTACGTCCTTGGCTGTTACCATGGATCCCGCTGGTTTTAGGGCAGATCGGCGGTCTCTTGCTGATGCGCCGCGCGGAGTAGTTTTCAACCTGTCGGGCTTGCCTTGGAACGGGCGGGCTAGTATCTTCCAAATCCTTCCCATGAATGGGAGGGCAACGAGATGGTTCTCGGCCCGTGTGTTGAGCAAGGGCCTCTGGATGACGAGATCGGGCGAACTCCGCCAGGGCCGGAAGGCAGCAACGGTAAACCATGTTTTTCGGGTGTTTGGAATCGCCGGCGGGAGTGCAGGCCGGGAACCTTTTCGTTGTCTTTCTGTCCGGAACAGGATGAAACTATGGCTTATGAAGTTCTAGCACGAAAATGGCGCCCACAGCAGTTTGCTGATGTGGTTGGGCAGGGGCATGTCACCAAGACGCTCACCAACGCCATTGAATCCGACCGCGTTGCGCATGCCTATATGTTTGTCGGTTCCCGCGGAACGGGAAAAACGACTTCTGCCCGTATTCTGGCTAAGGCGCTGAATTGCGAAAAGGGTCCGACCCCGTATCCGTGCGATGTGTGTTCGGCCTGCAAAGAGGTCATGGCGGGCAACAGCCTCGATGTGATCGAAATTGACGGGGCATCCAACAACGGGGTCGATCAAGTTCGCGACCTTCGCGATAATGCCCGGTATTCTCCGGCACGCGGGCCTTATAAAATCTACATCATCGACGAAGTTCACATGCTCTCCACGGCGGCATTTAATGCATTGCTCAAAACGCTCGAAGAACCGCCAGCGCATGTGAAATTTATTTTTGCCACCACGGATGTGCACAAGGTTCTTCCAACCATTCTGTCGCGCTGCCAACGATTTGATCTGCGCCGCATTTCCGTGCAGGACATTGTTGATCGTTTGCGTTCAGGCTGTGTGGATGAGGGTATTGCGATTGCCGAGGATGCGCTGCTGGCCATTGCTCGCGGTGCGGAAGGCGGCTTGCGCGATGCCGAATCTGCACTCGATCAGATTATCTCGTTCCGGGGTAAGGAAATTGAGGAAGACGATGTATTGGCCGTTTTTGGCCTCGTTTCGCGGCATGTTCTTGAAGATCTGACACTGGCTGTCCTGAAGTCGGATGTGCCGAAGATCATCAATATTATATCCGACATGGATCAGGCGGGTAAAGATCTGCAACGCGTCGTGATGGAGCTTCTGGAAAGCTTCCGAAACCTGCTGGTCGTGCTCTATGCCGGAAAGGGGGCTACCGCGCTTGAGCTACCGGAATCGCAACTCGAATTTTACGAAAAATATGCGCCAGATTCAGATGCCGGCCGGGTGATCCGGATTATTGATGCGCTGGTTGAAACCGATGGCCGTATGCGCTATGCGCTGTCTAAGAAAACGTTGTTGGAAACCGGGCTGATCCGGTGTTCCCGAGCGGCCGAAACGGCCACGATAAACGAGCTGCTTAAACAGGTAGCCGACCTAAAAAAAAACTTTAAATCCGGCCAGCCTTTAGTTGCAGCGGTCTCCGAAACGACCACGGCGGCCTATGCTGCGGATCCTCAAAAAAAAAAGCCGGACATAAATGAAGTAGAGCGCCTTTTGCTCAACTGGCACGATATTGTCGACCATGTATCCAAAGCCGACCCACTATCCCGCCGCTACTTGCTCGATACCGCTCCGCTCCGAACCGATGAAACGCATATGTTCGTTGGGTACGATCCTGAGTTTTCCAGTGAGCAGAAGCGTTTTGATGATCCCCGAACAAAATTGGCGCTAAGACGAGCCTCGGAAAAATATCTGGGTCGGTTAGTCTCTATTATTTTCGAGCCACTCAAAACCGACGATCGCCGCCCGTTACCAGCTGATAAACCGGTATCCGATTCCAGTGCCGATAATACGGTGGAGCTGACCGGTGTGATGAAATGGTATGCAAATCCCGTTGTGAAAACGGTCGTAGATGCATTTAATGGTGAAATTACTGATATTCGGGAGTGAAATGTGACGATTGATGCGTGAAATTCACGGGTCACGGCTCTAGAAGTGAAAATGATGATTTAATTGAATAGAACCAACGGAAGGACAAAACACGATGAACATGATGAAAATGATGAAGCAGGCGCAGGATCTTCAGAAAAACATGAAGAAAAAGCAGGCTGAACTGGCGAAGACCGAAGTGCAGTTTTCGGCGGGCGGTGGAATGGTTACTGCGGTTGCCTCTTGCGATATGAAAATAAAGAGCATTAAAATTAATCCGGATGCGGTTGATCCTTCTGATGTTGAAATGCTTGAAGATCTTGTCTTGGCCGCTGTTGATGGCGTTCTCACAACTGCGCAGGAAACTATGTCCAAGGAAATGGGCCAGATTACCAGCGGCATGGGTCTTCCTGCCGGAATGGACCTACCGTTCTAATCAGCGCCATTTACCATGCAGCATTTAATTCCCCTTGATAATCTTGTGGCTGCACTTAGCCGTCTTCCGGGTATTGGAAGACGTACGGCGGAGCGTATGGCGATGTCGCTGGTACAGGATGACAAAGGGCTGATGCGTATTCTAGCCAACACGTTGCTCGAAGCCGACAATGGTATAGCAACCTGTGATCGGTGCGGCAGTGTGACTTTGGCCGCCATTAACCCTTGCGAGCTCTGCACCAGACATCGTAGCGATGCGCATATGCTTTGCGTGGTTGAATCGCCGGGTGATATTATGAAAATCGAAGAATCTGGCGGTTTTCGAGGTCGTTATCACGCATTGATGGGGCGGTTATCTCCAATGCTTGGAACGGGTGCCTCAGATTTGCGGGTTGATAAGCTTTTAGTGCGCATTGCCGAAGAGGGGATTTCGGAAGTGCTGATTGCGCTGGGAACTGATGTCGAAAGCGATGCCACGGCCAGCTACTTGAACGAAGTTCTTTCAACCCGTGATGTTAAAGTATCTCGCATTGCATTTGGGTTGCCTGCCGGTAGCGCCATTGAATATTCCGATGCAGCAACACTGGCAAAGGCGATTAAAGGGCGTCAGGAAATCGAGTAGTCCCAACAGAATTTATCGGTATTCGAATGCGCAAGTGCTTCATTTCCAATACCCAAAAAGCGGCAGGTAAAAAAAGTCGGTTTCGGGGAGTTGACTTCCCCCATCATTATTGTACTTTGTTCGCCTCTTTGGAGAATTCCTGAGTAGCTCAATGGTAGAGTAGGTGACTGTTAATCACTTGGTTGTAGGTTCGAGTCCTACCTCAGGAGCCAATTTAAACTCTGTTATCTTAAATGATAATGGGGTTTTTTGTTTTCCGGTTCAATACGCCCTCTTTTTTGATTTCCCCAGAGTAAAGGGGGGGGGGTAAAAGAATGGTCCATCCGCAAGAGTTTTTTTCAAACAACGGGACTATTTGGTGCGGTGCTCCGCTACTGCGGGTCGTTTGAAAAGGCTACTGCCAGAAAAATAGCAATCGCCAGTGCCAGCTTGATTTGAAAGCGGGTCTTTTTTGTTTTGTGGCGAAACGCGAGCATACCTAGGAGGACGCCGATGATTCCTCCAAACAGTGTAGGCAAAATCAGCTGAACTTCGGAAATGCGCCACTTTCCTTTTATGGCGAGACGTTTATCAATGGCCATTTGAAGGAAGGCGATGAGGTTGGCTACAATGGCCAAATAAACGAGATTCATTGGTTCGCCAACTTGATTGCTAGTTCAACAGCTTCCTCGGCGGTAATGGCCACATGAATTCCGAGATCGACTTTGCCGTTCCGATGAACTTCCCGGGTGTTGAGTCCAACGACGGGGATACCGAGTCGAAGAGCGAAGGCAATTTCGGATAGGGTTCCGTATGCGCCATGAATGGCTATAACGACATCGCATGAACGGACGAGCAGGGTATTGCGGTAGGCTCCGAGATCGGTGGGAATAGCGATGTCGATGAATTCATTGGAATTGCTTTTTTCACTGCCCGGAAGAATTCCAACGGTTTGTCCTCCACGGGATTTTGCGCCTTCGGCTGCTGCCTGCATCATACCGCCGAGCCCGCCACAAAATAGGATTGCGCCGGCTTCAGCAATGCAGTGCCCGACTTTAATTCCCAGCTGATACTGCTCGGTGGTTGTGGTGTTGGACCCGAGCACTCCAATGTGTGGTTTCATGAAGGACAGTTTTAGGGGTTGTTTTTAAGTTTCAAGCAGAATGATCTGTATCATCAAGTGATGATCCACTTTGACGGAGGCAGGGTAATGGAATACGCTGTCCGCACAATGATTAACCGGATTTTCCACAGGACTAGGGTGTTGGCATTTGCTGTAGCTTGCTTTGGCTCGTTTGTTTGCGCGGAAGTCGAAGATGTGAAGTACAAGGTGAAGATCAAGGGCGCAAAAAATGGCGCGGTAAAATCGGCGATCAAAGAGTCGACGGTTACATGGAAGCTCCAGAAACGCCCCCCTTCGACCATCGGGCAACTGCGCCGCAGAATTGAAAAGGATATTCCGGCTATCGAGGCCATTCTCGAAGCGAACGGCTATTATGATGGAACGGTGACGACCGATATTGACACGGAACGGAGGCGTATGCGCGTTTATCTCCATGTTGAGCAGGGCGAGCAATACCGTTTTCGCTCGGTCGATCTTCAATTTATTGGCGAGCCTGATCCGGAACTAGAAAAGGTTAAACCTGTACTTCGCCGAAAGAAGAAGGTGGTGGCGGTGGCGGTCTTTACGGAGCAGCAGCGGGTGCTGGATTTGATGACCCGCAAAGGCTATCCATTTCCATCGCTCGAACGCAGGACCGTTGAGGTCGATCATAAGGCGAAGGAGGTCGATCTGGTGCTGGTGTTTGATCCGGGAAAAATCGCTTACTTTGGTTCGGTACAGATCGAAGGGCTCGAAAAACTTCCCGAAAAATACATTGAACGTCAGTTGCCCTGGCGAGAGGGGGATAAGTATGACGCTAAGGAAATAGACGATTTTGAAAAAAAAATGCTGGGAACGGGATTGTTCGGTTCGGTGCGTATGTCGCCGCTGGATTCTACCTTTACCAACACGATTCCCGTTGCGATCCGGTTAAGCGAACGGACGCAGCGAACGGTACGGATGGGTGTGAACTATTCGGACATCGGTCCGGGGGCAAAGATCTATTGGGAGCATCGTAGCTTGCTTGGTGAAGGCGAGCGGCTGGAAACCTCGGTGATGTGGAATCCGATCAAGTATGGCGGCGAGGCAAAATTTACGCGGCCCGGTTTTCTGGATGCCAATCAGGCCTTTGTGTTCGATTTGAATGCATCAGAAGAAACGCCGGATGCCTACGACGCAAGGCAGATTAGCGGAACGGCCATGATTTTGCGGGATTTTACATCGAAGATTCAGGGCGGCATCGGTATGGGATACAAATATTCGCTGGTGGAACAGTTTGCATCGAATGAGCGTTATGGACATCTGATTTTTCCGATTCAGGCGATGGTTGATTACCGCAACGACAGGCTGAATCCGGTTCGCGGTGGGCAGGTATTCGGGCGTACGGCCTACTATGAAGACACGATCGGCCCCGATAATTTTCTGAAGACACAACTGGAGGGTCGGAAGTACTTCATGCTTTTGAACTCCTACCGGCTTTCGAGCGCATTTCGTGTCACGATGGGAAGCATTGATGGTGCCGGGGTGGAGTCGGTTCCGGCCGATGAACGCTTTTATGCCGGAGGGGGCGGGTCGATTCGGGGCTATGAATATCAGGCCGTCGGACCGAGGCTGGGTGATACCCCGACCGGCGGTGACAAGCTGCTGGAGTTTTCGGCTGAACTTCGTCTCCAGCCCGGACACCGGCTCGGTTACGTGGTTTTTTTTGATGGGGGTACGGTCTATAATGATTTGCTGGATAATGATACGAACCGATCTCTCCGTTACGGTGCAGGGCTGGGTCTTCGGTGGTTCACAACAATCGGACCCTTGCGTGCGGACCTTGCATATCCCATAAATCCTGATGCAAGGCAGGTTGAGCGCCTTCAGTTTTATATCAGTTTGGGGCAAGCATTTTAATGAAGAAAGGACCCTTCAGAGTTTGGAAAATCATCGGGCTGCTTTTGCTGCTTCCTGTGTTTCTACTTGGCATCTTGCAAACGCCTCAGGGCAAGGCGATGTTGGCTTCATCCCTGTCGCGGATACTTAGTAACTCGGAAAATCTGGATGTTCGAATCGGAAAAATAAGCGGGTGGATTCCGGCTGAGGTAAATATTTCCAACATCGAAATCGGTGATGCCCAAGGGATATGGCTGACCGGTAGGGATCTGCACTTTCGTTGGATGATCCGGGAGGTTGCGGATGAACGGATTTATCTAAAGCGTCTAAGCGCAGAGGAGATTGAGTTGCTCCGTTTTCCGAAGACTGGAAAAAAAGATTCGGTAACGAAGAAAGGCCCTTCAAAATTTCAACTCCTGGAAATTCAACTGGGTGGTCTGCGGGTGAAGAAGCTTAAGTTGGCTAAGGGTATAGCCGGTGTCCCTCTTGAGTATTCGGTGCATTCGGGGGGGATTACATTGAATCATACGGGCCAGTTGTCGGGCATGCTTTCGGTGACTGGCGATGCGGAAGGGCGTGTGGAATTAGATGCCTTGCTGGCAGGCAACGGAGCCGACCGGTTAACCATTCTGGCCGAACTAAAACAGATGAATAAACCTACGTTTGGGGTGGATCATTTGTCGGGGTATGGTCTGGCCACGATCAGCGCGAAGGGGGTCGAAGCGGTAATTAAGGCGGATCTGAAGGAGGGCGATCAGACGGGACATATCTCGGCGAATTTGTACTATGCTGCGCGCCGTCTTCAGCTCAATGACTTTAAATTTAATGGTGCCGATGTTGCTTTGTCGGGAAAGCTGGGGCTGGAATTTTCGAAGGGGCTGGTCGAAGTAGATCTTGATTCCAGCTTGGTGGATGCCACTACAAACCGCTACGAATTGAGCTGCAATGCTGCAGTTGTAACGAGCAATAAGACCTGGGCGGTAGAGGTCCGGTCATTGGCCATTCGCGGGTGGGAAACGATTACGTTTACGCTGGCTGGAAAACTTAATCATGAGGAGGTAAGCCTTGCTGGGGATCTGGATGAATTTGATATTGGGCAGTTTCCCTTATTTGGAATGTCGAACTTTACCGGAACGGTCAACGGGAAGCTATCTGTTACCGGGTCGCTGGCAGCCCCACAGGTGGTGGCTGGCGTGAAAGTATCCCGGTTTTCAAGTGCAAAAGCGGCGCTCGATGAACTGCCGGAATTGGATTTCCGTATTGTTGGCGGCGTTGTGGATGGCCAACTGTTTGCTTCAACCATGATGACCAACTACAGCAGCGGATTTTTATCGGCCGATTTTGCCATGCCTTGTTCGCTCTCACTTGCTCCGTTCAACTACAAACCGCAGCCGGCCGGATTCAAGGGCAAACTGGATGCAGATCTTGATTTTGGTATTTTTAATAATCTGGCGATTCTTGAGAATCAAATTATTGAGGGCAAGCTAAAGACGTCTTTGAGTGTTGAGAACCAGATTACATCGGGGTACTTGAAGCTGACTGAAGGTCGATATGAGCATTATGACTGGGGGCTCGTTTTCTACGACCTGACGGCCGATCTTGCGGCCACAAAGAACGGATTTGAATTTAAGCACGCATCGGCTACGGATGGACATGATGGAGGACTTTCGTTGTCCGGTGGTTTCGGAAAAGGGGGGCTGGATGTACATCTTATGCTGGATCGCGCTAAAGTACTTAAACGCCCGGAGGTCGAAGCGCAGGTTTCAGGACAGCTCAATTTAACCGGCAGTGCATTACGCCCGGATGTGGATGGAACGCTGGTGATTGATCGCGCGGAGATTCTGATAGACAATATGGTCGTCGCCAAACCACTGGTACTCACTGATTTTGATGCCCATGCGGCGACGAATGCCGTGCCGGTGGCAAAAGAACATAAACCCTTGCCATTTGGGATGGATGTCCGCATTGAAATGCCCGATCAAATCTATGTGGTTGCCGGACTGATCGATTCGGTGTGGGGCGGTGTGCTTCAAGTGAAAGATACACCGGCAGGTGTATCGGTTTCGGGGAAGGTTGAACCCCGTCGGGGCTATGTGAATTTTATCGGGAAAAAGTTCCGCTTTCATCAGGTAGGGGAGGTCATACTGGATGGAGCCGTACCACCGATGCCCACGTTCAATAACCTAACCGCTGAATACACCCGAGGCGATTTTTCGGCACGGCTCGTACTTAACGGACGGGCCAACGATCCGAATTACCATTTGGAATCGACGCCTCCCATGCCTGAAGATGAAATTCTTTCCAATGTACTGTTCAATCGCGACACCACAACGATTTCGCCCTATCAAGCTTATCAGATCGCAGCAGCTGCCCAGCAACTGTCTGGCGGCTTAAATGGTCCAGGCTTCATGTACCAGTTCCGGCAGGCTGTTGGAATTGATACGCTGGAGTGGCGCGAAGCGGATGCTGCCGGCGGAAGTTCGACGGTCGCCGCTGGCAAATATATCACGCCCGGACTCTACGTAGAGGTCAGCAGCTCCTTCAATCAAAAGGAGGAAGCGGGTATGATGGCTGAGTATGAAATTACGCGTCATTTCTCGATTGAAACCAGCACCGGCCCGAAAATGAGACCCGGAATCGGAGTAAACTGGAAAATGGATTATTAGGCTTATTCCGGATCGTTCAGGCTGTGTATAGTGGGTTAAATCAATATCCCATAAAACCCGTACGGGTTTTTGCAAGTATCCTCTTGACGGGTAAAGTACTCATCTTTATATATGATCAAAGTTATAACGAATTAACCTGTTTAACTGGAGAAGTAGTATGAAGCTATCAACAAAGGGTCGTTACGCAACGCGAATCCTCCTGTGCATTTCCCGCCTGCAGGGCGATCAACCCGTTCCCAAAAAGCGGATTTCGGAGCAAGAAGGAATTTCAACGGATTATATCGAGCAGATTATCGTTCCGCTTAAAAATGCCGGTTTGGTCAACAGTGTCCGTGGTCTGCGCGGGGGATTCCGTCTCGCTCGGTCTTCTGCCGAAATCACCGTCTACGATATTCTTGCGGCATCCGAAGGGGATATTAACCTGGTAGGTTGCCTATCAGAGGGTTGCAGTCGGTCAGATAGCTGCGTTGTACAGCGCGTTTGGCAGGGAGCCAGCGATCAGCTTCGTGAATATTTTACCAAAATCACGTTGAAAGAGCTTCATGACGACTATGACAAAAAAATTGAAAACCAGCCGATCATGTTCAATATCTAACAGGAGATAAAAATGCCTATATATGAAGACATCACAAAAACAGTAGGAAATACCCCTCTGGTAAGGCTCAACCGCATTACGGAAGGCCTTCCAGGAACCGTTGCCGTCAAAATGGAATCGGCCAACCCGCTCGGAAGCGTTAAAGACCGTATCGGCATTGCCATGATTGAAGATGCCGAGAAGAAAGGTCTCATTTCACCCGGTTCAAAACTGATTGAACCGACCAGCGGAAACACGGGGATTGCGCTCGCATTCGCTGCCGCCGCTAAGGGTTATAAACTGGTTCTGACCATGCCCGAAAGCATGAGCATTGAGCGCCGCCGTCTCCTTCAGGTATTGGGCGCTGAACTCGTACTCACTCCAGCTGAAAAGGGTATGCCCGGCGCAATTGCCGCCGCAACACAGCTCGTTGAAGAAAATCCGGAAGCCATCATGCTCCAGCAGTTCGACAATCCGGCCAACCCTGAAATTCATCGCAACACAACCGCCGAAGAAATCTGGGAAGACACCGACGGCGCTATCGATATTTTTGTTGCCGGTGTGGGTACTGGCGGAACGCTAACCGGTGTTGCCTCGGCCCTCAAGCCCCGCAAAGCAAGCCTCAAGGCCGTAGCCGTTGAGCCCATACAGTCGCCTGTGATTTCCGGTGGAAACCCTGGTCCGCATAAGATTCAGGGAATCGGTGCCGGGTTTATTCCTAACAACCTCGATACCTCATTGATCGACGAGATCATTCAGATCGATGGTGACGAAGCAGGTGCCATGGCGCGTCGTCTGGCCAAGGAAGAAGGTATCCTATGCGGTATTTCATCGGGCGGAAACGTTCATGCTGCAATTGAACTGGCCAAGAAGCCTGAAAACGAAGGCAAGCTCATCGTTACCGTCATTTGCGACACCGGCGAACGCTACCTCTCCACCTGGTTGTTCGAAAGCTAAACCACATCCTCACGCAGGATACAAAAACGCCGGCTTCCAACCTTGGAATCCGGCGTTTTCTATTCACTGGCCAGAGCGGTATTAACTTTCGGGTTGTTTGTGCCGGACAATTTCTGCTTCGACCATATAGATAACATCTTCGGCAATGTTGGTTGCATGGTCGCCGATACGTTCCAGACGGTTGGCGATTACCAGTAGGGTGATCAGGGCCTCGGCATGTTCAGGTTCGCGTTCTATGGCCTTGAGAATTTCTGCTTTCATCTCCGTTTTCATGGCGTTGATTTCATCGTCGTCCCGGATAACATCGCGGGCGAGATAGGCATCTATATTGATCAGGGCATCCAGGCTCTTGCGTACGATGGATTTAACAAGATATGACATTTGATGCAGATCGATCGGAACCTTAGGTTTTGGCAGACGGGCAATGGAGATTCCATTTTTCGAGATATCGGCAGCCAGATCGCCAATGCGTTCGAGATCGCTGTTGAGCTTCAACACGGCAATGATAAAGCGCAGATCGATGGCGACGGGCTGATGCAGGGCCAGCACCTTCAGGCACTCCTCCTCGACCTCGACTTCGAATTCATCAATCAAGCGGTCATCATTGATGACGCGCATCCCGAGATCGGAATCCTTTTCCAAAATTGATTTAACAGCCAATTCAAGGGCTTCATCTACGCGCGCGCCGAGCGAATAGATCATTTTCTTCAGTCGTTCGAGTTCTTTTTCCAAGCGTCTTGCCATAGGGGTCTCCTTTGAAGACTGAGGGGTGAAGGGGAGAATCACAGCTCACATTTCACGCGTCAGTCACGTTATCCAAATCTTCCAGTAATATAGTTTTCCGTTTGCGGGTTGGTCGGGTTGGTGAACAACTGTTTCGTTTTGCCGAATTCTACCAATACGCCTTCATACATAAAAGCGGTCAGGTCGGAAACGCGGGCGGCCTGCTGCATGTTATGCGTCACAATAATGATGGTGTAGTTCTTGCGAAGCTCACCGATCAAATCCTCGATTTTGGCTGTAGCTTTAGGGTCGAGCGCCGAGGTCGGTTCGTCCATGAGCAATATTTCAGGCTTAATGGCCAGTGCTCGGGCAATGCAAAGGCGCTGCTGTTGTCCGCCGGACATGCCGAGGGCATTCGCCTGCAAGCGGTCTTTTACTTCATCCCAGATGGCTGCATTGCGTAGACTTTGTTCAACGACTTCGCTCAGATCCTGCTTGTTCTTGATGCCTTGGAGACGGGGGCCGTAGGCCACGTTGTCAAAAATGGACTTCGGGAAAACATTGGGTTTCTGGAAGACCATGCCGACTCGTGCGCGCAGCGTAACAACATCGATATTCCGGTCGTAGATGTTATGTCCGTCAAAAATCATTTCACCGGTTGCGCGGATTGATGGAATCAGATCATTCATCCGGTTGATCGAACGCAGCAGGGTACTTTTTCCGCATCCGCTCGGGCCGATCATGGCGGTGACTCGCTGCTTTGGGATTTCCATGCTGACGTTGCGGACCGCTTCGAAGTTGCCATAAAACAGGGAAAAGTCCTTGGCCTCAATATGATTTTCTCGCTGTTGGGATGCGTCGCCGCGTTCAGCAAACGCATCAATTTTTTTCAGGGTAATTTCTTCAGTCATTTTACGCTCCGGGATTTATCCTCTCAGTTTTTTCGAAATTCTCGCCCGCATCAGAATGGCAAACAGGTTCAGCAGCAGTACAATCGCTATCAGCGTTAATACCATGCCGTATTGCACATGACGGATTTCGTCGACTGCTTCGTGTTCAGTACACAGGTTATAAATATTCCAGGGCAGGGCGGGGGTCGGCTGGTTCAGCGTTTCCCAAATCTTCAGCGGGGCTCCCGCGCTGACCGCTGCGGTAAAGATGATTGGTGCCGTTTCGCCAGCCGCGCGGCCCATGCTGATTACAATGCCGGTCAGAATACCTGGCAGGGCGGCCGGAAGAATTACGGTCAGCACGGTATGCCAGCGTCCGGCGCCCAGTCCCAGTGCCGCTTCCTTATAGGCACGCGGCACCGCGAGAATAGCCTCTTCGGATGAGCGGATAATGGTCGGCAGAATCAGCAGGGATAGCGTCAGCGATCCGGCGAGCACACTCTTGGAATCGGACACATGAATGGTATTCAAAAAGAAGGCGAGGCCGAACAGACCGAAGACGATGCTGGGCACGCCAGCCAGTGTGCTGATGCAGATTCGTATAAAGCTGATGAGCTTTCCTTCACGAGCATATTCGCACAGGTAGATGGCTGCGACCACGCCTGACGGAATAGCGAAGATCATGGCGCCCAACGTCAGATAAAGCGTTCCGAGTACTTCAGGCCAGATCCCTCCGAAAATATGGGAATCTTTTGATTTGTCGGTAATGAACTGCCCGTAGAATGTTGTTTTCGGGAGCATCATTTCGACCATGTGTTTTTCAAGATAACCGAAAAGGGGTTCGAGTTGAGTGTCCGTAAACGCGTCGATGCGTGGTTTCTCAAGCAGCACGCCCATGGTATCGGCATTGGAATAATCCCATTCCTCGGAGAAGAGCACTTCATGCAACTTGAGGAGGGTCCGACCCCAGCGGGTTTGTCCATACTGTTGGCGCAGCAAGACCGGTGTGCGTTCTCCGGGAATGGGCCCGAGCAGTACCTTGATGTTTTTCTCTACTTCCTTGTAGGCCGCCTTGTACTCGCGTCGGTCGGAGCTTTTCATCTCCTTCATTTCCACCTCGAACGCTTCCATCATTTGATAGATCGGGGCGCGGGCAGCGGCAGCCTGGGCGGATTCCTGATTAAACTTGTCGGGGTTTCCCCGGTCGAACTGTTCAAGTATAACGCGGCGGTGTTCAATGGTGCCCTTGAAAATGAATGCCTTGGAACCGCGCCAGACGATCGGCGTAAGAATCATCAGGAGCGCAAGCGCCATGATGGCAATGGCAATCAGGCCAAGGCCGGAGAAGGCTTTATCTAGGAGCTTTCGGGTTTGCAGTCTCATTAGGATGTTTTTGAGTATTGAATGGAGAATGTTGATTGGTCGGACGTCTGCGCCGACAGGCTTCTTATTATCGGGTAAGGGCAAAGCTCTTCCGCAAATCTAAATTCCATGATCATTTCCCACGTTTCTTGCGCGAGCGTTTAACAATTAATTCGCTGGCGAGGTTCATGATGAACGAAAAGGCGAGCAGACAGAACGCCATGGCAAACAGAACGTGAAAGCGGGAGGAGCCGGTCACGTGATCCGCTTCACCCATATCTCCGGCGATCGTGGCGGTGAGCGTGCGGATGGGTTGAAGTACATTGTAGATGGGCTCCGGAATTCGCGCCGCGTTGCCTGAGGCCATCCAGACCACCATCGTTTCGCCGATGGCACGCATGACGCCCAGAATGACTGCGGCGAGAATGCCGCTGATGGAAGCGGGAATAACGGTTTTAATGATCGTTTCCGCGCGGGTGGCACCCAGTGCATAGGAGCCTTCGCGCAGTTCGCGTCCGGCCGCCTGCAATGCATCTTCCGAAACACTGACCACGGTCGGGAGGGCCATAATGCCGAGAATGACCGCCACGTTCAGCGCATTCGTACCACTGCTGACTTCAATGCCACTGAGCTGGCCGGCAATACGGAAAAGGAAGGAAAATGCCAGGATACCGAGTGCAGGAAAGATAACCGCTCCGGCCAGTTTGGAATTTTTTATAACGTTCCGGAGTTTATCGATCAGCAGGTCGCCGAGTACCACTACGAGCAACGTAAATAGCGGACCCAGAATCATCCACGCTCCGGCGGAGAGGATTGCACCACCGTGGTTTTGTAGCAGCGGGGAAAAAACAACCAGTGCAAAGAAACCGTAGGCCACCGATGGGATCGCGGCCAGAATCTCAATGACAGGCTTCACAATTTGTCGAATATGAAAGGGCAGGAGATCGCTTAGGCAAACTGAAGCTGAAATGCCTAGCGGAACGGCCACTACGACTGCGCCGAGTGTAACCAGACCCGTGCCGAGAAAGATGGGTAGCGCGCCGAATTCCGCAGGGGTGCCGGCGGGATACCAGTGGGTGCCGGTAAAAAATTCCTTAAAGCCTTGCAGCTTAAAAAAGGGAATGGCGTCTTTCAGAATGAAGTAAAAGATGAAAAACACCGTGAAGGTGGAAAGTGATGTAATTAGAAACAGGGTAGACTGTAAATTAAAATGCCCAGTTTGGAAATCGAGTGCCCCATGCCAGAATGAACCTTTCTTCAATTCACTACAAACGAGGATAGGAGCATCGGCATGGAGCAAGAGAAAGGTAGCACCC
>JAZGFK010000018.1:0-2351 GCA_036479375.1 Pontiella sp. | reverse complement strand
ATGATACTGCTGTATTTGCCTATGATCTGCTGAACGAACCTTTCAGCGCAAAAGGCGTTGATGATTGGACAATCGCTCATGACATGATATACGATGCCATCCGTTCGATTGATTCGCAGACGATTATCGTAATGGAAGATGGTTATAAACTGGAAGAAGATGAATGGAAAGACAAAGGATTTTTCCCGGATCCGAAAAAAATGGGATGGAAAAATGTTGTTTACTCAATTCATTTTTATTCCGGTTCCGATCCACTTTTTTCGCATGAAGAAGGTTTGGATGAGCATAAGAAATATGCGAAAGAGGTATTGCGAATTGGTAAGATGGAACAGAAAAGATGTAATGTTCCACTCTACTTTGGTGAATTCAACACAATGGATGATCGACCCAACGATATTGAGGGTATGAAACTGTTTCTTGAACTGTTCAACAAACAGGGATGGCATTGGTCGCCCTGGACTTTCAAATATGTGGATGATAACAATGAAGGCACGATATGGGGAGTATATCAATACAACCGCCCATGGAAACGTACTCCAAATATATACCGGGATTCTAAAGGGTCCATACTGGAAAAAATATCTAAACTGGGTATGGAAAATTTCAGTATGCATGAAGAATATGGGAAAATATTACAGGAATGTTTGGCTCAACCGGTGCATTCCATTGGAAAAAGGAGAATACGCTGATGATGAAGAAATACACTGTGATAAGCATGATAAGCCTCACGATTACAGGGATAACCTGGGGCCATGTACAGTTGATGGTTCCGAATAACGACACGATGGACGGTCAGAAAGGTGCCGTGCGCGAGATGGATATCCGTTTCTTGGAGCATGCCTCTAAGAATGGGCCGCTGCTTCCGATGGGCAAACCCAAAGAATACGGTGTGCTTGTGAATAGTAAGAAATATGACCTGAAGCATACGCTTAAAGCCGTTAAAAAAAATGATAAAATCCGCTATACCAGCACGTTCAAGATGAAAGAAGCCGGGGCGCATGTTATGTACCTCGAACCCGCCTCGTATTGGGAAGCTACCGAGCAGGTTATGGTCACACACTACACCAAGGTTATCTTCAATTCCTGCGGCGCGGGTATCGAAACAGAATCACATTTAGGCTGGGAAAACTGGGAAGGCTGGCATCAGATGGTTGGTTTCCCGGTGGAAATTGAACCGCTTTTGAACTGCACCGCACTCTGGACAGGTAGCGTCTTTCGCGGAGTGCTCTATTTTAAAAATAAACCCGCCGCCTTCAGCCGGATCGAAGTGGAATACTATAATGAGAACCATGACGTTAAACAGCCGAATAATAGCTACATCACCCAGATCATCAAAACCGATGCACACGGTCAGTTCTCCTTTATCCTGCTTAAAGAAGGTTGGTGGGCCTTTACCGCTATCCCGGAATCCTCTGAAGTGACCGAGAATCCAGACGGAAAAGATGTCGGTGTAGAAATGGGTGGCGTCCTGATCGTTCGTGCGAATGACCTGGAATAGTACTTAAAATTATCAGGTGATAGAGATTGCTTGGTATCATAGAACTTTTGTGAACTTACATTCAAAAGAACCGGTTAGTTGAGGAACAGGACATTGACAACACATACAATAGGAAAGAAATCTATGACTTGCACATTATGCCGATGCATAAGGAGCATACAATGGGGCTTTCTTACGATGATCGCGACGATAGGGGCACTGACCGCCTCCGTACAGGCGGTGGAAGCAGATCCACCCTACCCGAACATCGAAGAAATGTGCAGTGAGCCCTTTGATGAAAATTTTCTTGATGGCGTGATCGCTTGTGGATGGGATGCGCTCCGCCACCGGATGAGAAGTAATATATATCGCTCCAACATCGGCCGGTTAGATGACATACAGTTGACACAGTTTGAACGGCTCCTGGTTGGAGACCCGGACGACGTTAAAAAGGTTAATGAGCAGATCATTGCGTTCTGTAAAAAGAGGCAGGTGGCAATTGAGAAGGCATGGACCCAATCCGAGCGGCGTCATCCGGCCCTTGAGGTATGCAACTACCAGACAGAACTGATTCCTTTGGCTATTATTGCGCTGCGCGTGGGAGAACAGCTTACAACGGAAGCACACCAGGCCATTAAGGATGTATTGCTGGCGTTCCATCCCGAAGCGGCCGACGTCTCACCGGCGATGTACATGCATGCCCCCGGTTACAACGGCGGTAATGCCCACGACTACCTGAGTATGCTGGCTCTGTCGGCGGAAATCACCGGCGATCCAAATATGAAAAATGCCACCTACTGGGGACTTCGCCGCGAACTTGAAAACCTCAGCCTGCGCGGTGACATGCAGGAATTCAATCTGCTCGAAGGACACT
>JAZGFK010000017.1:0-16093 GCA_036479375.1 Pontiella sp. | reverse complement strand
TGCAAATGATCGGTGCTGTTCGGCAGGAACTTCTTTCAGGGATAAAACAGGATTCCCAGTTCAAGAAACTCGGAACCAGTCTGCGCAGCTTCCCCGATCTCTCTGCAACTACAGCAGACTATGTTCTGGCTGCACAATTCTTCAATCTTTGCAGGTCGAATGGTGTTCAGGGTTCCAATACTGATTTCCTGATTTGTGCCTTGGCCGTAAAACACAAAATGCCGATCTACACCACCGGTGGTGACTTTACGAATTTTTCCTCCTATCTTCCGATTGTGCTGCATCAACCGGAATAATTGGAGGGCGGCGCTCCGTCGCCGCTATGGTGCTGACGGAGCAACACCCTCCATTTTAAAAGAACAGCTTCCAGCTAATTGATCCCTATTGAATCTTCCACTCAGTGGGAAATTCGGAAAAAAACGTTTCTTGATGCCCATCAAGGAACGCTTTTTTCGTTTAGGGCATGCTCCGCTCCACAATTTAAGAGCAGGAGCACCCTATGAAGCGCAAAATTATTGAAATCGACGAGGAGCTCTGCAACGGGTGCGGCGACTGTATTGTGGGCTGTGCGGAAGGCGCCCTTCGGCTGATCGACGGTAAAGCCAAAATGGTAAAGGACCAGTTCTGCGATGGCTTCGGCGATTGCGTTGGTACCTGCCCGACCGGCGCCCTCCAGATCATCGAACGCGAAGCCGAAGAATTTGATGAAGAAGCAACCATTGAACACGTTCGGAACCAAGGCGGAGAAAAAGCGGTAAAACGCATGCTGGATGCAGCCGTTGTGCATGAACCTAACGAAAAGGAGTCTAAGATGGATAAACCGAAAATGGGCGGATGCCCCGGCATGCAGGTACGCATGGCCGAAAAGAAAGCAACGGCAGCACATCCGGAAACCACCACCGTTTCCAGCGGCGGACAGGTTATTAAGTCCGATCTCGAACAGTGGCCGATTCAGCTGCACCTCGTTCCTCCGACGGCTCCGTTCTTTGACGGCAAAGAGCTGGTGGTCTTGAGCACCTGCGCCCCGATTGCATCGCCCGATGTACACTGGCGGTTTGTTCGCGGCCGCTCTCTCGTGGTCGCCTGTCCTAAACTCGACCGGACTGAAGGTTATGTCGAAAAACTCGCGGCCATCATGGCGCAGAATGACATTCCAAAGGTCATCATTGTCCGTATGTCGGTTCCCTGCTGCGGTGGTTTGACGGCCATTACCCAGCAGGCTTTCGCGGCCAGTGGCCGTACTGATCTCGTGGTTGAAGAAGTCACGATCGGCCTCGACGGCGAACTGCTCAAAACCGAAAAGATTGCAGGTTAGTTTTAACCATGAAGAATACGAGGAAGAGCTCTTAAGCTTGATCTTCGTGTTCTTCGTTTCTTCAGCGAAGCGGGTGGTATGATTACGATATGAGGACAAGAATTATGGAAGAACTAAAAGGGAAAACCCTGAACCTTAAAGACGAAATCGCCTATGCTGACGGCGCGGTAATCAGCAAAATATTGCTCAAGAAAAAAACGGGCAATATCACCCTATTTTCATTCGATAAGGGACAAGGACTAAGCGAGCATACTTCACCCTTTGATGCCGTGGTTCAGGTCGTTGAAGGAGAAGGCGAATTCATCATCGATGGGAACCTGAAAACCGCCAAGGAAGGGGAGATGATCATTATGCCTGCCAATATTCCACACGATGTGCAGGCCGCCGGGCAACCCTTCAAGATGTTACTCACGATGATCCGCTCGGAAAAATAGCATTCAGCTCATAGCATGCAGCCTATAGCTCCCTGCTGTGGGCGTATCACTGTCAGCTATTCCCGCCACTTCCAGGGATTGGAAAGAATGCGAATTTCCTTTCCCTTCCAATCAATGATCTCATCATCGTGCAGCCGCAAAATAAGACGTGACAAGCTTTCGGGCGTAGTGCCGATGGCCGCAGCAATATCCTTTTTGGACAGCGGCGTGGTGATGACTTTCTTCTCTCCATATTGGCTGCGAAGAAAGGTGAAAAATCGTTGTTCAACATCCTTGGTGGTCAGCTCCTGAATCCGCTCGGTCAGATAGCGCTGCTTAGCCATGAGCATCG
This sequence comes from Pontiella sp., assembly GCA_036479375.1. Taxonomy (GTDB): domain Bacteria; phylum Verrucomicrobiota; class Kiritimatiellia; order Kiritimatiellales; family Pontiellaceae; genus Pontiella. Next base: position 14,013 of record JAZGFK010000017.1, on the reverse strand, counting down.
AAATAAAGTCGTTCCGAAAACGTTCACTGGCCAGCAGGCGCTGAATCCCTTCTCGTGGAAATGCCAGCACCTCGGCGGTGGTGACAGCCCGTGCCGAAACGGGATAGCGATCCCTTTCAAACAGCACGACTTCCGCAAAAACCTCTCCCGGCTTCACCACGCGGATCACCACTTCGCGGCCGTCTTCCGTATTCTTGTGAAGCTGGAGATTCCCCGCAACCAGCAAGTGCATGCTGCTGCCCTGCTCTCCTTCGTGAAAAAGGTAATCCCGTTTCTTGATGGTCTTCGGATTGCCGATTTGTGCCAGCTCATGCCGGTGTTCCTCGGACAGCCCTTTAAAGAAGGGCGACTGATTGATAAATAGTTCGCTATTCATGGTTCCCACTTTGAGCTCCGAATGCGCGCCATGCAAATTCCAATAGCCGCAAACTTGTTTCCAATGGTTCCTGATATTTTTTGCCGCAGTTCCCGATTCATTTTTCTACTCCTTGGATATAGGGTATTTCAACTTTTCGGAGAACGTATGTTTTTATTAGGTAACAAAGAAAAGATCTGCGTGCAGATCCCACTAAATACAAAGGGTAAACTGTTTGTCAGCCCAATGCCGTTCGGCCCGTATGATGCAGGCAATATGTTGCTGAAAACCTATAAGAGAAATCGCATTGAAATTGCGGTCATATTAGTGACCGATACCGAACTCAAAGAAAAAGCAAAGCGCGATCTGCTGGCGATCTATAAACAAAGTCATATCGAGCCCATTCGTTTTCCCATCGCCGATTATACCAGCCCGGCACTACATGCCTTCTCTAAAGTAGTGGACGAGGTTTCAGGCTATCTGCGCGCCGGAGCCAACGTGGCCGTTCATTGCAATGCCGGCGTGGGTCGAACCGGAGTTATGGCGTGCTGCATTGTCCGCGATTTTCTCCGATTAAGCGCCCCCGAAGCCGCAGACTATGTTCGCCAGCACATGCAAACCAATATGACCGATGAACAATTACGCCTCGTTAAACGATTCATTCCGCTGGCGGAACGCATGAATAAACAAACGGAGTCCCGCTAATGAAGTGGATCGATAATAAACTTGTCTCAGAAATGATGGATCGCGCCCATACCAGCGCGCGGAAACGGACCAACCATAATCTGCACGAAACGGCGGAAGACCCCGTCCAACGGTATTGCATTGCCGCAACCAAAGAATCCTACTTCCGCCCGCACCGCCACCCGCACAACTGGGAAGTGGCTGTGATTCTCCGCGGACGCTTCGGCTTCATTGTTTTCGATAATGATGGCCGGGTTCTCGAACACCACACCGTCGGCCCTAACACGGAGAAGAACGGGTTCGAGATTGAAGAGAACCGCTGGCACTGTTGGCTACCGCTTTCCGATGAAGGGGTTTTCTTTGAAGTCAAACTGGGGCCTTATAATCCGGAAACGGCGGCGGAATTTGCTCCCTGGGCTCCAGAAGAAGGCGCTACCGAGGCGCCCGCTTTTTTACAGCAAATGAGGGCGTTGTTTGAGAACGAATGAAAGCCGCCCATCACGGCCTCCCTATCGAAATCAAAAACCCTTTTTAATGATGAGGATCAAAAAATGAAAAATCACCAGCCCGGCATTCTCGCACCTATTCCTAGCGCAGCGCGTTACCTAACGTTTATCCGGAAACCGGAAACAGATCCTGTTATAACGATTAAAGCACTGGCTAAACTGGTCGATGGCGATTCTCTGATCATCGGTCTTGGAAAACCGCTCGTTGAACATCTCGATGCCGACATCCCTGCATTTCATGACTTTCCGGTTTATTCAGTTCCTGCGATTGAATTGCCTTCCACCCCAGCCGATCTCTGGTGCTGGTTGCGTGGCGATGAGCGTGGCGAACTGGTGTTGCAGAGCCGGGATATCCGCTCGCTGCTCGCGCCTGCCTTTGACTGCATTGATGTGGTTGATGCATTTCGCCATGGAATTGGACGGGATTTAACCGGCTACGAAGATGGAACCGAAAATCCGGAGGGTGAAGAGGCCGTTGAAGCCGCATTTGATACCGATGGTTCCAGTTATGTAGCCGTTCAAAAATGGAAGCACGACTTTCAGACTTTCCACGCCATGAGCCCTGTTGAGCAAGACGAAAGCATTGGCCGGAGAATCAGCGACAACGAAGAAATGGAAGATGCGCCAGAGTCCGCCCATGTGAAAAGGACCGAGCAGGAAAGTTTTGAGCCCGAAGCAACCCTTCTGCGCCGCTCCATGCCTTGGGCGGATGCCGACGGCGAGGGGCTTAATTTTGTAGCATTTGGACGCGACTTTACCGCCTTCGAAGCACAACTCAACCGCATGGTCGGCGGCGAAGACGGAATCAAGGACGCACTCTTTAAATTTACCCAGCCGCTGACCGGCAGCTATTTCTGGTGCCCACCCATGATCAACGGGAAGCTCGATCTTGAGGCTATTGGCATTTAGTTCAATCCTCATCAGTCGGTATTGTTTTTCTTCCCGACGCTCGGAAAAATAAGTACATTGCCCCTACGTTAATTGGATGAGAGGAGTAAACCTATGTTTCCTGAAGTACAACTTAGACGCCTACGACAGAGTGCCGGAATCCGCAAAATGCTGGATAGCCCGCTCCCCGGACCGGAAAAGTTTATGTGGCCGACCTTCGTCATAGCCGGAGAAGGGAAGCGCGAGGAAATCGAATCCATGCCCGGCCAGTCGCGCCTAAGCATCGACCAACTGCTGACCGACCTCGACCCGATTGTGGATTCCGGCATTGGCAGTGTCCTGTTGTTTGGTCTGGCCGACGAATCCGTAAAAGATCATCAGGGCTCAGAAGCCTATAACGAAGGCGGAACGGTTCAGCGCGCGATCAGCGCCGTGAAAAATAAATTTCCCGACCTCATCGTTGCGGCCGATGCCTGCGTCTGTGCCTATACCGACCACGGCCACTGCGGCCCGCTTACGGATTCCGGGAACGTAGACAATGATGCTGCCATTCAGAACCTCGCCAAGATTTGCGTTTCGCATGCCTCCGCGGGCGCGGATATTGTGGCCCCGAGTGCCATGATGGACGGGCAGATTCACGCCATTCGCGCTCGGCTGGAAGCCAACGGATTCAACGACACGATACTGATGAGTTATTCCACCAAGTTTGCCTCCTCCATGTACGGTCCCTTCCGCGATGCGGAAAAATCAAAACCCGGCCAAGGTGACCGAAAAAGCTATCAGGCCTCCCACGGCGACCTGCGCACCGCACTGCGTGAATCGGAGTTCGACGAAGCCGAAGGTGCTGACATGCTGATGATCAAGCCCTCGCTCTTCTACCTCGATATCCTCGCCAAAATGCGCGAAGCCACCGACCTGCCGATTGCGGCCTACAACGTAAGCGGCGAATATTCCATGCTGCACGCCACCGCTCAGCGCGGTTGGGGCGATCTCAAGGACATGGTTCAGGAATCAACCTCCGCAATGGTTCGCGCAGGTGCCGATATTTTAATTTCCTACTGGGCCAACCAGTACAACGAATTATTTAAGGATTAACTGAACCTGGAGACAATGACGTTGAAAATTCGACTGCGGATGGCGAACTTTCAACATTAAATGAATTCTTTGCCAAGATTAAAGATTGGAATCTAAACACCTCCTGCCGCAAAATAGCTGAATGAAACTATTACACACCTCTGATTGGCACCTCGGGCGCTCTCTCTATGGCCGCGGGCGATACGATGAATTCACGGCCTTTCTGAATTGGCTCGCAGAACAGGTTGAACAGGAACAAATTACTCACCTATTGATTGCAGGCGATATCTTCGATACCACCGCCCCCAGCAACCGCGCTCAGGAGCTCTACTATTCCTTTCTCTGTCGCGTCGGAAAATCCGCCTGTCGCCATGTGGTCGTCATTGGAGGAAACCACGACTCCCCCTCCTTTCTCAACGCACCCAAAGCAGTTTTGCAGGCGCTTAACGTCCACGTGGTCGGAGCCATGGATCTGAAAAATGAACTGCTGATTTGTCGCGATGCCGCAGGAATCTCCGAAGCCATTGTCTGCGCCGTGCCCTACCTGCGTGCCCGCGACATCCGTCAATCCGAAGCCGGCGAATCGATCGACAACAAACGCGCCAAATTGGCCGAAGGGGTTCGCGCCCACTACCACCAAATCGGCGAACGCGCCGAAGCCGCACGGGGCGACCTCAACATTCCAATCATTGGAACCGGCCACTGCTTTGCTGCAGGAGGAACCACGCTGGCCGACGACGGCGTGCGCGATCTCAACGTCGGCTCGCTCGATCACGTTGAAGCCTCTGCCTTTCCCGCCTGCTTCGACTATCTTGCACTCGGCCACCTCCACGTTCCGCAAAAGGTGGCGGAATCCGAAACCATGCGCTACTGCGGCTCGCCCATCCCCATGGGCTTCGGCGAGGCCAACCAGCAAAAGCTCGTCCTCGAAATCACCTTCGAAGGCCGCACACCGGAAGTCGCCGAAATCCCGATCCCCTGCTTCCAGCCGCTCCGCCGCATCGCGGGAGGAATGGGCGACATCCTCGAAGCGCTCAAACAGCTCAAGCTCGAACACAGCAACGCCTGGCTCGAAATCGAATATACCGCCGACGATATTGCCCCCGATCTGCGCGAGCAGGTTGAAGCCGCCATCGAAGACACTGACCTCGAAATCCGCCGCATCAAAAACAAACGCGTCATGGATCGCGTCCTCCAACGGATCGACACCGCCGAAACACTCGACGACCTGAAGCCGACCGAGGTATTCGCCCGTTGCCTCGCAGCATACGAAATCCCCCCCGACCAGCGCCCCCAATTAACCGCCAGCTACACCGAAATCCTCCAAACCCTCCACGAAACCGACCCAAACGAGGAGTAAAAAGACCGATGAAAAAGAAAACCGAGACCTCCATCATCCGTTCATCAGCAGCCGAATACCTAACCTTTGTCGCGGCGGGAGCTGGCTCCGAAGCCAGTGTGGAAATGCGCTATGAAAACGAGAATGTCTGGCTGACACAGAAAATGATGGCAACCCTTTACGACGTCTCGGTTCCAGCCATCAACCAGCATTTGAAACGCATTTTCGGCGATAACGAGTTGGAGCGCGGGGCAACTGTTAAGAAATACTTAATAGTTCAAACCGAGGGCAACAGAGAAGTTCGGCGCGAAGTGGAACACTATAATCTCCAGGCAATCATCGCCGTCGGCTTCAAAATTGAAAACGAGCGCGCCGTCCAATTCCGCAAGTGGGCCAATCAAATCGTCAAAGATTACACCATTCAGGGTTGGACGATGGATGTAGAGCGACTCAAAAAGGGCGGCAATCTAACGGATGAGTTCTTTGAACGGCAATTGGAAAAAGTCCGCGAAATCCGACTTTCCGAACGAAAGTTTTACCAGAAAATAACCGATATCTACGCAACGGCAATGGACTACGATCCATCCGCCACAGCGACAAAACGCTTCTTTGCTGCCATTCAGAATAAGGTGCACTATGCCATTCATGGCAATACAGCCGCCGAAGTTATTGTGGATCGCGCGGATCACCAAAAAGATAACATGGGTCTGACCAGTTGGGACGGAGCTCCCTCCGGAAAAATCCATAAATACGATGTTTCCATCGCCAAAAACTACCTCTCTGACGCTGAACTCGAACAAATGCAGCGCATTGTTTCCGCCTACCTCGACATGGCCGAACTCCAAGCCATGCACAAAATCCCCATGACCATGGCCGACTGGGAAGAACGATTAAGCGGATTCCTCAAACTCTGGGACCGGGAAATCCTTCAAGATGCCGGCAAGGTAACGGCAGAACTCGCCAAAACCCACGCCGAAACCGAATTCGAAAAATACCGCATCACCCAAGACCGGCTGTTTGAAAGTGATTTCGACAAAATGGTCAAGCAGATCGCATCGGACCAGAACAACCCAGCAGGGAAGAACGATGAGTGAAAACGACAAAAAACTATCCGTCCGCGATGAGCTGACCGACTTCCTGCTCTACACCGCGCCCGAAGGTCAGGTGAAAGTGGAAGTTTTTCTGAATAACGAAACCATCTGGCTTCCTCAAAAGAAAATGGCGGAACTGTTTAATGTCGGCGTCCCCGCGATTTCCAAGCACTTGGACAACATCTACGACAGCGGCGAGTTGGAGAAGGGGGCAACTATTTCCATTTTGGAAACAGTTCAACAGGAGGGGCACCGACAGGTAAAACGCAAGGTGGAATTTTACAATCTCGACGCCATCATCTCCGTCGGCTATCGGGTAAACTCCTCCCGAGCCACCCAATTCCGGATCTGGGCAACAAAGCTACTTAAGGAATATATCATCAAAGGCTTTGCCATGGATGACGAACGGCTAAAAAATGGGAGGTATTTTGGACAGGATTATTTCCGGGAACTCCTGGAGCGCATTCGCTCCATCCGCGCCAGCGAACGGCGCATCTATCAGCAGATCACCGATATTTTTGCAGAGTGCAGCATCGACTATGATCCCAAATCGGAAGCCACCCGCCAATTCTACGCCCATGTGCAGGACCGATTCCACTTTGCCATTACGGGGCACACTGCCGCAGAGATCATTTACACCTAAATGCCGATTCCCATAAACCACTGATGGGCATGAAAACTTTCAAAAATTCCCCGGATGGTCGAATACTTAAATCGGACACCACCACCGGAAAGAACTACCTTCCCGAAAAGGAGATCAAACGGCTGGAACGAGCGGTCTCCGCCTTTTTCGACTACATCGAAAACATTCTCGAACGCCGGAACACCTTCACCATGGAGAGCTTCGCCGAAAGCGTGAACAAGTTTCTGGAATTCAACGAATACAGAATCCTCGAAGGCCACGGCTCCATCTCCCGCAAGACGGCCGATGAAAAAGCATACGGCGAATACGAGAAATTCAACAAAACCCAGCGCATCGAATCCGACTTCGACAAAATGGTTAAAGCCCTGCCGCGTCAAAATGACAATTCAACAAAGAATGCATAAGGAGAAATCTCGATGTCAAACCCCACAGGTTCCCCTGCAAGCCAAAGTGATTGCTTCGCAGGGTTCAGAAAGCTAACTTAAACGGGTCTGGATACAAGAAAATGCGTCACCCTGACTCGTTTAGGTATGAGGCTGAAAAATATAGATCGCAAATACTGGATTTTCTTATGAATGAAATGAATACAGAGCATAAACCATTCAAACATGGATCGACTTGGCTTCGGACGGACTTCCATCTGCATACCAAGGCGGATAAGCAATTCATTTACAAAGGAGATGACAACAGTTTCGTGACTGATTTTGTGGCTGGTTTGGAAACAAGTGGCATTCAACTGGGAGTCATCACGAATCACAACAAGTTCAACAAAGATGAATTTAAGGCGCTACGGAAAAAGGCAAAAAAAGAAGATATATTCCTTTTGCCGGGAGTTGAACTCTCAGTAAACGATGGAGCTAATGGGATCCATACCCTGATTGTTTTCAGCGATGAATGGCTGGAAAATGGGAACGATTACATTAATCAGTTTTTAAATGTGGCATTTAAGGGAAAAGTTCCATCCCAATATGAACAAGAAGATGGCCGCTGTTCTTTAAACCTGATCACGACGCTTACAGAACTCGAGAGTTATGAACGCGATTTCTTCATTATATTTGCCCACGTTGAACAAAGCAGTGGCCTATGGAATGAACTTGAAGGGGGACGACTTCAGGAAGCTGGGAAAAATGAACTCCTAAAACGACGTACCCTTGGATTCCAAAAAGTCAGCGGTAGAGATAATCGGACGAAAGTAAAAGGTTGGCTAGGTGATTGGTATCCGGCTGAAGTTGAAGGATCTGACTGCAAATCAGTCGAAGAAATCGGCAAAGGGACACAGCAATGCTTTATCAAGCTGGGTGCATTTTCCTTTGATGCCGTTAAATTCGCGCTGATTGATAAAGAAAGCCGAATTTCTTCTAAACTCAAAACCCATACACACTCCCACATTAAGAGCGTGCGTTTTACGGGCGGGACGCTGGCAGGAGAAGAGCTGCATTTCTCCCCCGAACTCAATACGTTTATCGGCATCCGAGGCAGTGGGAAATCGTCCGTCTTAGAGGTGCTTCGATATGCTTTGGACATTCCTTTTGGTGAAAAAGCAGGGGATACGGACTACAAAAGGGAACTAATCCGCTTTTCACTGGGAGGCGGAGCTAAAGTTGAAATCGATGCCGTTGACCGCTATGGACAAGCCTATACCATCCGACGCGTCGGGACAGAAACCAGCTCCGAAGTATTAATTAACGGAAAGCTACAACCCGGAGTCTCTATTCGGGAAACGGTGCTGAACAAGCCCATTTATTTTGGCCAAAAAGATCTCTCCAACCGAGGCGAAGGTTTCGAAAAGGATTTGGTGGATAAACTGCTCGGCTCCAAACTGGACGAAATTCGGCGTAATATTGCCGACCAAAAGGTGAAGGTGGGCGAGGCCGTCGATTGCTTGCAGAAGGTCACAAATGTACAGGATCAAATCGTAGAGCAGGGAGGCGTTAAAGAAGACACCGAACATCGGCTGAAATTCTACACCGACCATGGAGTCGAAGAAAAACTGCAAAAACGTCTGGATTTCGATGCCGACATTAGAGCAATGAAAAAAGGCGTTGATCTCGCCGATTCATTTGTCGCGGATCTGGAAGGCCTTCTCGCTCGCCATGAAGACGATCTGATCAACTATCAGGGATATACCTCGAAGCACAACAAGGCGCTGTTTGATAAATTTTATGCCGACTATACTGGCTTCATACAGGCAATTGCCAAGATCAAGACCGAACTAGCGAGTCTGGGTGCGGGCAAGCAGACTCTTTTACAACGCCAGGCTGAGCTCACTGAAACCAGAAAAGGCATGGTTGAAGAATTTGCCGAAATTGAACGCAAGTTGAGCGATGAGTTGAAAGGTAGTGGAACCCAAAACATCAGCTCGGATGAGTTTCTTGGGCTCAAGAAAAAGTTGGTAACGGCCAATCAATTAATCGCTGAGCTGGATAAACAAGGAACACATAAGAAAACGTTGGAAGATGCTCTGCTGAGCGAGTTATCAAAATTGAATGAGTTGTGGTATAAAGAATTCGTTTTGATCAAAACCGAAGTAGATAAGGTGGGGGCCGCCAGCGCAACATTGTCTATCACCTCGGAACACAAAAAGGACCGGCTGGCGCTCGCTGCCTTCATGAAAAATGTCTTTAAGGGTAGTAACATTCGCGAAACCACATACCAAAGGATTGCGAATGAATATTGCGACTTTGTCTCCATCTACAAAGATTATGAGACCGCCAAAACTCTCTTTGGAAGCAATCCCCAAATTCTTAATGAGTTGTTCACAAAGAACCTGAAAACGCTTCTGACCTATCAGACGCCTAACAAGTTCACGATCATGTATCGAAGCAAGGAGCTGCAACATCATTCATTAGGGCAACGGGCGTCTGCGTTGATTCTCTTTGTGCTCAATCAGCGGGAAAACGATGTCATCATTATTGACCAACCGGAAGATGATCTGGACAACCAGACCATCTACAAGGATGTCATTAAGCTCATTCGGGAAATGAAACCGGATGTGCAGTTTATCTTTGCCACGCACAATCCGAATATCCCTGTGCTAGGTGACGCTGAGCAAATTCATGCATGCACCTTTATGGACGACAAGGTCTCGGTTCATAGTGGCAGTATTGACGAACAAAACACCCAAACAAAAATTGTGGACATCATGGAAGGCGGCCAGGAAGCCTTTGACCGTCGCAAGGAGATTTATCAGATATGGAAACCGTAGAAATCATGCAGGTTCTGGCTCAGGGCGAAGACAGCCTAAACCAGTTTAAAAAAAATATAAATAATGCGGACTCCTTTGCCGCTGAAATGGTTGCCTTTAGCAATGGACAGGGCGGCTCCCTTTTTATCGGCGTAAATGACGATGGAAGCGTTACAGGACTGACTCCCGAAGATATCCGCCGTCTGAATCAGCTAATCTCGAATACCGCCAGCCAGCACATTGAGCCTGCAATCAACCCCACCTCTCAAAACGTTACAATCGAAGATGAAGTCATTCTTGTTCTCACTGTGCCGAAGGGACTCAACAAACCTTATCAGGATAAGAATGGAGTCTTTTGGGTAAAGAACGGCGCGGACAAGCGACGAGCAACCTCTCGTGAAGAAATCCAACGGTTGTTCCAAGTATCGGGTATGGTGCATGCGGACATTACTCCGGCCAACGGCTTAACCATTTCTGATTTGGATATGCCATTTTTCCGAGACTTCTTTCAAAAGCGCTATGATGAGTCGCTTGATTCTCAAAGCCTCCCACTTGAACAAACCATTACGAATATGAACCTGGGCACTTCAGGGGCGCTTAACCTAACTGGAGCATTGTTATTCAGCCAAAACCCATCTGCAAGATTACCGGCCTTTATTGTAAAAGCAGGAGCGTTTCCCGGAGATAGTATTACAACCGAGTCCTATCTCGACAACCGCGATATAGCCGGAAAGATTTCGGATATCTTCCAGCAAACCGTCAGTTTTATTCTGTCCAACATAAAACACGTGCAAGGCGAGCAGACGGTAAATAGCGCAGGCGAATCTGAGATTCCGCGAATTGTGCTCGAAGAACTGGTTGCCAACGCATTAGTTCATCGCGATTATTTTATTTCCGCACCTATTCGTGTTTTTATTTTTTCCAATCGAGTGGAAATCATCAGCCCAGGTCATCTTCCGAATAACCTAACCGTCGAGAACATTAAAGCCGGCAATTCAAACTCCCGAAATCCGGTACTCGCCTCGTTTGCATATCACCTACTTCCATACCGCGGATTTGGCTCCGGCATCCTACGGGCATTGGAAAACTATCCTTCGATTGATTTCATCGATGACCGCGAAGGAAACCAGTTCAAGTGCATTATCAGGCGAGGCCAGCAATAGATCGCTGGCTAAGAAATGAAAATTCTCGAACTGCGCTTTAAGAATATCAATTCGCTGTATGGCGAGTGGTGCATTGATTTCACGCACCCGGACTATGAGGCCAATGGATTGTTTGCCATCACGGGGGCGACGGGATCGGGGAAAACAACGCTTGTGGCACGAGCCGAACAAAAGCCAAACTCTTGGATGAAACCAATAGGATGCCACACATGAATAATCATGAACTAGAACCCTCCAAAGGGCAGTTTCTGGTCTATCAAGCTGACGATGGAACGTTGAAGCTGGATGTTCGGCTGGAAGATGAAACGGTTTGGCTGACGCAACAACTCATGGGCGAGCTTTTCCAGACCAGCCAGCAAAACATAAGTCTCCATATTCAAAACATCTACGAAGAGGAAGAACTCGCCCCCGAAGCAACTCACAAGAAATACTTGTCAGTTCAAAAAGAAGGAAACCGGGAGGTCAAACGCTTACTGGATTACTACAATCTCGACATGATCATTTCCGTGGGTTACCGCGTAAAAAGCCGGGTGGCGACGCGCTTCCGCATTTGGGCGACGGAATTGCTAAAGGAATACATCGTCAAAGGCTTCACACTTGATGACGAACGCTTGAAGAATCCCGACCTCCCCTTCGATTATTTCGAAGAATTGACTCGCCGGATTCAGGACATCCGCACTTCCGAGCGCAGGTTCTACCAGAAAATCACCGACATCTATGCGACTAGCATCGATTATGATCCCACACAGGATATCAGCATCACCTTCTTTAAAACGGTACAGAATAAGATGCACTGGGCAATTACGGGTAAAACCGCCGCGGAGATCATTCATTCCAGAGCCGACGCGGATCAACCCAACATGGGCGTAACCAATTACCGCGGCCCCAATGTCCGCAAACAGGATGTTTCCATTGCCAAAAACTATCTCGCGGAAGATGAGCTGGCGCCACTAAACAACCTCGTGGAACAATACCTAATCTTCGCCGAAGGCCAGGCCATGCGCCGCGTTCCAATGCACATGGGCGACTGGATCAAAAAACTCGATGGCTTCCTTGCCATCAACGATCGGGACATACTGGATCACGCGGGCGGAATCTCCCATGAGGAGGCGAAACTACTGGCTGAAAGTGAATATGAAAAATTCAATACATCACGCATCGCTGACAGCGCGAAGCAACTCAGTGACTTCGACACGGCCGTAAAACAAATTGAAGCCGCACCTAAAAAGAAACCCGAATGAAAATACTCGAACTGCGTTTTAAGAATCTGAACTCGCTGTATGGCGAGTGGTGCATTGATTTCACCGATCCGGACTTCGTGGCGGATGGGTTGTTCGCGATCACGGGGGCGACGGGATCGGGGAAAACAACGATTCTGGACGCGTTGTGTCTGGCGCTCTATGGCCAGACGCCGCGGCTGGATCGCATTAATCAGAGCCAGAACGAGGTGATGTCGCGCCAGACGGGGGAATGTTATTCCGAGGTTTTGTTTGAGACGGCGAAGGGCACCTTCCGCGCCAACTGGCATCAACAGCGCGCGCGAAAAAAAGCGAATGGCGCGTTGCAGGGGCCAAAGCGCGAAATCGCCAATGAGCAGGGCACGATTCTGGCCACCAAACTCCGAGAGGTGCAGGAGAAGGTCGATGATGTCGTGGGCATGGGCTTTGATCGTTTCACGCGCTCGATCCTACTCGCGCAGGGTAGCTTCGATTCGTTTCTAAAGGCCAACGCCGATGAACGATCCCCGATTCTCGAACAGATTACTGGCACCGAAATCTATACTGAAATTTCCAAGCTGGCGCATCAGCGCAACAGCGCCGAAAATCAAAAACTGGGTGAATTGAAGGCGGGACTCGACGGCATTCAACTGCTGGACGCGGAGGCGTTGGAACAGGTCCAATTTGATCTGAAACAGGTTCAAGACAAACACAAGGAAGAAGCCGAAACGCGCGACGCCGCCAAGGCCGCGCTGGAACGCGAAGACCGCGTCCAAGCCTTGGAAAAAGCGTTGGAGGACAATCGCGCGGAACAGGAAACCTTGCGCGAGGATAACGAGGCCTTCAAACCCGACGTCGAACGCTTGGCCGCCGCGCGCCGCGCGCGGCCGCTGGCGGTCGATCACGCCAAGCTCGTCAACCTGCGCGACGATTTTTCCAAAACCGCTACTGATCTGACGGCGGCCACCGACGCGCTTCCCGATTTGGAAGAACAGCAAACCAACGCGTCCTCCACGTTTGAAGAGGCCGGGAAATGGTTTAAGGAACAGGACGCGAAGCAGCGAGAATTGCTTCCGGTCTTGAAGCAAGCGCGCTTGTTCGACTCCCAGATCGCGGGGCGATTGACCACGCGGAAAACGGAAGAGACCGCGCTCGAACAATTGCAGGATGAACAAACTGCGTTGCGCGATAAAGAAGCGGCTAACCAGGCTGAACTCAAAACAATTCAAGCCCAACAGAGCAAAGCCGAAACCTATCAAAAGGAGCATGCGCGGGATGCTGAATTGGTAGGGCAATTGGCCGCGATTTTCCAATCCTTGGAACAACTGAAAAAATTGACCGGCGAAATGAGCGCGGCCCAAAAAGCGGCGAAGGCCGCCGCGATCGCCGCGGAGAAAGAAGCCAAGGCCGCGACCGAAAAAGCGGGAAAACTATCGGGCGCGCGGAACAACTTTACCGAGGCCGAAGCCGCGCTTAAAAAAATCAGCGCCGAGCTCGCCCCTCTGCTCGACGGAACCGACTGGCGCGCCCGGCTTGAAGAACTTCGGCAACGGATCAAAATCGAGCAACGGATGGTGGAAAGCCGCGCGACCCTCGCGGCCAAAACCACCGAAGCCGCGGGCGCGGAAAAAGAACTGACCCTTAAAAGAAACGAGCAGGAAAGCCTCCAGCGCGAGCAAGAGCTCTTGGTTGAAAACCTGCGCCTCCAGCAAAAGGTCGAAAGCCTCGAAACACACCGCGAAGCATTGATCGCCGATCAGCCTTGCCCGCTCTGCGGCGCGCGGGAGCATCCCTACGCCGAAGGACTCCCCGCCCCGGTGATCGGCTCGATTGAAAAGATCAACGCCGATCTTTCCGCGCTCGCCAAGC
>JAZGFK010000016.1:0-3023 GCA_036479375.1 Pontiella sp. | reverse complement strand
AGCCGTTTTGCAGCAGGATGCGCGTGGCATAATAGGAACGCTGGGCGGAGCGGCAAAAGACGTTTATCACCTTGTCGCGAGGCAGCTCATCCAAACGGCTTCTAAGCTCCGGCAACGGGATGTTGACTGCCTCCGGCACGTTCTCAACGGCCAACTCAAACGGTTGACGAACATCGAGCAGAAATTCCGATCTTGCGGAATCCCAGTGGTTAATCGGCATATCGCCCCTGAGAACACCTGCGGCGACCATTCCGGCAAAATTCACCGGGTCTTTTGCGCTGCCGAACTGCGGCGCGTAGCAAAGCTCAACTTCTTCAAGATCGTATACGGTGGCGCCCATCTGAATCATGGCAGCCATAGTGCTGATCCGTTTATCCACGCCGTTCCGGCCAAGGGCCTGCGCGCCCAGGAGTTTCCCGTCCGATTTCCGGAAGAGAACTTTCATGGCAAGCGGTGTGGCGCCCGGGTAATATCCTGCATTTGAATTCGGGTAGAGATAGATCTTTTCATAATCCGTATCACCGAGGCGCTTCAGTGTTTTTTCACTGGTGCCGGTCCAGGCAATCGCAGCCCCGAAAAGCCCGATGATCGCAGTACCTTGACTGCCGCGGAAGCGGGAATCGCGCCCGGCAATTACATCAGCGGCGATCCGTCCCTGGCGGTTGGCCGGCCCGGCGAGGGCGATGTGGCTCCACTCACCGGTTACATAATCCTTAACCTCTACAGCATCGCCGACGGCGAAAATATCCGGATCGCTGGTATGCATTTGATCGTCCACCCGAATCCCGCCGCGTTCGCCGATCTCAAGTCCGGCCGTTTTCGCCAGAGCGGTATCCGGACGCACGCCGAGCGCGAGGATCACAATATCAGCCGGATAGGTTTTACCCGATTCAGTTTCCACATCAATACGGCCTTCAGCCTGCTTGAATCCGCTCGCACCGTCGCCAAGCGCCATGCGGACGCCATGGCTCTCCATGAAGCCCTCCACCACGCGGGCGTGTTCCTGATCAATGTGGGGCAGAACCTGCTCATTCCTCTGGAGAATGGTTACTTCGAACTTGCGATGAACCAGGTTTTCCGCCATTTCCAGGCCAATAAATCCGCCGCCCACGACCACTGCCCGGGTTTTCGGCCTCACGGTCTGGAATCCCGAGTACCGGTGCATGCCTGCGAGAAACGGGCTGCCTTTTTCCAGCCACTCCCGGATTTTCAGGGCGTCCGGCACGGTCCTCACGTGAAAAATGCCCGGAAGGTCTATTCCCGGCAGGGGCGGGCGCACAGATGCCGCCCCGGGCGACAGCACCAGCTTGTCGTAGGATTCGGTGCTTACCTCCCCGCTTTCAACATTGTGCAGCGTCACGGTCTTCTCCTTCGGGGAGATCTCGACCGCCTCGCAGTTGGTCCGCACATCAATTGTAAAAAAAGCTCGAAACATTTGCTCATTGAATACAATGAGACTTTCATCTTTTTCGATCACATCCCCAACACGATAGGGCAAACCGCAGTTTGCATAGGAAACATGGGGTCCACGCTCAACCATGAGGATTTCCGCTTTTTCATCCAACCTGCGCAGGCGTGCCGCGCAGGACGCCCCTCCGGCCACTCCACCAACGATGATGACTTTCATGATATGGCCTCCTTAAATTGGTTTATGTTACATGAGTTACATGAGATATATTTTTTAATGCTTCCTCACTCGTATTCTCCAAAGTCACAATTAATTCAAATCAAAATCCTTCAGGCAATCATAGTTCTTTGGCCAATTCAAAGCCCCCTGTTTTCGAAACCTCGGCTATGTTCATTGCGAATTTATCGCCCAGTACCCTGGCCGCGCCGATCAACACCTCGAAGTCCTGTGTCTGGAAATGTTTCTCCATGGCTTGGCGTGTCTTCCACTCTCCAACCACGATGTAGGTATTTTCTTTTTCAGAATCCCGGTACACGCTGAAATCAAGACAATCCTTTTCCTTACGAATTCTGCGTGAAAACGCGCGCATCGTTTTGTCAAATTCATCCGTTTTGAATGGCTTGATTCCGATCTTTAGCTGATAGAAAAGCAATACAACCTCCTGAGCACCGGAAATTTGCTATTGGGAAACTTGTTGAACCAGTTCAATGTATTTCAAAGATCATGCCATTAGAAAGAACGGCAAAGGTTTTATCTTAACTACCTGAAAATTAATTAAATATTGATCTTGATGAGCAGATTAGAGGTTGAAAAAAGGAACAAAAAAAACACCAAATATGGTTTGAAAACCATATTTGGTGTTTTATGGGGATAGGTTTCAGGATTTAGGTTAGCCCGAATATTTCATGAAATCTTTTCAGAACAAGGGAGTTCTAGACCAGGACGGGGCTGGGAGAACCGGAAAAAACAAGAGGCGCACCTGCCACTCCGGTCCTAAATCGTCATCCTGTTCTATATAATAATAGGCCTCGGCCCCGATTTTCACCGGCAATTTACCGATTTTTATAAGCGTGTCGGGTGTCGAGGGGAAGGATTTCTCCGCCTTCACTCGGCACTCATCATTCCCCCACTCCTCACTTGACAATCGACACTTTCCACTCGCCCCGCCTACGGCGCGGGCGTGTACCAAATCGGAGATGTATAGGCGCGTTCCTGGTGGGTCAGTTTCGCCTCCTTCGGAACCTTGGCACCGAGGCGCACCTTGTCGTAGAGCACCCAGCGCGGCGTAGGGATCTCGAGGACACGGGCGTAGTAGAAGGCCCTCTGGTTCGGGTCGAAGTCCGGGTCCTTCCATACTGAAATCAGCTCGGGTGCTCCGATGGTGTTCGTTCATGTCGCGCGCTTGACATCCACTGTGTCTCCAACGGGGGGGCTTGCACAGGCCGTCCTTGCCGATCTTGCGGCCGTCCGACACGGCGACATCGTAAATCTTCTCGTGCAGCTTGCCCTGGGTAGGCGGCGATTGGATAAAAAAATCTGTCCCTCTCTGTGCTCTCTGTGTCTGGTGGTAATTTTTTTATGAAACCCTGAAAAACTAAAACCTGTAAGCAACACC
>JAZGFK010000015.1:0-4810 GCA_036479375.1 Pontiella sp. | reverse complement strand
ACAGCCGCCATTCATATCTGTGAAGATTCCTGGGATTCCAACGGCGATGCGGTCGCTTCACTTGCAGGCCATGACATTGATCTGCTGATTAATCTTTCCGCTTCGCCTTACTACCGTAACAAACTTAATGACCGCATTAATGTGCTGGTCCAAACAGCACAAAAGCTCAACACCACCTTACTCTACTGCAATATGGTCGGGGGTCAGGACGAGCTCGTTTTTGACGGAGCCAGCATGGTTATTGCTCCCGATGGCTCGCGTATCGCCCGGGCGAAACAGTTCCAGGAAGACATCCTCTATTTTGATAACGCTTCCCGTAAAGAAGCTCCCTTGCCTGATCTGGAAGAAGTTTACGAAGCACTCAAACTCGGCCTGAGGGACTATGTTGATAAGATCGGATTCAAACGTGTTGTTGTAGCACTGAGTGGCGGTATCGACTCTGCGATTGTATTGGCCCTCGCCGTCGATGCGCTGGGAAAAGAGCGGGTAGCAACCGTCACGATGCCTTCGCAATATTCTTCCGATGGCACGCTGAGTGATGCGGGTGAAATGGCGTCTCTTTTGGATGTGGAATTCCATACGTTACCCATCAAGAAGCTTTACGGAAATTTCGAGCAGGAACTTTCCACGGTCTGGGGTTCCACCAAAGAGCCGGGCCTGGCGGAAGAAAACCTGCAGGCTCGTATTCGCGGCAATCTGATTATGGCGCTTTCAAATGAATATGGCTGGCTGGTTCTAACCACGGGAAACAAGAGCGAAATGGCCATGGGCTATTGCACGCTCTACGGAGATATGTGCGGTGGTTTTGCTGCCATCAAGGATGTTCCAAAAACCCTCGTATTCGACCTTTGCCGCTGGCGTAATGAACAAAGTCTCGTCATTCCTCCCAGCATTATTGAGCGCCCTCCTTCTGCGGAACTGAGGCCCGATCAAAAAGACACAGACTCTTTACCTCCATACGATGTACTTGATCCCATCCTTGAGGATTATGTCGAAAACGATATGGGTATCGGCAGCTTGATTGCCAAGGGATATGACGAAGCGAACATTCGCCGCGTGGTACATGCCGTGGAGTTGAGCGAATACAAACGGCGTCAGTCACCCCCCGGCATTAAAATTACCCCGAAGTCCTTTGATCGTGATCGCCGTATGCCGATTGTGAATCGGTATCGGAACTAATCGTAGACGGAGCTTCCAGCTCCGTCTTCATTATAAATCCAAGAAATTCTGTAACAACTTTTTTCCTTCGACGGTCAGAATGGATTCTGGATGGAACTGCACCCCATGCACCGGATGCTCTTTGTGCTTCATTCCCATAATTTCTCCTTCTGCTGTCCATGCCGTGATTTCCAGACAGTCAGGAAGACTGGATCGCTCAACGATTAGAGAATGGTAACGCGTTGCATCGAACGGACTTGGTAAGCCCTTAAATACACTCAGCCCTTCATGAATCATCGGCGAGGTCTTCCCATGCATCAACCGGTCGGCGCGAATTACATTTCCACCATATACATCGCCAATCGACTGATGCCCAAGGCAAACCCCAAACGTCGGAATCCGCGGCCCAAATTCACGGATGATGTCGCACGAGATACCGGCTTCCTTTGGCGTACACGGGCCCGGGCTGACGAGTACTTTTTCAGGATTCAATGTAACTGCTTCCGCAACGGTGATTTCATCGTTTCGGAACACGCGCAATTCCGCACCCAGCTCACCGAGATACTGCACAAGATTGTAAGTAAAAGAATCGTAGTTATCGATGACCAGAATCATAATTAAACCTGAAAGTTGAAAGTTGAAACGTGAAATTTGAAAATAGATTCCATCAGTCAGCCTCTATTTTACATTTCCAGCTTCAGATTTCAAGTTTCCCTCTCGCGCAGCATGGTAATGCTTCGCGAGAGCCAAAGCCTTCATCATGCCACGCGCTTTGCTACGCGTCTCTTCGTATTCGTTGATCGGGACGGAGTCGGCAACAATGCCGGCACCGGCCTGAACATAGGCCTTATCTTTATCCAGAATGACCGTGCGAATGGTGATGGCTGAATCAATATTGCCATTATAATTAAAATACCCAACTGCTCCGGCATAAGGCCCGCGTTTACTTTTTTCGAGTTCGGCAATAATTTCCATGGCACGGATTTTCGGCGCGCCGCTCACGGTACCCGCCGGAAAACTGGCGCGTATAACGTCATACTCGTCGTGATCATCAGACAGGTGCCCGGTAACATCGGAAACAATGTGCATCACATGGCTATACCGCTCAACAATCATGAGTTCCGGCACTTCCACCGAGCTGTAATCGCATACCCGCCCCACATCATTACGTCCTAAATCCACCAGCATGATGTGCTCAGCACACTCTTTCGGATCTGCTAAAAGATCTTTTTCAAAGGCCAGGTCCTCCGCCTGGGTTGCACCACGTGGCCGGGTTCCGGCAATCGGACGCACTTTAACCCTCTTATCTTCGCAACGAACCAAAATTTCCGGCGAGGTTCCGACAATGGCGCTTTCTCCCATATCGAGACAGTACATATAGGGCGAAGGATTAATGGTGCGCAATGCCCGGTAGACATCCAGCGAATCAGCATGATTTTCTACTTCGAAGCGTTGTGATAACACGGTTTGAATTACATCGCCGGAGCGGATGTAATCCTGCGCCTTCTCGACCATTCCCAGAAATTCTTCCTTCGTCGTGTTCGACTGAGGTTCAAGCGGTTCAGCTTCAACATGTGCATCTATCATGACGCGTTGAACCGGAGTCTGCAGCGCATCAATCAATTCATTAATTTCTGCCACAGCTTTATCGTAGGCTTCGTTGGGATCACCGTCGACGTGGGCATTCGCCACAATTTTCATGCGGTGCTGAACCCGGTCGAAAATAATAATACCATCCGTCACCATAAAGACCATATCCGGATTTCCAATGTCATCATTTCCAATGACTGGAACCCGAGGCTCAAACTGCGAAACCATATCGTAGCCTAGGAAACCGACTGCGCCGCCGATAAAACGCGGCAACGACGGATCATCAACAGGAGAAAACTGCTTCATGTGATCTTTCAGCGCATCCAGCGGATCAACATCCTCGATAACAATCGGTGCATCCCCATTCGTTGCAATTTCAACCCGCCGGCCATAGGCGCGAAGAATGGTTCGCGGCGTTCCGCCGATAAAGGAATAGCGCGCGATGTTTTCCCCGCCTTCGACGCTTTCAAGTAGATACGTGTGCGAGGCATGCTCGCGCTGACGAAGATAAGTGCGTACACGTTCATAAGCAGAAACCGGCGTTTCCTGATCGGCCAGGAGTTCCTCCCATACCGGTATCAGATTACCCAGTTTTGCCTGCTCTAAAAAAGTTGCTCTATCCGGTACGATGGCCATGGTTCTTCTCGTTGTTAAAGGCCAAATAGTAGCTATTACGCTTCGCTACGCAACCAAAAACGTGATGCGTGAAACATGTGACATGAACAAAATAATCACGGCTCACGCATCATTTTTCAGGCGCAGCAGTATTTCCATACTGATGCGCTGCATCTCCTGAACACGCGCTTCGGAATCAGCTTCATTATAGCAGCGGAATTCAGGGGCGTTTCCTGACGGACGCATATGCAGGATTTCCGAAGACTCAAAGGTCACACGCAGTCCATCGGTTCGGTCGATTGCTTGCACGTTGCCAAAGACCGCGCCGAATGCGGCCTCAATAGCCGAACTATCTTCAAACTGCTGAAGAATCTTTGCGCTCTCTTCCGTCGGAAATTCCTGAATGCGGTCACTGGCGGTGAAACGCTGCGGCAAATCGGTCAACAATGCTGAAATCGGCTTTCGCTCTTTTATGGAAAGCAGGATAATTGCGAGCACCGGCAAAACGGCATCGCGCGTTGGCAGAGCGCGCAGTTCTTTTCCAAAAACTGAAAAATCACTATGGGTCAAAAAACCACCATTGGCTTCGTATCCAATCACCCCTTTATTTCCGGCAAACGAGGCTTCAATCATGGAGGCGACCACAAACGGTGATCCGATCATGGTGCGTCGTACTTCCTTAAACCATCCGCATTTTTCCACCGCCGTATTACAACTGACCGGCGTGCTGGCCGAATCGGCACCGAGATATTTTGCGGCCAAAATACAGGCCACATCGCCCCGCAGCCAATTTCCGTTTTCATCACTGATCAACGGACGGTCGCTGTCGCCATCCGTCGACATAATCACATCGAATCCGTTTTCAGCGGACCAGTCCTTTGCCAGCTTCACATCTTCTGATCGAATTGCTTCGGTGTCGACGGGAACAAACTCAGTAGAAAATCCAAGCGGTGTTATATCCGCGCCCAGACCGGAGAAAATTTCAATCAGCACATCGCGCCCTACAGCCGAGTGCTGGTAGATCCCGACTTTCTTGCCCTTAAGGCAGTCGGAGGGAAACGTGCGCAGATATCGGTTCACATAATCAATACGTGCATCAATATTTACTTCCGGAAGAGCGAAGTCTCCCGCGCGAAAAATTGATTCATCAACCTCAACGACCTGCTCTCGAATTTGCTCCTCGTCATACTTCAGGATTTCGCCGGTCGGCTTGTTGAACTTGATCCCATTCCGGTCCGCAGGAATATGACTTCCCGTAACCATGATAGCCGGGCACCCATTATTAAGTCCGTATAGCGCCACTGCTGGTGAAGGAACAAATCCGCAGTTGATGGGTGCATAGCCCCTATCAGAAGCCGCCTTCGCCACCGCGGCCATAATGCGAGCGGTACTAGGACGAAGGTCGCCGGCAATTGCGACAGACTCCCCGTTTTTCTTCAGCGCTCCC
>JAZGFK010000014.1:0-5701 GCA_036479375.1 Pontiella sp. | reverse complement strand
GCGGACCGGAACAACCGCCAGACCCCGGTGGACTGGCAATTTACGACGAAAGATGCTCGGATCAAACTCAAGAGGCTATATCCGAAGCTTTAAGATATTCAGAGTACTAGTTGAAAGTTTGGCCTTGGCGCGGACGGTGATTTTTTGTCCGGGATGTATATTGCGTGCGGTTTTCGCATTCATCTTCAAGTTGATGGATCTAGCTGGCTGGATTCGCAAGTGGGCATGCTTGTTCTTATTTAATCTGCCGTCGTTCAATTCCTTGAATGAAACCTGATAAACACCAGCACTTTTCATACGAACATCTGTAATCGTTGCAGTGAACTGTAATGCATGATCTGACAGCGCTTCCCTAGTTCTGTTTTGGATGGCTCGGAATCCGTTGTCGTGCATGAATTTGATCTGATCCAGCGGGTTCGTACCCGCACTGTTTTTGAAATGGCGGAAGCCGGGAGCATAGTTCAGTTTGAAGGGGGATGCGGTTTGAGCGGAGGCAGAACGAACCAGCCCCGTTGTAACCGCTAAGGTGGTGGATGTTGCAGTAAATGTTCTTCGATTCATTTAGATCTTCCCCTTCGTAAGTTGCAGCATTGCAGCTTGCTATTGCAACGTTGCTGACTCGCTGATTATGGACAACTAACATGGTGCATTGCGCGGTGTGCAAGGTCTTGTAGATTTGCTTCTAGGAATTGTATAAAATACGCATCAAGTAGAAGAACCATCGTGTTGTGGCTTCAGGGAACGGAAACAAGTCGGTACGGATTAGGGCTAGGCATGGCAGGGGAAATATTGTTTATTTGCACGAGTTACGAATTTTTGCAACCAGGAGAGGGTTACTATGGAAATCAAGGATATCAAACGCATTGTCGAGCTGATGAAGTCGAACGACCTGACTGAATTTTCGATGAAAGATGACAATTGTGAATTGGCACTTAAACGCGGGAACAGCGAGCCTCAAGTGGTGTATGCGGCCCACGCCGCTCCAGTAGCCCACGCCGCTCCGGCTGCCGTTGCTCCTGCCGCCGCGGATCCGGTTGATGAAGATGACGGGTTAATCGAAATTCCTTCGCCCATCGTTGGTACCTTCTATCGTAAGCCGGCTCCTGATGCCGATAATTTTGCTGAAGTGGGCAAGGAAGTGAATGAGGACACCGTTGTTTGCATTATCGAAGCAATGAAGGTCATGAACGAAATCAAGGCCGATGTGAAAGGGATCATTAAGAAGATTCTGATCGACGACGCTTCGCCGGTCCAATATGGGCAGCCGCTCTTCCTCGTTGAACCGAAATAAGGGGGTCGCCCATGTTTAAAAAGGTATTGATTGCCAATCGCGGCGAAATTGCCCTGCGGATTATCCGTGCGTGCAAAGAGCTCGGCGTTGCATCCGTTGCGGTTTATTCCGAGGCGGATGTGGATTCACTCCATGTTCAAATGGCCGACGAGGCCATCTGTATTGGGCCTGCCGCCGCGAGCGAAAGTTATCTGAAAATAACCAACATTATCAGTGCTGCGGAAGTGGCTGATGTGGACGCGATTCATCCCGGCTACGGCTTCCTTGCGGAAAACGCCCATTTTGCCGAGATCTGCGCCAACTGTAATATCACCTTTATCGGTCCCTCTCCGGATTGCATCCGTAACATGGGCGATAAGGCCATTGCACGCGATACCATGAAAGCGGCCGGCGTTCCAATCACGCCCGGTTCCGACGGGATTCTCCCAACATCGGACGATGCGCTGAAGTTGGCTCGTGAAATGGGCTATCCTGTACTGCTCAAGGCGGTTGCCGGCGGCGGCGGAAAGGGTATGCGCGTTGCGCGCAACGATGTTTCGCTGGTTCAGGGCTTTATGGCTGCTGCGGCAGAAGGGGAGGCATCGTTTGGTAACCCCGATCTGTTCATGGAAAAATACATCGAATCGGCCCGTCACGTGGAAGTACAGATTATCGGCGACAAACACGGGAACGTCTGCCATCTCGGCGAACGCGACTGCTCGATTCAGCGTCGCCACCAGAAGCTGGTGGAAGAAGCGCCGTGCCCGACTCTGACCGACGAAGAGCGCAAGGCGCTTGGCGATACCGCTGTGAAAGCCGGTAAAGCGGTCGGGTACGACAGTGCCGGCACGCTCGAATTTCTTTACGACGAAACGGCCAAGCAGTTTTACTTCATGGAAATGAATACCCGTATTCAGGTGGAACATACCGTATCCGAAGAGGTGAGCGGCATCGACCTGATGAAGGAACAGATCCGTGTGGCCGCTGGCGAGAAGCTTTCGTTCACGCAGGATGAAATGATCATTCGTGGCCATGCGATTGAGTATCGTGTGAATGCCGAAGATCCCTACAATAATTTCACCCCATCACCGGGTCCGGTTGAAGCGGTTCATTTTCCGGGCGGCCCTGGTATCCGGATCGACTCGCATGTCTATTCCGGCTACACGATTTCGCCGTATTACGACAGCATGATCGGCAAGATCATCGCCTACGGAAGAGATCGGGACGAGGCCATTATGCGGATGCGCAGGGCGTTGGAAGAATTCACGATCAACGGTCCGCACACATCGGTTCCTTTAGGGGAAGCACTGATGGTTGACGGTCATTTTGCTTCGGGTGCGTATAATACGGCGTACCTCGAAAAATTCATGCACGAATCATTTCTGATTTCTGAATAATCACAAGGAGTATGGTTATGGAACATCAAACAGGCAACGCAGTGGCAGATACATCGGATTTATTGGTGGCTGAATCCCCCGGTTCTCAATATGGCCAGATTAGAATCAATAATAACGTGGTTGCAATCATCGCCCACGAAACCGCCAAGAAGGTTCCCGGTGTTGTAGAACTACAGGGATCTCTGGCAGACGATCTTGCCGGAATTATCGGTAAGAAATCCAAGGATAGAGGCATCCGGATTGAAAAGGAAAACGAAGAACTGCTGACCATCGACCTCGCGGTTGTGCTCGAGTTCGGCGTGAAGATTCCCGACATCTGCGTGCAACTGCAGGCTGCGGTAAAGGAAGCGGTCGAGGAAATGACCGGTCAGCAGGTTTTTGCCGTAAACGTTATCGTGCAGGGCATTCGCAATACAGGTGAATCCAAAGCCGAGGGCTAAATCATGAAATCGAACTCCGGTCTGGGTGGTTTGTTGACCACATTAATTCTTCTGCTGGTTGGCGGTCTGCTGATCTATGGCAACCTGTTTAACCGAGAGGTCGGAGACACCATTGCCGGCCTGCTGGTCATGCCCTGGGTGGGTGCGGCACTGGGTGCCGTGATGATTCTTTCCGTATTTCTTCAGTGGTTCGGACGGATCGGCCGAAAGAAGGATGTCTTTATTAATTTTGATTCCGATGATGGAAGTGTCGGCATCAGCACCAAAGCGATTCAGGACTTCATCGAGCGTGTCGGTAAGGAGTTCGCGGCGATCAAGAGTATCGACAGCGAATTGATTCAGGACAAAAAAGCGTTGGACATTGCCATCAGTGTGAAAGTTATTTCCGGCAATAAAATTCCCGAACTTTCACAGGTGTTGCAGCAGCGGATTCGGGAAAGTGTTCGTGAGTCGCTCGGGCTGGATGAAATCCGTAATATTACCATCAAAGTGCAAGAAATTATCGGCGAGCCATCCAAGCATGCCGAAGGTTCTGCCGTGTCCGAATAGACGTCCTTCAGGAACGCCCATGGATCTTCAAAAAATACAGGCCGAAGCACGCGCCGTTTCAGATCAGGTTTTCAATGAGCTGATCCCAACCATCGAAGCGGTCACCGTACAAATGGCCGACTGCCTCAAGGCAGGCGGAAAGGTTATGGCCTGTGGAAATGGCGGAAGCTCATGCGATGCGCAGCATTTTGCTGGCGAACTCGTAAACCGTTTTCTGATGGAACGGCGTCCCTATGCCGGTCTGGCGCTGAATACCGATGCTTCCGTGATGACCTCGATCGCGAATGATTATTCGTATGAAGAGGTCTACGAAAAACAGGTGCAGGCGCTGGGACGCGAAGGCGACATACTCGTCGGCTTTTCAACCTCTGGAAATTCAGCCAATATTCTGCGCGCTTTCAGTGCGGCTGCTGAAACTGGCGTTAAGACCGTTGCATTTATTGGTGGAACGGGCGGAAAAATGCTCGAGCTGTCTGATATGGCACTACTCATTTCCTGCTCTTCGCACACACCACGTATTCAGGAAGGGCATGAAACGATGATGCATTTGATTTGTGAGCGCCTCGAAGAACTGATGGAAGGTTAGTTCATGCGCCGCGTTCGAAGATCGAAGATCGTCGTGTTCCGCCTTTTTATTTATTTACTCCCACTTGGTTTTCTTTGCCTGGGCGGCTGCATGAGCCTGTCTTCCAGCAAACCGCCGGGTGCCTGGTACGATGCGTATGAAACCATCGATGATCCTGCTTCTTTTACCTTTATTTCCAATGGACTGGCGCGTGCTACTGCCGAGTTTGGGGAGCCCGTAATTCCCATCAATAAAATCCTGCTACGCCGGTCGCGTAAAACCAAGGAGGCGCGCCGTTACCGAATTGGCGAAAATTTTTCGCTGACGCAGTGCGCGGATTCCACCAACGGGCTGTTCGTAATTTATATGGGCGTCGATCCCGACCACAAAAACTATTATCCCTTGCTTGCTCACGAGTGCGCTCATTTAATCAATGCTCAGATCACCGACTGGTACATGGAAGGGATTGCCACCGTTTTTTCCGAAGAATTTTGTGAAGAACAGGAACTCGTTTGGGGCGATTGGAAGCGGCACTTCATGAAGT
This sequence comes from Pontiella sp., assembly GCA_036479375.1. Taxonomy (GTDB): domain Bacteria; phylum Verrucomicrobiota; class Kiritimatiellia; order Kiritimatiellales; family Pontiellaceae; genus Pontiella. Next base: position 936 of record JAZGFK010000014.1, on the reverse strand, counting down.
CGCGACGCGAGCCGTATGCGCTTTCGTATCGAATGATGTTGGATCTGAAAGAAGTATTTCCAGCGGAGTATGCCTCGCTGATTCAGCATCCAATGCCCAATGGGAAAGGCCCGGAATGGCTACATATTGATATTGATAGGTGGCTGGTCTCGTTGCCGGCAGATCGCTACGACGAAGCACTGGATATTATCGAGCCGCATGTGTCCGTTTTACGAAAGCAAATCAACGAGCAATATGCATTCAAGGTTCCGGAAGCCCTGAAGTAGAATTTCTTCGAAAGATGGTTCTTCGTAGGTTTTAGTGGCAACGAATGTAGGAAAAGCAACGAATGTTCCGGCATGTTGGGCTCGTTGCGATGAGGTTCGCCGGTTAGTGCTCTTCCCGTGATAATCCCCGTTTCCAGAGATGCGGCAACGTTTTCCGCCCATTTGATTCGTTGCTTTCCCTACATTCGTTGCGAACACTCATTGTAGACCCCTGAGCTACGAAAAGTCCTCATCCTCCATAAAAATATACGAAGAGCCCGAAAGATTCGGCATTCACTTTCGACGGTCTTTATTGCGCCGCGCTTTCCGTAATTCCTGCCTGCTTCTGAATCCATCTTCAGAGGCGTCACAACCGCGAAAATCCGTTAATTAATTTATGGGGAAATTCTCCACAGACAGGTGCTTTGACAGTCCAATATTTGAAGGCGTATTATACCATATATCAAAATATTCCGGTATAAATCATATCCGCGTAGCGTTTGCTTGAGTATGCATCCAGCCATCGCCAACGAGCTTCAATGCGTATGAAGGATCTTCCCAATAGGGCTTTAATGCCTCACTGATCTTTTCTTCAATGACATCGAGCGTTTCAAAGACGCGGTTGCAAATCTGATCTTTCATGACATCCCAGAGGCGCTTGGGTGTGGCCCAGTGATACGCCAGGAAGATA
>JAZGFK010000013.1:0-40853 GCA_036479375.1 Pontiella sp. | reverse complement strand
TAGACCTTTTCGTATTTTACCGTCGAGCAGGACACCGGTGAAAGCGTTCGAGGTGAATGGCGAACCTTGATCCGTGTTGAATATATCGGGCGTTCCCTGCGTCAGCGCATGTTCAAGCGCATCGACAAAGAAGAGGCTCTCCATCGTATTCGAAAGCTCCCAGGAAAGGATATAGCGGCTGTACCAGTCGATCACGGCGGTCAGAGGTACATGTATCCGTTCCGCATTGGGATGTAGGTGATGTCTGTGCTCCAGGCCTGATTCACCCGGTCAATGTCCACGTTGCGCAATAAATACGGGTATATCTTGTGCCCCGGCGCTGGCTTGCTCGTATGCGGCCCAGGCGTAATCGCCTGAAGTCCCATCTGCTGCATCAGGCGAGCCACTCGCTTATGGTTCACGTCATGGTCCTCATCCCTCAGCCAGTCCGTCATACGGGGATAACCGAACTCCGGCTGCCGCATATATACTGTTCATCAATCAAACGCATCAGAAGGAGGTTCTCCGCCGTTTCCGGGACGGGTTCATAATAGATGCCTGATCGGGGAACGCCTGCCAGCCGACACTGTCGTCGAACCGAATAATCGGGGTTGGGCTCCACCCAACTCCGACGAGTTGAAAGCGGCAGACTCATAGCTTTTTTTCGAGCCACTTCACGTCCACCTTCAGTCGACCGATCTCTTCGTAAAGTGGAGCCGTAAGCTCTTCCGCAGCTTTAACCTGCCTCTTTTTTCCCGAAGCAAAAAGCTCTGGGGCATTCGATAGAAGCTGTTTCTTCCAATCCGAGATCTGGTTCGGATGAACCTGATATTCCGATGCCAACTCGTTGAGAGTCTTTATGCCCTTGATCGCTTCAATGGCCACCTTAGCCTTGAACTTATCCGTGAATGTTCTTCGTTTTCTTCCCATTTCCATGCGTCCTTTTGTACCATTTTAAGGACGCAGGTTCCACTTAAGTCAGTGATCCTAAAATCGGGGTTAAGCGCACTTTTCCAGTAAAAAATCCGTTCCGTATCCTGATCCCACGGTACAGTTCTGATAACATAAGTACGAATTTTCTGGTTATGAGAATCGAGACATCCTACTTGTTGTTGATATGGAAAATCACAGCGTCATCATAACATTCCTTGTTTATCTCGCCTTCATGCTGGCGATCGGCTCGCATTTCTATAAACGAAACGAGTCCCTCTCCGATTATCTGATCGGCGGACGGCAGCTTAACAAGTGGGTCACAGCCATGAGCGCACAGGCCTCAGACATGAGTGGGTGGCTTCTGCTTGGCTTGCCGGGTTATGCTTATCTTCAAGGCATGGAGGCCTGCTGGATAGCCATAGGACTGGCGGCCGGAACCTATCTCAACTGGAAATTTGTGGCGCGCCGTCTGCGCCGTTATACGGAAATCGCCGGCGATGCCATCACGTTACCCGACTATTTTGCCAACCGCTTTCAGGATCGCAATCGACTTCTTCGTGTTTTGTCCGCCGTATTCATCCTCGCCTTTTTTCTGATCTACACCGCCTCCGGATTTGTTGCCGGCGCCAAGCTGTTTGAATCCGTTTTCGGACTTCCCTACCACAGCGCTCTGATTATCGGCGTAATCGTTATTATCTCCTATACGGCGCTTGGAGGATTCATGGCGGTCAGCTGGACCGATTTCTTTCAAGGCATCATTATGTTTTTTGCCGTTATCACCGTGCCGATACTGGCCATACAAGCTTCCGGCGGGTTTGCTGAATCCACAGCAGCAATGCGGGAAGTCGATTCCGGATTCATGAATGTATTCACAAATGGCTCGGGCGAGCCGCTGCAGATCGTGGCGGTGGTTTCGCTACTGGCCTGGGGGCTGGGATATTTCGGGCAACCTCATATTCTAACCCGCTTTATGGCTATTCGTTCGCCCAACGAAATCAAACCCGCCCGACGGATTGCAATGAGCTGGGTTCTCGTTAGCTTAACCTGCGCCCTGCTGATTGGTCTGGTTGGACGGATCTATCTACCTGAGATGCTGGCCGAAGCGGATGCCGAGAAAGTTTTCATGGTGTTGGTTGACCAAGTCACTCACCCGGTCATTGGAGGCATTCTACTTGCTGCCGTCCTAGCGGCCATTATGAGTACAGCAGATTCACAACTGCTCGTCACGTCATCGGCCTTAACCGAAGATCTTTACCGTGTTATAATTCGCCCTCATGCATCGGAAAAAGAACTCGTATGGGTTAGCCGCGGAACCGTTATTGGCGTGGCGGCGATTGCGTGCCTCCTAGCGCTCAAACCGGACAGCAGCGTGCTGAGTCTGGTATCCTATGCCTGGGCGGGCTTTGGCGCCACGTTCGGCCCGCTGGTGCTGATGTCGCTCTACTGGAAACGAATGACCCGGAACGGCGCCGTTGCCGGCATTATTGGGGGGGGGCTAACCGTGCTGATTTGGAAACAGCTGAGCGGTGGTGTATTTGATCTCTATGAAATCGTACCCGGATTCTTTGTTTCCACTCTGCTGATTATCCTGTTCAGCTTTACTGGGCAAAAACCGGATGCCACAACCGCATCGCAGTTTCAGGAAGCAAAAGACTAGATAACGGCAGCTGATACTCTTTTCTTTGCCGCTTTCTTTTTTGCTTTTTCTTTGCGCTTGCGTTTGCGATCACTCGATGAAACTTCGAATAAAGGAGTCGCTCCCACAAGTCCCATCAGGAGAAACATTCCAAGGGTTGTGCCAATGGGAAAGATCAGCAGATTAAAAATCGCAAGGATATAACCCAACGTCAAACCCCATATTTTTTTTGCAAATAATCCAAATGCAGTAATGAGTGAAAATAAAATTACGAAAGACGTAATCATCGGAATAAACCAAGCCGACGGGCTTTGCGGATCAATTTTAAGTACGCATATCAAAAGCAAACCCAAATAGAGTATCGGCATAATTGCGCAGCAAATACGCAACATACTCATCCAGACGTTCGTCATGTCCAGTTGTTGATTTTTCCGAGACCCCGATCCGCGCATCCGGCGATCCTGCCAGCCTTCATCTATTTTGGGTGCAGCATAAATGTTGGTGGAGTCTAAACCTTCGGTCATATCCTCGTTGGCATCCGGTTTATATGCCGTACCGCTGTAACCCCGTCGAGCGGCAACTCTTCTCCCTCGGGTTAACTCAAAAAAGCCCAAACTTATAAGCGCGATCATTGAGATCCCCAATAGGGTTATATTTGTTTTCCGCGCACTGTTATACTTTTCCATCAACTGACCGGACTCATACATTTCAGCGAGCGAATTGGCTGAAAAGCTAATCAACAAAGCGAAAATAACGATCCCGACAACTCTTATGATACGTAGCATAGTGCTCCTCTAAAATTCTACGACTAACCTGAAAACATTAGTTTTTATTCCTCAATTGTCAACTTTCTGCTAGTATTTTTTACTAGTCCGACGTGATTTTTTAATTATCATTCGCCTTTTTACCCCTAAAATTGCGCTTTTTATTAGCTCAATAAAATATGAACGATAACATCCTTCAAAAATTGCCAGCCCCCATTATCTGCACTAGGAAGGTTCAATACGTCGTTCGCCAGACGTAGTACGTATCAGAAAAGGATGTTCCATGCTTTGGAAGTTGTGTAGAAATCTCCGATGCAATTTTTCGAACAACTGATTCAAACACAGACCGGACTCGTGCTGGCCTTTTTGGCAACAGCTGCCCTTGTGGTTATCGCGGGCATTCGGCTCAGCATTTATGGTGATGCCCTTGGTGACCGTACAGGACTGGGTAGCGGTTTGGTCGGACTGATTTTTTTGGCAGCAGTCACCAGTTTGCCGGAACTTGTGGTATCGCTCACATCCGTTCTAAAAGCAACTGAGCTGCCGCAAGGAGCAGATCTCGCAACAGGAAATATGCTTGGATCGAATGTATTCAACCTATTAATTCTCGCCTTCATGGCGCTACTATTTCCGCGTAAATTCGATCCAAAATCATTAGCCGATCCACACACCGACTCGACGATTTATGGCCTGGTGATGCTGGTAATTTTTGCGGTCGCCTTTCTCGTTTGCGGAGATGGCGGATGGATCATCCCCGGGCTGCGTTGCAGCTGGCTGGTATTGGCTCTCCCGATAGCGTATGGCTTTATACTGGTACGAGAGCACAAGCAACACACAGCAGACTCCGCTGATAAAGACCATCTACCGGCAGAAACCAAACTGGCGCAGCTTCCCGCCATAAAGTTCTACAGCATCCTCGGCGCCCTCTGTTGCCTGATTATCGGCGGCGGCATTCTGCTCTCCATACTTGGTGCCCGCATGGCCCTCCCCCCCGATCAAGGTGGATTCGGTATGGAGGCCAGCCTGATCGGCACTATTTTCCTGGCCATTTCCACCAGCCTCCCTGAGCTGGTGATATCATTTACCAGCGTTCGCATGGGATTCCTGGATATGGCCGTTGGAAACGTACTGGGTAGCAACATGTTCAATCTGCTCATTATCTTCGTGGCAGATGTCGCCATGCGCGGAGGCAGTCTACTTGAACAAGCATCCTCCAAACATTGGAGCAGTGTAGTGCTTATACTACTGCTCACCCTGCTCGCCGGCACCCTTCTCCGCGCCAAAACACGCAAAACAATTCTACCGATCGCGGTCAGCATGCTCATCCTCTACATCGCCATAATGGCGTTTTTCTTGTAGTGGAGGGTCGTATTTCATCGCCACCCGTTGGATGCCACGATACGAATCCCTCCACTTAGAAAAAAGATATGGACAAAAAAAGGCGGCCCGAAAGCCGCCTTTTTTTCTGGAAGTGTTGATCTCCAGATCAACACTGTGCCGCTCCGGAAAGCAGCATTCCCAGTTTAGTACCGGTAATGCTCCGGCTTATACGGTCCGTTTTTCGGAATACCCAAATACTTGGCCTGCCTTCCAGACAGTACATCCAATTTAACACCAATTTTTTCAAGGTGCAGACGGGCAACTTCTTCGTCGAGAATTTTTGGTAACGTGTATACGTCGATCGGATATTTGCCGGGGTTGCAATAGAGCTCCATCTGCGCCAACACTTGGTTGGTGAAGCTGTTGCTCATTACGAAACTCGGATGGCCCGTTGCGCAGCCAAGGTTAACCAGACGGCCTTCAGCTAGCAGAATAATGCTATTACCCTTCGGCATCGTGATTTTATCAACCTGCGGCTTAATGTTGGTCCACTTATATTTCATCATCTTCTCAACCTGAATTTCGGAATCGAAGTGACCGATGTTACAGACGATCGCCATGTCCTTCATCTTCTTCATGTGGCGCTCGGTAATGACTTCGCAGTTACCGGTCGTCGTAACGAAGATATCACCAATCCGGCAGGCATCGTCCATATTCATCACTTCATAGCCTTCCATCGCCGCTTGCAACGCACAGATCGGATCGATTTCAGTTACAATCACGCGGGCACCCTGGCCGACGAGCGACTGGGCGCTTCCTTTGCCAACATCGCCATACCCAGCAACCACCGCAATTTTACCGGACAGCATAACGTCGGTTGCACGCATGATGCTATCGACGAGCGAGTGACGGCAACCGTACAAATTATCGAACTTAGATTTGGTTACCGAGTCGTTAACATTGAAGGCAGGGAAGAGCAATTCACCCTTCGCAGCCAGCTGATAGAGGCGGTGCACACCGGTGGTTGTTTCTTCGGAAACACCGAGGATGTCCTTAGCAATGCGTGAAAAACGCTTTGGATCCTTCTTAAGCGCTTTCTTGAGCTGCGCATACAGAACGCCCTCTTCAATACTGTCCGGCGTCTTATCGAGGATGGCAGGATCCGTTTCGGCCTTAACACCCAACTGAACAAACATGGTGGCGTCGCCGCCATCATCAAGAATAATGTTCGGTCCTTTGCCGTTGCCCCAATCGAGAATCTTATCGGTGTATTCCCAATATTCTTCCAGCGATTCACCTTTAACAGCAAAAACCGGTGTGCCGGTCTTAGCAATTGCCGCGGCCGCATGATCCTGCGTGGAGAAAATGTTGCAACTCGCCCAGCGAACTTTAGCACCCAGCGCCTGCAGGGTTTCGATCAGCATCGCCGTCTGAATCGTCATGTGCAACGATCCGGTAATGCGGGCGCCCTTAAGCGGCTTTTCTTTTCCATATTTGGCACGTAGTGCCATCAGCCCCGGCATTTCATATTCCGCGAGTTCCATCTCTTTGCGGCCAAATTCGGCGAGCGAGATATCAGCGATTACATAATCATTAACGTTTTTCTTTGCGGCCTTCTTAGGCGCTTTCTTTGCTACTTTCTTTTTTCCAGCCATTGGAAATCTCCTTAGTTTGAAAGTTAGTTTTTAGTTCCTACAACGATTAAAACCGACAGGTCGGGAATAGAGCCAGGCAGTGAATCAACCACTTGTGCTTCCATACCTGCCCGTCCCAGCCATTCGCGGATTTCCAGCGGATCGAATCCCAGCCACTGATCCGCCCATTCTTCGCGCGTCCACTCATGTTCGTGGCGCACAAGATCGAGAATAATAAGTTTTCCACCCGGTCGCAGTCCTTCCGCCGCCAGCCGAACCACATCCTCCGGATTGGAAGTATGGTGCAGCGCCTGACTCAGAAAAACCGCATCAAATGCTTCGTCGGACAGGTCGAGGGTTTCAAGATTACCAACCCGCAAATCGAGCCGTTCTAAAACATTCTGTTCTGCCGCACGCTCGGATACGAGCTTGAGCATTTTTTCCGATTGATCAAAGGCCACAACCTTTTTTGAAAAACGGCCGAGCAGCAACGCAAGCGCACCTTCCCCGCAACCGAGATCAGCCACAGTTTGTCCGGCAAAACCAGCGGCCAATCCGGCAGCCAAAGCCTGCCATCCTCCGCCCGGTTCGGTGAGCGATCCATAACGACCGGCAATCTCATCGAAAAATTCGCGGCTTCGGTTGCGGCGCAAATCCAACACCCGTTCAACCGCAGCAGCATCCCGGTTCGCAACCGGTATATCTTTTAGCCGTTCGCTAAGAATCTGCGCAAAGGAGGCATCACGAAACAGATCCCCGCGGTTATAATAAACCGAAGTTCCCTCTCTACGAGAAGCAACCAATCCGGCTTCCCGCATGGGCTTAAGATGTCTGCTCACGGTCGATTGGGGCATTTCCAATGCTTGAACCAGTTCGGCCACAGACAGCTCCGCCTGATCGATCGACCGCAAAATCCGCAATCGTCCCTCATCTGCCAACGCTTTGAAAATGTCGAGAATGTCACTCATTATTCATATATCCGAATTTCCGGATAAAAGGATATTTCCCATGCTCTGTCAATGTTGTTGAACTAAAATAGATGATTTACGCTTGTTTTTGGACCCAGCACCCCCGACCGTGTCGGGCTTACGAAATTCAGGAAAACAGAATGAAAATGGTAAACAACGCACTATCAATCGGATCCATTATCGGGATTCCCATTCGACTGCATATCTCTCTTCTGATCGCCATCCTTGTGCTCACGATTCTCTCGGGAGCCGATTTTCTGGCCATCATAATTCTGGCCGTTGGCATCTTCGGGAGTGTTGCCCTCCACGAGCTTGGGCATTCCGTCGTGGCACGGGCAAAGGGTGGCTACATTCACGAAATCGTACTCTATCCCTTTGGTGGTGCGGCTAAGATTTCCAACATTCCAAAACGCCCGATTGATGAAATCATGGTGGCGCTGGCCGGCCCCGCGGTCAGTCTGGTTCTTGCTATAATTTTCCACCAATGGGAACTCACGCGTTTCCTTGGCTATTTGAACGGAATGCTTTTCCTCTTCAATCTGCTCCCCGTCTTTCCCATGGATGGCGGCAGAGTGCTACGCGCCGGGCTAACGATTAATAACGGTCGATTGGTAGCCACTCGCAAGGCGGCACAAGTTGGAAAATATTTCTGTGGATTATTTGTCCTCATCGGCTTGTTCGGAATGCCCTTTAGACTGCTTGGTCTTATTGGACCGCTGGAGCCTAACTTCATGCTAGCCTTCATTGGTGGGTACATCTACTTTTCCGGGCAGACGGAATACAAGATGGTCATGATGGAGCATCAGGCGGACCACGTTAGCGGGCACCGTGAAGGGCAGATTGATGTAGAAGTCAGTCCGCCACCTTATGCAACCAGCGGAAACCGTTCTGAAACACTTCAGGAAAAGTTGCGGAAACTATTCCGCCGCTGAGCCCGTTACTTCGGGGATGCTGGGCTGATATTGAATGTAATCATTTTCCGTCTCTTCGGAACGGGCGAGATGCTCCACAATGACAAACTGCCAAATTGCAATGATCGCCAGAACAACCAAAGTAACGGCTCCAATGCTGCCCCAGAAAATTTTCTCGTTGTCCGGTTTACGCGATAGATGCGACAGACGTCGTATCCCGGAATTTTTGCTGCGGCGCTTACGATTGTGATCTTCGTCAAACACATGTTGAGCAGAAGAACGACGTCTACGCTTTTTCTTATGACTTTTGCTTCCGCCGAACGGCATCGCTTCACGGTTTTTATAGATATCTGTATCCGACATGTTTAATTCATCCAATAAAAGAGTATAAAAGTAGCTCAATCATAGAGGGGCGTCCACATTTTCCCCATCTAAAAGCGCGACGGTCCGTTCGATTACGCCCCTGTTTTCGAAAACCACTTCGGCTGCTCGCCGACCAAGAGCACGACACGCTTCTGTGTCGGAAAGTAACTGAACGATACCTGCTTCTAACGATTGGACATCAGGTACCTGAAGAATCGCATCTTTGTCTAAGAATTTGGGCATTACGGCGGGGAAATTTTCCATATTCGGCCCCACCACGACTGCTTTTCCATACAGAGCCGGCTCAATGGGATTCTGCCCGCCATGCTCCGTCAAACTCTTGCCCACAAAAATGATATCCGCCATCGAATAAAAATTGCGCAGTTCCCCGGTCGTGTCGACAAAGAAAACATCCGGTTGTTCCGTTCCCTGGAATGCTTCAACCTGACTTCGGCGAACAAAGGAAAGCTGCTGACCTTCTAAGCATTGGATCACCTCATCAGCACGTTCAACGTGGCGCGGCACAATAACGAGAAACAGGTTGGGATGATCAACTTTCAGTTTTTTATACAGCTCGCACAGTACTGCTTCCTCGCCCGGCCAGGTTGATCCTCCCAGCAGAACAATGGCGTTGTTTTGAATCTTAATCTTCTTCATGACCTCTTGTGCCACAAGCTCGCCGGTCGGGTCGCGCTCGGCGACATCGAATTTGACGGTGCCCATACGATGTACCTGTGCTGCGGGCGCACCAATACCAATCATCCGTTGAGCATCTACCTCGCCTTGAACACAGATCGGATCGATTCGACGCAGCACATCAGCGGTTAATGCTTTCAGTCTGCGATACCCCTTAAACGAAGATTCAGACATACGTCCATTTACCAGCGAGATGGGGATTCCCTGATTATCTGCCAGACGGATCAGGTTTGGCCAGAATTCGCCTTCAACTAAAATAATTCGAACGGGATTAATGATCCGCAGTACTTTTTTTATGATGATCGGAAGATCTACAGGAAAATAGAACAAGACATCACGATCATCGATTTCCTTAAGCCCAATGGTGTGCGCAGTGGAAGTGGTCGTGCTTAAGGAAAAGCGGGCATTCGGATGGGATGCCCGGTATGCTTTTATAAAATTTAAAGCCACATAGATTTCACCCACACTTACGGCGTGTATCCAGACCCGCCGATGCTCCCGAATCCGCGCCTTTGTTTGAGTTCCGAAGTGCCCGACCCGCTGCTCAAAATGTTGCCCATAACCGCCGCGCTTCAGCATGCGCGAAATAAATTTCGGCAGCATGCAAAAAAACACGACGGGGAATAATAGGTTGTACAGAATCCAAAGCATCAGAACATCATATCAAAATTGTGACCGACTAAATAAAAAAGGAGGGCTGCATTATCCAACCCGCCCATTCATAAAAACACACGCGAACTTAAAATTTAAGATCCAGCTTTTTCAAACGGGTAGCCAACTCATTGAGCACGCGTTCGTCATCGGCATCACTTGCGGATTCAAAGACGGCACCAAAGCGGATGAACGACCCGGTATTGTCCCACGGCACCGTGGAGATACCCACGTTTTCTATGAGAAAGAGTGAGGCTTCTTCGCCATTGGCAAACTCAATATCACCCGCGCCTTTAGGAGCCTTCGTGTACAGAAAGAAAGTTCCTCCCGGCATTTTGGCATCGAATCCAACTTCGCAGAGTACTTCCACCATCCGGCGTAAACGGGTTTCGTAATGAACACGGATTCCTTCAGCCAGACTTTCGTCGGCAATGCCGGCACAAGCGGCCTTCTGGATGGCCTTGAACTGGCCGCTATCACAGTTGTCTTTAATATTGGCCAATGCATCAACCGCCCAGCTTGCCCCACAGAAAAAGGCGATGCGCCATCCGGTCATGTTGTAGGCTTTCGACATGGAGTGCAGTTCCAGGCAGCATTCCTTGGCGCCGGGACGCTGAAGAATAGAAGTACGCTCACCGTCATAAACCAGCGTGGCGTACGGTGCATCCTGAACAATAAGGATATTATGTTTCAAGGCGAAGGCAATCAGCTCATCGTAGAATGTTGGAGTTGCAACGGCACCTGTCGGATTGTTTGGATAGTTAATGTAGAAAAGCTTACAGCGGTCAGCCAAAAGCGGATCGATACTGGAAAGATCCGGAAGAAAGTCATTTTCCTCGAGCAATGGAATATCAACGACCTCGCCGCCAAGATATTTTGAATGGGTCGCCATAACCGGATAGCCCGGTACCGTCTGAAAAACCACATCGCCCGGATTCACGAATGCAAGCGGCAGCATGGCAAGTGCCGGCTTGGTGCCGATGCTATGGTTGATTTCAGTGCCCGGATCGAGTTCAACGCCGAAAAAGTTTTGCATGTAGCTGGCGGCGGCTTGCTTAAACTCCGGAATGCCGTTATCGGCATAACCGCGGTTTTCGGTTTTATCTACTTCAACTTTCAACGCTTCGCGAATGGGCGCCGGCGCAATCTGATCGGGCTCGCCTACACCAAAGTCCAGAATTTCAAGATCGGGGTGCAGCTCACATGCCTTGGCTTTGGCGCGCTTGATTTTCTCAAACTTATAAATTTCGGTCGATTTACCGAATTGGGTTCCGCCGATACGTTCGGCAAAGAGTTGCTCATAATTCATTCCATATTCTCCTTATTTAAATCGGTCTTTCACAGGGGTAATCAGTTTATCGAGTTCTCTGTTTACCGTTTCAGCGTTGAATTTATGTAGCAAAATTGTACAGGAAGAATTTACACATACCCCGTTTTCAATCGATGGATTTTCGCGGTACAGGCCAATCACCAGTTTTTCATTGAGGACGTCGACGGAAAAATAGGCAAGATCGACCACGAGACCGTCTTTTGTCTGATATTCCCTCGAAAAGACAAACTGCAAATTACGTGCATATTCACCGCGTATCGAAAATTGATCTTCCGTGCGGCGGTGCTTGAATCCGCGTTTGGCCATTGCCGTTTTTATTATCCCACTTCCTCCCAGCATAGTGCCCTCCTTTTTCCAACGAATGAAATCTGCTACAAAAGTTCCCATCATTGGAAAACCGCGTTTTGAGTCAAGGAAATAGGCACGAGAGTTCTAATGGTGCGTGATTGGGAACGCGAAAAAAGAGACTACTTGAGCTCAATGACAACATTGTCAAATCGCCACCACTCCTTGGCCTTCGCTTCTTTAGATACTTCTACGACGATCATAAAATAGGCTTCCGCCGTACCGGTAGGGATAACCAGCTCTGAAAGAATCACTTTTTTAAATTCCGCCGTTGGAGCAGTAATCTGCTTCTTAACTTCCTGAAGCGTATTCCCCGCTTCATCGATGCACAGTACGGCAAGACTGACTTTTGAACTATTCGACTTCACCTTGCCGGCAACATCCAACTCGGCCTTAATTACCCACCCCGGCTCGGCCTTCTTGATTACCATGACACAGGCCTTCAGTCCGGGAGCATCGCCCTTTGAAACCGTGCACATGGCTGATTTTACGCCGGCGGATGCCGCTTTCTCATAGATAGACCATCCTTCTCCCTGGGTAGTCCATCCGGAAAAGTCACCGCCCTCGAAGCTGCTCCTTAACTGCGCCGACGCCGCAAACATCACGCCAGCCAATAGCATTAGTGGAATTATGCTGAATTTACTCATTTAATTCTAAAGGCTCCCTCAACTCTTTACGTTCCTTAACATAACAGCCCCTTTATGTTCTGAAATATTAGAAAATGCGAGACAACAATAAGTCATTCGATCCACGTCTTAAAATCTAAGATTCGCTCAACCGCTTGGCTTCCTCATCAATATGAAAAAGGCCATGTGCTTCCCCCATTATATCCGGGATCTTTGCTGCAAACGGGCTTTTAGCCAGGCACGACCAATCGTGCAGATCCACTTCTGTTGCCTGCTGCCCAGGAAACCAGTGGCTCGCATTGCCCAGCAAGTTGTAGCGCATCTTAGCAAATTCATCTAACCCGAGCCCTTTGCTGAAGGTCCATAATCGTAGGATTTCTTTAACGTTAATATTTCCGGGCGTTTCGGTGTAGTGCGGCAATCCTTCGTTCCAGCCTTGCATCCAACCAATCCCCAGATCAACTTCCAATGATTGGACAATCCGCTTTTCAATTTCAGCGACAACGGGATCTTTCCAGTACTTGGTAACGGCTTCGATGTGCTCATCGAAATCAGAAGGTTTTGATGCCCCTATGCTTAGCGTATGCACTTCGGGGCGGGAGAGGCAGTAAAGCCCATTCCACTGCATCGGCGTTAGCGGATTGCATAGCCGCGACATTTTTTCAGTCGGGTTATAGAGCATGCCGCCTTTGTCATTCGGACTGATGATAAATACGCCCATATCCATTTTCGAAGCCGCTTCGACCATCGGCCAATGGAGTTGATCGTAAATAAAATACCAATGCAGATTCACATAATCGAATTCCCCACTTTCGCAGGTGGGTATAACAACCTCCGGCCCCGCATGCGTCGAAAATCCGCAAAAGCGTACACGGCCCTCTTTCTGCAACTGGCGAACCGCGTCGATGCATCCTCCCTTCTTGAGGGTTGTTTCCAGCAACTCGGGCGTATTGATTCCGTGGACCGATAGAAAATCGACATGATCGAGCTGGAGGTACTTCATGGAAGTTTCAAATGTTTCGAGAAACTCCTTGGCCGTTTCCTTCACGCCGATCTTCGTCTGAATCATAAATTTGGCGCGATCTATTTTGGGTAGTACCATGCCCAGCTGCATCTCGGATGGACCATAACCGCGTGCCGTTTCAATATGGTTGATTCCATGATTAAGGGCATAATGGATCGTGGCTTCCAGATTTTCCTGACCCTTCTTTTCAATCTTGTCAGGATCCAAATCGTCCCAGCCCTGCTGATAACGCATGCCGCCACAAGTCAGCACCGGCATCTGCACTTCGGTTTTTCCAAATCGTCTGGTCGGAATCGGCATTATATTATCCTTTTTTATCCAGTTCGCTGCGAATCAGTTCCGCGGTTTTAATTCCAATACCGGGCGCTTCGGCAATCTGCTCCACGGTAGCGCGGCCCAATCGGGTGATCGATCCAAAGTGTTTTAAGAGCAGTTCTTTCTTAGATGTTCCAATACCGGGAATTTCATCGAGCCGCGATTCCATGATGCGCTGGCGGCGGAGATCGCGATGATACGTAATGGCAAAACGGTGCGCCTCATCGCGCAGACGAATCACAACCGTGAGCCCGGCGGAATGGCGCGGTAGGATCAGATTGCTCGAATTATTTTCGCAGTCCCACACAATCTCCTCATAGCGCTTAGCCAGACCAACGATTGGAAGATGCTCCAGCCCCAACTCCACCAGCTCTACTCTGGCGGCCCGCAGCTGGGTAATGCCGCCATCAACCATCACCACATCCGGCAACGATTTATTTTCGTTCAGTAGACGGGAATAGCGCCGCCTAACGACCTCGGCCATAGAACGCGGATCGTCTGCGCCTTCGACCGTTTTGATACGAAAACGGCGATAGCGGTTAGGATATGGAATTCCGTCTACTGCACAAACCATACTGGCCACCGAATTGGTACCTGAGATGTTGGAAATATCAAAACATTCAATAACGCGGGGCTCGGTCGGCAACTTTAACTGTTTCTTAAGTTCTCTCAATCCCCGACGCGCTTCATCCTGTTTCATTTTGGGCGATTTTCGGACTTTGGCTTTTTCCTTCACCGCTTGATGCAGGTGCAAGAGCATATCACGCAGCGCAGCGGCCTCTTCGTATTTTTGGTCGGCGGCGGCCGCTTCCATTTCGGCGCGCAGATCCTTAAGCATTTCCATGCGTTCGCCGCGTAAAAAGGCGCAAACCGCTTCCACCCGAATCCGGTATTCTTCGGGCGAGACTTTACCAATACATGGAGCGGAACAGTTGGCAATGATGTCGTTGCTGCAGTGCTTGTAGGCATCCTCGTCAGGAATACGCGGCCGGCAGCGCCGTAGACCAAAGCGTCGTTCCAAAAACTCGACCGCCACTTTCGCGGCCATACCGGAAGTGTAGGGACCGAAATAGGTTGCTCTATCATTTTTCTTGATCCTGCATTTTCCAATGGTTGGAAATGGATGCTGAACATCCACCCGAATCATCACAAAGCGTTTATCGTCTTTCCATAGCGTATTATAATGCGGGCGATATTCCTTAATCAGCTTGCCTTCCGTCAGGATGGCTTCCGCCTCGGACTTGAGTACCACAATATCAAAATCGGCAATGGAGCTGATTAGGCTGCGGATTTTCGGTTGCGCGGTTCGTTTGGTGTGTTGACGAAAATAACTCTGCACCCGCTTTCGTAGTGATGCCGCTTTTCCCACATAGATGATTTTTCCATCGCGGTCGCGCATCAGGTAGCACCCCGGTTTGTCCGGCAGCGCTTTCAGTTTTTCCTTGATGGCGTTGGAAAGTTCCATGGCGGGAAATATACAGATGTGGCTGAAGTTGGCAAAACAACTTAAATGCTGTAACCGTCCATTTTTCCGCTCGATAAGGCTTGAGCCTGTTTGGACTTGGTATAAGCATGCAGTTGCAAGGTTTGAATATGGATATCCTGTTGAACATTCTGAATGAAATAAGGCTGGTCACCGTGGCGATGGCCCCCTACCTGCTATTTGGCTTTCTAATGGCTGGCGTTCTTTCCGAGCTAATTTCGAAAAATTATGTCCGCCGCCATCTGGGCGGCAAGGGATGGATCGGTTCGCTCAAGGCGGCCATTGTGGGTGTGCCCATGCCCATCTGCTCCTGCGGAGTAATCCCACTGGCGGCCACCCTGCGCAAGCACGGGGCAAGTCGGGGAGCAACCGCCTCATTTCTGGCATCTACTCCGCAAACGGGTGTGGATTCGTTAATGGTAACCTATGCGTTGCTCGGCTGGGTGTTCGCCGTATTCCGCGCGGTGGTTGCGTTTTTATCCGGGGTGATTTGCGGCACAGCCGTATCGCTAGTAACGCCGAAAGAGGCGGACGAGCCTGCGCTCTTAGTAAATGAAAACTGCCAACCCGCAGAAAAAAATATTATTAAACGGATGCTGACCTATGGGTTTCTGACCCTTCCCCGAAACATTTCCCGCGCCATGGTTCTGGGCATTGTCCTTTCCGGGATACTGAGCGGCATAATTCCTGAAAACTTTTTTACGGAAGGACTGGGCGATTCGCCATGGACAATGCTCATAATGCTGGCCATCGGCATTCCACTCTATGTCTGTTCCTCGGCATCGGTTCCCATTGCGCTCGCGTTCATCAAGGCCGGCATTTCACCCGGAGCCGCGCTGGTCTTCCTCATAACCGGCCCCGCCACCAATGCGGCCACCTTAACCACGCTCTGGAAAATAATCGGCAAAAAGCAACTGGTCGTTTTTCTAGCAACACTTTCGATCTGTGCATTGGCAGCAGGTTTAATCATGAACGCTTTCAATCCCGTTTTTAGAATCTCAGAATGCGTCTGTCAGGATTGTTCATGCGATGGAATCCTTGAATACATCTGGACGTCTCTGCTGATCCTCCTCCTCATTAAAGGCATGCTCCCCGAAAAACCAAAAACAACGGCTTAATTGCATTTACAATTTTGCTTTTTTCACCTCAAAGAATGCCGCTTTATTAAATGGATTTTTTCCTGCTTTACCCGTTTTTAATAATGAAATTTCATATGCATTTCCATCATAAGTTAGCTCAATGAGCTTATCTGTTGAGTTCATTTTCTTTTCGGAAATTACACTGCCAGCAGCATCTGTTATTTTAACGCTTGCAGAGTCCGAATTAATAGCGTCAGGAACTATTCTTATATGTTCGTCTACCTTCAAGTAGTAACCGCTTTTTGAAAAATATTTATTTCCAGTTTGTATTACTTCGAATGTTAATTCCTTACTCTGCAAACTGGAACTAGCCGACTCAGTAGATCTGCGAGATGTCATAGCACTTGTCTTAGCAATCTGTAGGTTGACTGGTTTGACTACCTCGACAGTAGCAACCTGAGGCGCTGGTTTTTTATCTCCGGATGAAACAAGCTTATTCGAATCACCTGGTGACTGGAAAAGTTGAATTAGTCCCCCTATTGCAATTACAAAAGCTGTGGCAGCTTTAATTATATCAACGATAATCTTCCATATTCTTTTGTTATTAGCACTCATGTATTATTCCTTATTTTAGTAGCATTCAGTACTTAAGTTATGAGTTACGCATTTCAGCTTAGGCAGGTCTAATTTAGTCCTAAAACCTTTTGTATTTTAGATGAATAGCTTGACCGCTTAGAATTGACATCTTCTATGCCTTTTAAAAGGTCCACAGATATGAAGTAGCCATCAGCTCCGTCGTGATTGGCATATCCCACCGCATATTTATTCCAAAACATTAACGTCAAACCATGACCAACATCATCAATGCCTGGGCGATCTGAATATAGACTGGTCAGAGAAAAACCAAAGACAATGGGCTGCTCGAAACAGGTGCAAGGTACCGATAAATAATAACTAATCTGCATTCGAATTAAATAATGTGCCAATCATTACTCCAGCAAGTGCCATTACACCGGCTACCCACCACCGCGTATCTTTATTCGATCCAATTTTCTCTGGAATGAAGATCGATTACCGCTTTAAAGAGCATTGGGATATCTGCATTCGTGAGCGGGTTTCGCGAAATCCTTTTTTTCTGCGCCTCAGTTAGCTTCCGATACTCTTCTTTACTAATCTTTTCCTCATCATCTACGCTGTAAAGCTTTTGGTAGTTTCGACGCCAAACTAACGCCGCCTTATCCCGCTGTTTATTAAGTCGAAAAAATCGGGATGTTGTTCAAATATCATTTTCCAATGCGCTCCTTGTTCGCGATCACCTCCAATACGATGAGCCCACTTGGAAAATTACAGATTATAAAACTTATAGGGTCCCATCACCTGAATGGCGGCAATGACGTCGGCGAGCCGACTAGGATTATTGGTATACGGATTTTATTTTTTCATTCATAGCCAACCTCATTCGGGAAATTAGGAATCATAAAATCCCGAGCTTGGGTTCTTATTTTAAAAACATTCCCATTTTCTGCTCTAACCCTTCCTCTTTACCAAGGTAGTTGAATAGATCAACGCCAATCATGATCGCTTGTCGATCATCGTCGAACCAACGATAGCCGATAGACACCGTTGGAATAGATTTACTCCATCCTCCGGAATGGATCGTAGGCCCCCAGCCCTGTCCCAAGTCATTGTTGTAAGCAAGGGTTCCGGAAAGACCAATGAACCAACTACGATCGTTAGGGGGATACCAGATAATACCTGCAAGATGAGCATCCAGTTCCCATCCGGGTGTTTGCTCACTCGCAGCAACTCCTTTAACCGGGACCCCCACACTAAGTTCTGGATGTAACAACACTGCTTGCAATGGTGGCGCATCAAGGTTTATGCCTCTTCTTGCACGCGTGAGCCAGCCATTTGCCAAGAGTTCCCATGGCATTTGGGAATACCCATTAAACAGCCGATTTTCCCATGCCTTACGCCGCTCAGTCGCAAATGATATATCTTTTTTTCGTAACGGCTCATTAAGTCGGAACTGAAGATGGTTCAAACGTTCACTGACCAGCAAAAAATTGATCAACTGCTCTCCTGTCAGATTTGATTTCCATGTTGAACCCTCCTTAACACACAGAGGAATCATTTTTCCATTTTCCCCAATCAGAGGAAGAGTACAGGTCATAACTGAGGGCCTCTTTCCCAATGCATGACTGGCAGGCAAGGCCGCCTTTCCATCATAATCCTTCAGCCAGCTTTGCATATTCTCCAATTCCATAACGGACGCACTGATCAATTCACTATTCACCCACTGCATAGGTGAGTTGGTCAGAGTTCCCGCCGTTAGAGGAACGGTAAGTTTTAAATTGCCGGCAGAGGTTATGATCCGAGTGCGGAGTTCATTAATGGCTTGGTTAACCACAAATATACGTTCCTCCATACTTTGGGCGTCTTCCCATCCCATGTTGAGAATCCATTGATTCGGCGCATCAATATTGGTGGGTCTCCAGTCTGTCGATTCCAAATATCCGAGAATCTCTTGATCAACCGGAAAGTTGCGATTTTGAGCAAAACTAATTGATGCGATGAACGATAGAGCAATACATAAAAGTTTACGCATGATTCGTTACTCCCTTTAATAATTGGCTACCGTATTCCTTTAGCATCTCTTTTAGTTTTTCCAGTGCTTCGGACTGATCCAAATCAAGATGATCCTCATTGGAAACAATCTCCTGAATGGTGCCGGGCAGATTGGTGTGATCAATGGTTGTAGCCGTCGCTTCATAGGTATCAATATCAGCCGCAGTAACGATATCGGAGTAGTTCGCAAAGCTATTTAATATCGGGCCATGTACCCGCGGATTGGCAAGGTAGTTTTCCATCCCATGAATACCCATTATATCACCCTCAAGGGTCTTGATTTGAACCTGAGTTCCTCCAACCGGTACTTGATCAGCATGAAATCGGCGCAACCAAGTGAAAGGATCATATTCATTGTGATAATGGTAGAAACTGTTGCAATAGCTCCGATTTGGATCCTCCCACCGTTTTACCGATACTGGATCGGCATAAACCGGAAGCGCATCAAGCTCAAGAATCCGCGAAACATTGGCAATGGTATGCAGGTTATTGATAATCAGGGTATCCGGATTTGTGGTATGTAAATCCGAAATAACAGCTGGAAGCATCGCAAGAGCATCATGCGCCACTGCAGTTCCAAGGCTATGCGCGATTATCGAAGTCTGCACCTGAAGTCCTTGACCCAGGTTCTGATAATGATCTTCAACGGCTTTGATATTTTTCAACAAATGTTCATGAACAAAAGCCACTACAAGTTGATGAAACTCACTCGCAAACCACAGCAAAGGATCGGCCCAGTGTGTGTAAAGATTTTGATTGGTCATCGTGTCGGCAGTCGGAAGATCAGTAGCCAGATCCGGAAACTTGGTTGCCAACTCTGGTTTCAGCTCCGCTAACGTTTCTGCGAGATACTTCCAGTAATGGTGGAAATAGACATCATAGGTTATGGGCACCCAGGTAATCAACTCACTGAGACTCTTGCCGGGCTGTTGGAAATAATTATACTTTCCGGCTTCCGTCTCGAGCAGGGTGATCCAATCGGAAGCCCAATCATTAGGCATTCCGTCGTCATTCACATATTTACCCATTCCATGAATTAAAAAGACCACATGCGGGCCCTTCACCGGAACAGGCAAAACATTAATACTTAGATTTGCTGGTGCCATGACAACTCCTTTCTTATTAGTTAAACATGCCTTATTTCGCGCATCAGACCGCTAAGTACTGACTACAAAGCGGCCTTTGTTCACGCATCCAGGCAAGGATTCTCCTCTCTACGAAAGCGTTTTTCGGAGCCTTAGAATCTCATCGCTTTGGCGGCGGTTCATGACCACTTCGATGAGTGTTGTAGTATTCTCGAAGATAAAGTCGGGCTGTTTTCCAGCCGTTCCTGAAGCGTCGTAAACGACAAAATCTCCATCGTCGTACGAAACTTCGTCGTATGGTTTTTTTGCAGTAATCTTTAAGATTACCTTGCCTTTCTGTTTCTTGATATCCCTCAACGTCTGGTGCAGGTTTTTGAGATTGATCAAGAAAGCCCTATGGGAGCGGTCTTGGGAATGAACGGTCACCCGCTCCTCAAATGCTTCATCAAACTGTCGAGACAAGGTTCGCGATGTGGAGCGATCGGCAGGAACCACCACGGAAAAATCAACAAAGAAATCTTCCACATTAAATCCTGCATCATCACGCACCTTAAAAAAGAACTGCTGATAGCGATCTGCATTTTCGCCCTTGGCAACGGCATAGTTATTTTCGGAGGCTTGGTTGAACACTTTGAATGATGCGGTGTATTGAGCTTCACTGGTTACTCTCGTGGCTTTAAGGAGAAGGGTTCCAGGACCATCAGGCCCATCAAATCCATTATGATCAGGACTTAAGATAGAGCCATGGTTGACGCCTTGAAATACAGCGAACGGAATGGCGGAACACTTAACTTCTTTCTTCCAGCTCAACACCGGCCCGGCTTCTGAGAAGAACAAGGTACACTTTCGTGTATTCATATCAGTCCCACAGATACGCACGGTGCCATCCGTACCGGGCTTGTTACGTTTGCGTATAATCTTTGATTGCCCAGGATATCCCTCGCCGGCTGCAAACACGAAAGGTTTACACATTTGACCGGTTGGATCGTGCGGACCAAAATAAGTTTCTTCATGCAAGTCGACCATAGACAGATCCCACTGAAACGGGCTGGCGGGCTCCAATCCCTGTAGAACCACTTTACCCGATTCCCAACGGTTGCCCTTTTTTATATTTCGGTTAAAGAAGGTACTTTTGGTCTTTCCCAGAAACGATTGTCCCATGCGGGCAAGATCAGAACCAAAATTAGCTGGGGCAAACATGAATATGCGGTCGACCGGAATATCTAATGCCTGACCTCGCTCCCGTTGGCGACGACGGCGACTGGCCAACCAGATTCGCGTAACCAGCGCCCCTGTACTATGGCATAGAATGTCCACGCGAGTCCCTTTGGGAATTTTCTTTTCGAAGTCACTATTGAGCTTATCAGCAAAATCTTCGTAGGTCGCCCGATCATCCATGCTGGAATATTCAACGAAATGAACTTTGTTACTTGAATAGCGTTTATTCTTAACCAGAAATGCCCTGAGTTTTTTAAAACTCCCGTCCTTCTTCAGATATCCATCTGAATACCCATGTACAATTATTAAGTGGCTAGCCATCTCGATCTCCCAGTTTAAGAATTTCAGTTTCTACATTTTCACTCTCATTAAAACTGAATACGCAACAGCAATTGATCCGCATATTTTGCTGAAAAACACGATCAGTTTAATCAGGTCTTGCGTTACTCGCAAATACATTATCTTGATTTTTTTATAAAGTGGTGAAATCCCCCACAAATATACTTCGTTCTTTTAGCCTAAACTAATCCTAAAAATCGGGGAAGACTCAGAACTGCCTCGCGACTTTAGAAGTTCACCTAACCAAGGAGCTTTATGAGAGTCGCAGAGCAGATCAGAGGAATTATTTTTGTAATAATTTTAGGGGCTTTTTTTCCTGTTCAGGGATTCAGCGTCGGCCAAATTTTCATCTATGTATCCGACAGCAGCAGCGCCGGAGCAGCGCCACCGAGTGCACAGGCCTATTTGAACATCACCACCAGTCAAGCGGCAGGAACCAACGAATTGATTGTGTTCTCCAATGTGGAGGCGGGCATGCATACCGTAGAGGTCAACACCCCGGCTCCAGGATATTTAATACGGCAAAGCCCCTCCGATCCCAACGCGGTGAATGACCCCGATTCCGAATATGGAAATCCGCGCAATATCGAAGTAATCGATGAGCAGACCATTCAGGAGGTCTTTCAGTTCGATCCAGTCATCACTGCTTCCGCTGTAGTTCGAGATGCATGGACGATGGAGCGTCTCGAAGATGCCGCCATTGAGTTTATTTTGCTCGATCCAGGAGGGAACTTTTCAATCACAAAGTATCCCTGGTTCGCGACCTATGCCACAAACTGGGTCAGCGATACCGAAGGGATTTTTCCCGTTGAAACGATTCTTTATCTCGGCGATTATGATCTGAATATAACCTATTCCGGCTATGAGCAGCTCTCGTCGAACAACATCATCATAAATGCGTCGGCTGGGGATGAAATTGATCTGGGCACCCTCTTCCTTTATCCCGTCGATGCCAACAGCAACCAGATTGCTGACGCATGGGAAGCACTCTATTTTGAATCGGGCAGTAATGTGGTGGTTGACGCCGATGTAGACGCCGACGGAATGAACAACCGCGATGAATATATTGCAGGAACCGATCCCACCAACTGGCACAGCCACCTCTGGCTTGAACTGATTTCCGGATCAAACACCTTTAATTTGGCATGGTACACCGAACCCGACCGGACCTACATCGTCGGCGGCACCACCAATCTTCTCTCCGACACCTGGGTACAGGTCGGTGGTCCTTGGGAAGCCACCAATGGGCAGATAGAAATCTACTGGGCTGAAACCAATCATAACTTAAGTTGGCATAACAGCTACCGCGTCGAAGTGGTTCCCAACTGGTGGCAAGGCACCAACCAGGTACTCGTCCGAACGAACGACTGGCCCATCAGAAGTGGTAGCGGAACTAATTCGTGGGGAGGCGGAGTACCACCCCTACCGTAGACAAGTGACACGACAACCATTTGTGGGGAAACTCTCCACAAGGCCCGCGCTTTTTTTAAAATGAAAACCCATTAAACTGCTACCTATTAATATAGCAACTGTGCTCTGTTCGAAAAAGTCGCTTCAACTGATAAGGGGGAAACAATGGATGTAGGTGGCGAAAAAATAATACTCGACGTTACGATGCAAAAAGAGATGATCGAAGAATTTGAAAAGCGTGCGGTATCAATGCATTTGTTCACCGCAGAATACTGCGAACTCATTCTGGCTAACTGGCTCGCCTCCGACAAAGGACTCGAACTCGCAGAACAGTAAGAAGCTCCGTTTTAGAGAGAAACTCTCGATACGCTACTTACTTTGTCCAAAATACAAATATCGGTAAACCAATGGCATTACTCCCCGAAGTTAAGAGTCCTTTCTCGCTGATCACAGTAAGATATGAATAAACAGATTCGCTCTGGAAGAGTATATTTTAATAAGAGGAAAATATGAGTATAAGCACAAAAGAATGGTCAAACAAAAATGGGTCTGGAGATCAAACCTGCACGTGTGGAACATGGGAAGAACATTGGTTGAATTTTTCAAATGAATCATGGCCCGAAAGTTGTTCGGTTGAAGGATGTTTAAATTCAGCAACAGTAGGAGCCCACGTCATTAATCCCCAAATATTTGGTGAACGTATCGTTCCGATGTGCGGCCTATGCCATCAGAGCAGAGGTTCGTTTAATTTAAAAACCAATATCGCAGTTCCCAGCGCCGTCACCGAAAAGACCTGCAACCAAGAATAATAAAACGACTAAACTTCCTTTAAAAGTGCCAAATGGCGGAGACGAAAAGCTGGTGTTTGTTGACGTCGGAATGGATGGCTTGCCCGGGAAGCAACGATCCAAGCACATTATTACCCTGCTCAAAGATATAGGCCACATCTAAGAGCGCTTTGCGCGATACCTTCCCTAGCGAGATACCCGACCCCAGACTGAAGCCCCAGTATTCGTCGGGATCCCCAGTCGCGGGGCGTTGCTCCCAAAAAAGGCCACCGCGGAGTGGGATTTCCGTCCACGATAGCATGACCAAATATTCACCGCCTAAACGCGCGGACCAGCAGTCATCGAGCCCCGACGAGGAATGGGGTTCACCGTTGATGGGATTGATGCGTTCTTTGCCGTCGGCTTTGTAGCTGTAATCAGACCACCGTGTTTGGCTGACATCGATAGAGGTATAGAACTGGTCGGTCCAGCGCCACAAACCACCGACGGACCAATAGAGAGGGAAAGTATATTCCACGTCGCGGCGCTGGCTTTCCACAAAGCTGGTGCTGGCGACTTGAACGAGATTGCTATCGAAGGTAGATACTTGATGATTTATATGTTTGGTCTGCTTTCCGTGACCGGTCCATGGAAGGTCGACGGAAGCACCGAGCGCCAGTTTATCATTTACGGCCCAGAGCGCACCGAGCGTAGCATTGATGCCGTAAAAATCTTCGGTCCGGTTTTGTTCCCGATAGTTTCCATCAACGGTGTAGGCGTTGGTTTGTACACTGGACTCCTTATTTGTAAACGGATCGGTTATTGCCGTACCTGCTATAGCATTGGTTATTTGATTATTTATGCCTGAATATTTTTCCCCTTCCCAACTGATGTCAGCAGTCGATATTCGGGTATCGTTAATGTCGGCCACACTTTCGGATGAGCCGGTATAGTCGGCAACGAGGGTGGATTCGATGGGGTTTCCACGACTTGCACCATCGGTATAGAAATTGATGGTTATACCCAGAGAGAACCGAGGACTGACATCGAAAGCAAACGCAGGCGAAATGGCATCGATGGTTCCCGACTGTCTGAACTCGATTCCGGAGAGTAAGGTGGAGTTTAAAACCTGGTCAATCTGACTTTCGGTATCGGTGGTTGTTTCCGTAATGGTTATTACATCCAAAAACGGACCGGACTGGGAGTTTGTTGTTGTCCGAAAGAAGGCTTGGTTGATGGTGGTGTGTACGCTTTCCTGATTGCTTCCACTAAAGCTGGCGTTGAATTCATAAGTATAGTCGTAGGATTCCTGATAGCTGATGGAGACGACGACATTACGGTCGTTCAAAAGAAAAGGATAGACTGCACTGAGATAGTTAAGCTCGCTGCTATGGTATTGATCCTGCCCCGCTTCGAGATTACCCGTCTGCGATTCGTGAGTATCTTCCCGCGCCGAATAGCGATAGACCACCGAAACCTCCGGACTCTCCAGCTGAGTGAGACCTGCCGGATTCCACGACGCGGCGGTTGCATCGTCCGCCACGGCGGTAAAGGCTCCGGCCTGCCCCAAGGCCCGCGCACCGGATCCAATGGGCAACGGGGCGGCAAACATGGTGGGCGGGCGAAATCCGCCGTCTATCGGTGGTTCCGGCTCGACGAGCAGCCCAGTGGGGCCGGCATGAGATACGTCCACCGAAATATTACCGCCGGGCGTAGAAATAATGACCTGTACAGCCTGAATATAAGCAGGCGATACGAGCAATGCAGCAAGCATGATCAGACTGAATCGGGGACGTCCCATAATGCGGGGGAATTTACCACAACACAAAGGGGAGTAGATATATTGATTTTTCTTTTAATCCCAATATGAAATATTTATCGCCGAAGGTAAACTTATTGATATTTCATGAACTAATTTTGATCTTTCCCTTTGACGCCTCTGTCGGTTACAACAATCTCCTTCTAATGGTTAAAATCACTCCCTATACCGACAAAGAGTTGTTGGCCCTCGCGCACAAAGATAGCGAAGCGGGCTGGGAGCTTGTGTTTTCCCGGTATGATCCGATGATTCAGTCGATTACCCGGTGGCGAAAATGGAATTTTTCGGATCAGGAGAAACAGGACGTCTGCCAAAATATATATATGCAATTGCAAAGCGCGCTGCCCACGTTCCGGCAGGAAAGTTCTCTTGCCTGGTTCATAAAACGAATTGCAATCAGGCAATGCATCAACGAAGTTCGCCGGCAGGTGCGCTGGCGGACTAACATCATCCCGTCCTTTCAAAAAACACCGGATGGCGATTGGAACGAAATGGAATTTAAAAACCCTGACGCTTTGGATCCGGGTGGCGAATTGATTCAGGTTGAGCGGCAGCAGGCGCTAGACGCGGTTTTGGGAACCCTGAAAGATACGTGCAAAAAATCGATCAATCTGTTTTATGTGCAAGATTTCTCCTATCGGGAAATCGCCGAGCTGCTCGATATCTCGATCAACACCGTCGGAAGCCGACTGGCCAAATGCCTGGATAAGTTGCATAAAGAACTTCGTCAGCACCCTTTATTTGAGAGGAAAAACGCGTGACTGCTCCCACAGACCAAATCTGGGCCTACCTGCACGAGCAACTCTCTGCCCGAGAAACGACTCTCTTCGAACAGGCATTAGAAACTGATGCCGAGCTGCGTACTGCGCTGGAAGCATGCCGAGAAACGCACGGGGATCTGGAAAATATCCTGCCGCTTATTTTCAAAAACGATGCTACCGACCAACGTATAAACGAAGAGCAACTCATTGCCGAATGGGAAGCTGATAACCCTAAATTCTCTGAAACAGCATTCAATAAACCACGCCGCAAGATCATTAGACTCATCGTGCCGCTGGCCGCTGCAGCGGCAGCCATTATTGTGCTGAACCTCACGATGCAAACCGGGCCGATCGATTGGCAACGAACCTCCTATGGCACCGATCCCCTGCTCCGCGGACAACTCGGTCGAGTCCCGCATTATAGCCGAAACGAGCTAAAACAGGTTTGTAGGGAATTACAGGGTGAAATCGAAATTAATCGTGCTGAATCATCGGGGACATGGAAATTGAAGATCAGCATACAGGAACTCGCCAATGGCGCGCTGGCGGTCGAAGTTTCCGGCCATCCTTATGCAGATCCGAACCGTTCCAACCAGTGGAACGAAAGTTTCCAAAACCTTGACGTATTCCGCGACAACCTTCCACTATTCGGAAAGCAAGTGGCCGATGGGCTGGAAGGACCCAGCAACTGATGACGCGTACAGCTCAATTATCCGGGGTGCTGCTCCTTGCCCTGTCCTGTCTGCTACCTGGATGTTTGAATGTACAACGCTTGAAAAATGCCGACCCGTATGTGATTCATCACCATAATTGGTGGAACTATTACCAGCGCGGGCGTCTTTATGTTCAAGATGAAAAATTTCAGGCCGCCCAGTCCGATTTCCAAACCGCACTGGGGCAGATTCCCGGCGCCCGTTTGTCCTATGCAAAGGAGAGCTGGCGGGCGCGCACCTATGGCATGCATCTAATCGAAGGTTACTTTCCGCATCGCGAACTCGGCATCTGCCTTTTTGAACAACAGCAATTTTCGGAAGCGCTAGAACTACTGGAATTCTCGATACAAATGGAACCCTCGGCCCGAGCAAAGTTTTATATAAATCAGGTTCATGCAGCTCTCGCACGAGCATCGACTCCCCCGCGCATTGAAATCAATACCCTCTCGGGCTGGACCCCCCAACGCGCACTCTCATTTCAAGGCACGGTCGAGGGGCCAAATCCCATAGTAGCCCTCGCCATCAATGGCGAACAGGAATTTATTGAACTGGCCACGTCGCATCGTCCATTCCTTCGCAAGCTTGCGTTGAAGGAAGGACGCAACGTTATCCCCATTGTGGCCACCGACGTGGCCGACAACCAAACCACCACCAACCTGATCATAAGCGCGGACTGGACACCGCCGGAAATTCATTTGCACCGGGCCGGATCGTCGCTGACCATTACCTGCACGGATAACCTCGGCCTTAACCAGCTTGAGATTAATGAGCGGATCGAATACGCAACCAGCAACGAGCACACGCTAACCCATCCGCTTATCGCCGGAGAGCCGCTACACGTGACGGCTTCCGACCACGCCGGCAACCGTATTACATGGTCGCTCTCGAAAAAAGAAATCCAGCATCTGGCCCAACCCAGCGAGACCGGCCCACCCCGGCTGCATGTTACCAATGCTGACAAGACCATCACGCTCTACAACCCCGAATACGTTCTAGACCTGAGGGCAGATGACGACACGGCCTTAGAGACCGTTCAATTGAATGGCGTAAACCTGCTGACTCAAATCACGCCGCTATTCCGCACCATGCGACGCATTCCGCTTGAGCTGGGCTATAACCGTTTTGAACTAATGGCGGAAGACACGGATGGCAACCAGACGTCAACCGAAATTACCGTGCGGTATCGGCAGCCCGAATACCGAGACCGTATCTACCGACTTGCAACGGCGCTTGCACCGCTGGAAGGAGAAATTCCGGACATCACTTTTAAACGACGCGTCAATCATCTGATTGGACATGAATTGACCCTTGATCCCGTTCGCTTTAATCTGCTCGCCGATATAGACGAAACCAGCCAACTGTTGAGCGAGCAATCTCTTTCCGACAGCGAATTATCCGATCCACGCGCCTTATTAAAACAAGGGGAAAAACTCGATGCCGATCTGGTATTTTTCACCCGTGTTCTAAGCGACGGTGCCGGATATACGATTTATACGCAGGTGCTCGACACCCGTAGCGGCGATGAGCTGTTTGTTGAAGACGTGTATCTAGAAGACCTGCACCACCTGCCGAACCAGCTCAGTGGCCTCGTCATGAAACTCGAACAGCATTTCCCGCTCATTCAGGCCTGCCTGCAGCAACAAGATCGACGTCTGGTGATTGACGCTGGCGCTATGAAAGGGGCTCAAAAAGGCATGCGCTTTCTGGTGATCCGCTCTAGCGGAACTTTCGAACAGGGGCGCGTGATTTTAACCGAAAATCGCCCGGTGGAACTGATTATTTCGGAGGTTGAGTCCGCACGCGCCCAAGTTATAGTCCCCAACGGACAAAGCAAGCATACTGCCCAACCCGGAGATTTTGTTTTTTCACGATGAAAATACGTTATCAGTTTGTTTTAATTGGAGTCTTCTGCCTGCTGCTTGCAGCCTGCGACCGTTCGGAACCAGGAGGGACCCTACCGAAAAAAACGCCTCCTACCACAGAGGCGCTTAGCTACCATGCATTGGTCATCGGTATTGGCGACTATACTGGAACCGGGTGGCCCCAACTCGGCACGGCCCGCGCCGATGCCATAGCGATGGGTGACGTGCTCAGAACCCGTTACAGCTTCAACGTCGTTGAATTGACCGACCGGCAGGCCACCCGGGGAAACGTGCTGCGATCGCTCGACAAGCTGATGAACCTGACCGCCAACGATGCCCTGCTGATCTATTTTGCCGGTCACGGTTTTTATGACGAGCAGATGGATGAGGGATATTGGATTCCCTATGGCGCTGAACGGACAAGGTTGGAGCAACCCGCCAAGGAAGATTGGCTATGGAACAGCAGCATCAGCCGTGTGCTGAGTGCCTTGCCCGCCAAACATGTTCTACTGGTGGCCGACACGTGCTATGGCGGATCGCTTTTTCGAGGAGAAAAGGTACCCGACAAATCCTACCAGTGGTATCACCGGGCAATGGCGGTGCCATCGCGCTACCTCATTACGAGCGGCAATCTGGAACCCGTGTTGGATAGTGGAATCCGCCACAGCGTCTTTGCCCAGGAAATCCTCAACTACCTGCAATATGCCGATACGGATGTATTTTCGGCATCTGACATTGCGGTGTCCATCCGATCCAACGTGAGTCAATTTACGGGACAACTTGTGCGAATGGGTCCGTTGGCTTCATCGGCCCATGCAGGCGGCGAATTTGTCTTCGTTCGTTCCGATTCCGCATCACCTTTTCCCGAAGCGGTCGATGCTGATCCAGTTGAACCCGTATTTCGCAGTACTGAACCGGAAGAACCCCTGCTGCATCTTGCCTCCCAAATAGAGACCTATTCCCGCAATGCCCCGGAATCCTCTTTTGTTCGCCCGCGCATCCTCGCCTGCCTCGGACCTACGGGAAGCGACCCCGAAGAAACAACCCTGATTCGGAATCGGCTGAATACTTCGCTCAATTCAATCGGTGGTAGCATTCTGGTTGAGCGTAAAGCTTTTGATTCACTGCTCCAGGAAGTGGAACTAGGCCGTTCCAGATTGGCCGATCAACGCGCAACCACAGAAATCGGCAAGTTGCTTCCTGCCAGCCTGATTCTCTTTGGAGAAATTATTCCATTCGGTGAGCAGACAGAAATCCACCTCCGGATTGTTGACACCGAAACCTCGCGCGTTCTCAGCTCCGCCTCCGCCTCGTTCAAGCATCCCGACGAGCTCGATGGCGCTTGCCAAACGCTTGCCGAACAAATTATGAAGACGATGAATGAAGCCCGCCCCATTCTTCTTCCGGCCCACCGGGCAGATAATGAAATGCTGGAAGCGGGCTGGGGAAACTTCCATGGAGCCCGCGTTGGCGATTCCTTCGAAATTATTACGCGCGAAGCCACCGATACAATTGCCCCTCGCGAAACGTTATTCGGCACTGCTCAATTGCATTCCCTTGGAGAAGAGCGGTCCGTTTTTGAAGCCGAGTGGAATCGCCCTGAAGCCGAGCCGTCAGCTAAGATATGGCTGAAAGCAATTTTTTGATTACCAGATCGTCCGACCCCTTCACACCCCGCCGAGCAGCACTGCGCATAAAACCTGTTGCTGAGTAGAGCAAATCCGCACCGTTGGAAATATTCATCTTTTTACGAATTCGTTCGCGATAACTCTCAATCGTTTTAACACTGAGATCCATTCTTTCGGCAATTCGCTTAGGCACATACCCGCACCCGGTCAGACAAAATACTTCGGCCTCTCTCCGGGAAAGTTCGGAAAGCATTAGCTCTCCCTTGGCATTTTTTTTATGGAGCGCCTCGGTTTGATGGCTCATGTAGCCTCCTCCGGTTTTTACCGCCCAAATTGCATGAATAAGATTTTCTATTGAGTCCACCGAGGAAATATACCCATCCGCTCCAGCGCGCATAGCCTGCCCGACATACTGGTTTTCAAATTCGGAATCACAGGATAGCGCAACGATGGTCAACCCGAAAAAATCGGTTTTTAATTTTCTCAACGAAGAAACTCCCGAACTACATTTGAGAGAAACATTAATCACCAGTACGTCTGGACGATGCAGTTGAATCATTTCCCGCGTCTCACCAACCTCGGATGCCACTGCACAAACCTCAATCCATGTTTCTTTCTCTAGCCGCTCAATCAATGCTTTGCGCAACAAGCAATATCCTTGTGTAACCACAACCCGAACCTTCTTTTTCTGTATCATTTAACCCTCCGAAGTAGACTGCACCTTTAAGTTTATCTACTGAGTCGGGCAACTGTGGGGAATCTTCCCATAAAAATTTAAAAAATAGAAAAATCCCCCACGACGCATGATATTGCCAACGAAAAAACTGAACTGCGAATTTTGAACCCATTAAACTCACATCATCAATATGTTGATAAAGCAAATTTACCAGTTTCATGTAGTTCGGAAAAAAGATACTACCGTTCTCTTTGAATATAGAAAAGCGGTGGAGATGAATTCTTTGAACCGATATGAAGCACTCGATAGTACTACATCTATTCATAGCCTAAATAATATAGTAAATTATCCTGTATTATACCTTGCGGGGGATTTCACTACTTTTACGTTTTTAAAATAAAATAGATTGAATTAGTGCGATAGAGATTGTTTTCTGAGCTTTGTTTTAAATCTGGCTCAAAAGAGTTATACGTATATGACTATTATAAATATGCTATGCTTAACTTCTTTAGTTCAAAACTTATTCAATGCTATTTTAAATAGTGATCAATAAAACGGAACGTAGGTTGATTATGGGACAAAAAAAACATTCTATCATGCTCATTGATGACCACCCCATTATTCACGATGGATTGAAAACCCTGCTGGCATACGAACCGGATATAGAAATCACAATGACAGCGATGTCAGCCGCCGAAGCTACAAAAAAACTGACGAAAGAGATTCCAGACATCGCTATTATCGATCTTTCACTCGGCGATTCCGATGGAACGTATTTAATCCAACGGATTAAAACGAAACATCCGAAACTACAGGTTCTCGTCTATACCATGTCGGAAGAAAAACTATTTTCCGAAAGAACGGCTGATGCCGGAGCCAATGGATTCATTATGAAAACCTCTCCTCCATCCGAGCTCAAAGAAGCCATACGAACCCTGCTTAAAGGACAACTTTATTTTACACCCGAGATCCTGAAGCGAATTAACAAAAAGAAAAATGGAAGAAGTTTAGGTCATAAAACATTACTCGACAGACTATCCAATCGGGAAATTGATATTTTCAAGCTAATCGGGCAGGGACTTAACACACAAAGCATGAGCGAAAAACTCAGCATATCCCGCAATACGATCGATACGCACCGGATCAACATCAAAAATAAATTGGAACTTCCTAATGGGAAAGCAATGGACCGGCTCGCTTATGAGGTGATTCAACAGGGAAAGATGCCTGGCTGAGGCCGTGTAAGTGAAACGAGAAAATCGCTCCAAACCGTTGTTCCCCGCCAATCACGTATCTAAAGAAAAAAACAGGCAGGGCGGTAAGCCGGATTCTGTTCTCCTTGCGGAGTCAGTCATTTATCTAGTGCGTTCAACCCGGAACTCAAACGGAGCGAGCAGCTCCTTGTTCCCTATTTGATCTTGCTCCGGACGGGGTTTACCATGCGACCATTGTTTCCTCTGGCCCGGTGAGCTCTTACCCCACCTTTTCACCCTTGCCCCGGCGAACCGGGGCGGTATATTTTCTGCGGCACTTTCCATCCTCTGCGATCTGGCACAGAGGTTCCCGCGTTAACCACGGGACGTCCTGCTCTTCGGAGTCCGGACTTTCCTCCCTCCGCCAAAACGAAGAGC
This sequence comes from Pontiella sp., assembly GCA_036479375.1. GTDB lineage: Bacteria > Verrucomicrobiota > Kiritimatiellia > Kiritimatiellales > Pontiellaceae > Pontiella. The sequence goes on along the minus strand of JAZGFK010000013.1, from coordinate 8,259 downwards.
GACCGATACACCCTGCCTGTTAAAATAGTTATCTGTTCTCGAGCGGATTGTAGACGATACGGCCGCAAAAGTTACACCCGACAATCTTGGTTGCGTTCCGCGCATCGTTGGCGACCTGAGGGGGAAGCTTCATGTGGCATCCGCCACAATGTCCACCCGGCTCAATCATCACGACAGCAAAGTCGCGCTTATTATTCATGATACGAACGTATTTTTTAAGAATTTCTTGGTCGCAACCTTCTGCAGCTCTTGCTCGGTCGGCTTTCAGTTTCTCACAGCGTTCCTGCAGTTCTGCACCTCGGGCATCGAGCTCACCCAGTTCGTCAGCGATTTCGGCCATTTCGCCGTCCAGCTTTTCCTGACATTCGGCCACGATGGTCTTACCTTGTTCAAGGGCTTCCATCAGTTTGATTTCTTTTTCTTCCAGCGCCTTGATTTCGTCTTCGGCGGTACCGATTTCTTTTACAAAGGCACGGTACTGGTCGTTGGTCTGCGCTTCCATCTGCTGATTCTTGTATTTAATCACTTTCTCATTAAGTGATTCAACTTCGAGCTCCTGCTCTTTCAGCGTGACTTCAGTGTGTTTTTTACTATCGAGCGCACTTTCGAGTTTTTGCTTTGTTCCGCTTAGCTGCGCTTCAATATCGCCCTTACGCTGTGGGATATCGCGGATTTCCCGCGTAATTTTGATCAATTTTCGATCTTTTTTCTGCAATGCGTAAATTGGTTCCAACGGATGCGACACAGGCGACCTCCTCTTCAAATTTATAAAATCAAGCGGGGAATCTACCCCTTCGCCCTGAACAAGTCAAAGCGATTGATGAAAGGGTTTGTAATAGCGTTTGCAGATCCGCCGCTAGGCGGCATCTACGGACCGGCCGCCTGAAGGCGGAACGACAAACTTTATTACTTACTGCCCGGATGCACCAGATCAAGCCCATCCTTACAAAGCGGACAATCGGCAGGATCGTACGTTACCGGCTCAATTTCCAGCAAGCTTACCAAAGGCGCATTAAATTTAGCTTTACCGCCGCTGCGATTAACCAGAATCCCAATTGCTGCCACGACTCCACCGTTTGCTTCAACAATATCGATAGTCTCCTGAACTCGACCACCACGTGTGACCACATCTTCCGCAATCACAAACCGTTCGCCTTCTTGGATCTTAAAACGGCGGAGAACTAGTGCGTTATCTTCTTTTTCCACGAAAATAAAACGAACACCCAGTGCCCGGGCAACATCGTGGCCGATCGTAATCCCGCCCATTGCCGGAGCAATTACGGTATCGATTTCCAAGGATTGGAGCTCGGATTTCATTTTTTCGACCAGCGCAACACAAAGTTTACCTGCAATCACCGGGTACTGCAGCACCAGCGCACATTGGAAAAACTGATTGCTGTGCAGTCCCGAGCGCAGCTCGAAATGGCCATTTAGTAATGCACTGGTTTCCTCGAACAACTTCAGTACTTCTTCCTGTTTCATTATATCTCCTTCATCAAAACCGGGTTATTTAGAACGATCCGGACAGCTTTTCATAAACGGGCCGTTTCCGTCGAGGTGGCATTGCCCAAAATGTAAAAAAGAGCGCCCGAAGTCGGACGCTCAATTCAACATTCCAAACCCGGAGCTTATTTTGCCAGCTTGAGCGCCTCAACCTGACCCTGACGGGCATAATCGGCGGCTTCTGCGAGAATACGGGCCGCTTCCTGCGGCGCGTGGAAGCCCATGGAGTTTTCTGCGGCAATGTAATCCAAACGCCACTGTGCTTTGCGTTGGAATTCAAGAGCGGGAGCCAATTGTTCTTCCGTAGCGCCAGCCTTTTTGGCCTCCTGAACCGCATCGAGCAGATCCATCAAAGCGGCACCGCCGCGTTGCAGCAGGTCGTAGTTTTTCTGCTGAATATTATCTACACGGGCCAAAATCTCGGTTTCGGAGAAATGGTGGCAGGTCTGGCAGGCGCGGTTAACATTCAGCAACGGGCTGCGTACCCAGTGGTCAGAAACCTTAGAGGCTCCATCACGCTGATACGGCATGTGGCAATCGGCACAGGCGACACCGCTACGGGCGTGAATGCCCTGACTCCACAGCTCGAACTCGGGATGCTGCGCCTTGAGGATTGGTGCGCCGGATTCCTTATGCTTATAGTCGTAGAAGCGTTCCCCGCTGGTGAGCGTGGTTTCGTTCCATGTCTTTTCCAGGTCGTCCATGCTCAGGCCATTAGCCCATGGGAACGTAAGCGGAAAATCGCTGGAGCAGTAATATTCCACATGGCACTGGCCGCAGGCAAATGAACGCATTTCATTACGGGTACCGTCTATATTTGGATCGTACGGCTTATCGCGCGGACCTTGACGCCAGATGTCGATCGAAGGAATCGCCGGAACCGGAGCATCGGATTCGGCCAGTTTTTGCATGCCCACAATAAAGGCAGGACGAGTTACGCGCAGCGCCATGGAATCGGGATCGTGGCAGTCTACACAGGAGACGGAATGGCCGTGGCCCATATCATGAACGATCTTATTCAGGTCCTGATATGACATCTTGTGCGTCTTGTTCATACCGACCAAGGCATCACCGTCTCCCAGTTCGCGATAGACCGGCATAATGGAAGCATGGCAGTGCATGCAGGAACCGGACTGCTTCACGTTGTGACGTTTGGTTTCCTCCTGATCGGAAAGCATATAGGCGTGACCCCGACGGTCGCGGTAGTCGATGGAAAAGGCATACCCCAGGAACATGCGTTTAAGCCATGGATCGCGCTCGATCTTCTGGTCAGGGAGAGCCTCGCTTCCGCCGTGTCCGCCAAAACGGGTTTTTGAAGGCAATGCTGTACGCTTATAGGAGTCGTATTGTTTCGGCCAGTTCTTTCCCCATTCAGCCGGATCAGTGGTATCTTCCGTAACCTCAACGATGCGTATATAAGGGCTCTTGGCCTCGATCTTGCGCTCGAAAATATTGGTAAGCAAAGCCGTTACAGCCACTGTCGCAAGGGCAACTACAATGATCAGCCCAACGAATATCCCCGCATTTCCCTGCTTTCTGCTTAATTTATTCATGATCTTTCCTTTCCCTTTTCTCTCCACGGTCTGCCCCGCCTATACTCGTTGGCAACGATCCGTGGCCAACCGACGCATGGCAATGAATGCAACTGACGGCATCCGGATCGCTTACGTCTCTTTTAAATAGTTCATGCGTCATGTCTTCGTGGCAATTCACGCAGTTATGTTGAAGAATCTTTTTATTCTTCCCCTTGATCATGATCGGTTCATGAAAATTCTGCATCGTAAAGCCCTTGGAGTGATGATAGCCGTTTTCCGCCTTGGCGATATATTTAGCAATAAACGTGTGCGGCAGATGGCAATCCACGCATCCGGCAACGTTGTGATGGCTTGATTTTTGCCAGGATTCATACTGAGGCGTCATGATATGGCAATTCATGCACGCTTTCGGGTCAGTGCTGAAATAGGATAGGCCTTCAGCATATCTGAAGGTAAATGCTCCAGCTCCAATCAGCACGCCCAGCATGATGCCTAATACAATTGCCTTTTTATTCAATACCATGACTCCCCCGAGCCCGGTGCAGATAAAAGCCGGGACATACCCACCAATGCTTATCATCTTACCGCGCGAAAAAGAAAAACTGCACGATTGCACACGGGGTTGGAAGAATTATTTAATTTGCACCGCTTATTAATACAGAGTCCTATTAAGCAGCCAATTTCGCACTAAACCCACGCAAATTTCTAATCCTTGTAAACTCAGCGCAATAGGAATGCGAACCAGATACGACCGGGGCTTCCCAGCTACGGCATTAGACGATGAATAGACTTTAAACCTGCCCCCCACGTTCCTATATTCCACACCACTTTTATGAGGGACACGAATATTAACTTAGAAACAGAAGTAAAACTTTGGCAGGAAAAGCTATTCAGCCGCTCCATTCGCCGAAACAGAAAACTTGAACGCATCACCAATCTAGTCGGTAGCTCGCATAACCTCCAATGTCTGGAAATCAGCGCAGGCGACGGTATGATCAGCGTAAAACTGCGAAAACTTGGAGGCAGTTGGCAAACAGCCGTCACAAATCAAAAAGCCGCAGACTCGCTGGCTTATTCACTAAACGAACCCATCACCCTGTTCGAAGATGAAAAGTTACCCTTCGAAGATCACACTATCGATCGGCTGGTTTTAGTGGATGCGCTCGAAGGAATTTTGGACGACTATGAATTTCTCCGCGAATGCCACCGTGTCCTTAAAAACGACTGCTGGGTCATCATCAGCGAAACCCGTCGAGCCCCCATCAGTCTGGTCGCCCTGTTCCAACGCGTTTTCGGCGTTTCACCGGTCTCCAACGGGGAACGACGGAATGGTTATACCGCCAATGAACTTTTCAACATCCTGAAGGATGGATACGACGTCCCCGAAACTATCTCCTACTCTAACGGACTCTTTGAAATTGCCGCAACTTTTGGCGACCTGATCCAAAAAAATATGACCGACGGCCCCTACTGGAAAGTCCGAGCCAACATCGGGCAAGAAGCACTCTACAAATACCGTCGACTTTTCAGCATTTCCGGCTTCACCTACCCGATTAGCTGGCTCCTTTCGCAACTCGAATTTCTGCCCGGCCACAAGCTGCTCGTCAAAAGCCGCCGCCGCCACTGGCGTCCGCGCGTTCAACCCAAACTGATCGACGGACGCTCCATTGCCGAAGCGGCCATCAACACCAAAATTGGTACCGCCGCCCCATTCTAAACATTGAACACAACGACACAAAGGACTCTAAGAATACCCCATTCAAAACTCCGCGCCCTTCGAACCTTTGTGTTTAAAAATACATGATAAATTCAACCTATAAGAAACTTGAGCAGGTGATCGGGTACCGCTTTAAAAAGAAAGCCTTGCTCAAGCTGTCGCTTACCCATCCCTCCTACCGATACGAAAACAAAGAATCGTCCGACGACAATCAACGGCTCGAATATCTTGGCGATGCCGTGCTCAGCCTGATTTCCGCCGAATATCTGTTTCTTGAAAACGCCGATGCCACCGAAGGCGATATGTCCAAAATGAGAAGCCGCCTGACGCAGGATCGCAAACTCGCCAAAATCGGTGAAAAAATCGGTCTTAGTGAATTTCTGCTTCTTGGCGTTGGCGAAACCAAAAATGGTGGAGCCACACGCGCTTCCAACCTGGCCGACGCCGTTGAAGCAATTATCGGAGCCGCATGGATTGACGGCGGAGCCCGCGCAGCGAACAAAATCTTCAAGGCCGTTTTCCTCCCCGAGCTCGACGAACTTGAAAATGCCCCGGCCAAAAGTAACCCCAAGGGCAATCTTCAGGAATATGCCCAAAGCCACGGCCACGACATTCCCGAATACGAAACCATCGAAACGTCCGGCCCTGAACACGACCGCTCTTTCACCGTCAAAGTCACTGCCTGTGGAAATAACTGGAAAGCCACAGCTGGCAGCAAGCGCGAAGGTGAGCGCCTTGCCGCCCTAAAGGCGCTGGAAGCGTTAAAGACAACTCCGATCACCGATTCGAACTAACCGCACGCCCAGTCATTTATCTGAAATTCTATGGTTGGGTTGTCTTGTAAAACAGTACCGGACTCTCAGGTACGCTTTCGCTGAACGTGACTTCACCAGATGAGTTAAAGTTGAGAGTTCCCTTGTCTATCCAGCTGGGATAGACGAGCGAACTGCACGCTTTCAATTTGAAGGATTGAAAGGCCGTTCCTTGAAAATCAATATACACCATGCTACCCGCAGTATAAATTGTTGCAGATTCAACCGGATTGAAAGCGGAGCTTAAAACAGCTAGATAGGCGTTGACACGGCCTGCCCCGGTTTTGTCATCCGCTCCGGCTAGATCAATATCATTTGCCGTATTCTTGAGTATTACTTTTACTTCTGCCGGAGTTAGGGTTGGATTTTGGGACAGCATAAGCGCAACAATGCCAGCTGCTTTGGGCGTTGCCGAAGAGGTGCCACCAAAGTCGTGAGTGTAGTTTCCATCATCGCCGACTTTAATACCTCCGCCCGGGTTGTATCCGTTGGCACCCTGCCAATCTGTCGTGTAGCTCCATGTTGTGGATGCAACAACGTCGGGCCCGGCACCGACATAACTTGATCCCCACCCATGCAGCCCATCACTACTGGATGCACTCTTGTGTTCATCGGTGGGACTTGATGCACCGATGCAGATCACGTCGGACGAGCTGTTAAGACTGCCGGGGAAGGCAACGTTGTAGTTATATGGTGAGCGATCGGGGCCGTTACCAGCGGCAAACAGCACAACACAACCGGCAGCAATGGCATCGTTTATAGCATCCTCAATATCCGTAGAAGACCAGCCGACTCCTCCCCAGGAATTACTCAGAATTTTGGCCCCTTTCGTGACGGCAACGTCAATTGAATTGGCGATCTCCGCATCCGTATCCCCCATATAGATCGGCATGATTTTTACACCCGGTGCAGTACCGATGACCCCTATCCCGTTATTGCGGATTGCACCCGCTTCTCCGGCGCAGGCAGTACCATGCGATCCTCGCGGCCCTCCGCCGACACTGCCATCGTGATCATATCCCGTGACGAGGTTCAAATCCGGATGGGTAAGATCAACACCTTCGTCAATAATGGCTATTACGATTTCGCTCGATACGGAAGTTTCATCCCATGCCTCGACGATATGCAAGTCATTGGAGTCATCCCCCAGACCTGCAATCTGTCCGGTGTTCCTGTGGCTCCACAGGCGGGCTCCATACGTGTCATTCCCGAGCGGATCTGTATCGACATTCGTCGTGGCAACAATGCGGACATCGTCGATGTAACATCCCTCAACCTGAATGTTGATATCGGACTCCCAAATCAGTGAAAAAGAGGCTTGGCTGACCAAAAATTCAGGTGGCACCCGGTAGACAACCTTGCGCCAACCATTTTGGGTGGTGGTATCCGTTGTGCAATCATTTTGATGAAAAATAGCGAGCCATTCTCCATCTGCGGCGTCTATAGAATTATCGATAACAACAAGCGCAGCAGAGTCGTAAACGCTACTGGCATCTACTTCATTCACGGCATAAAACCATGCTTCGACATATACTTCTTCATAGCCGGTTAAATTATATATTTCTGACTCAAACCAGGAGTTCATATTATTTTGCGCCGGTCCGGGGGCGGACACTCCCGTTTGGGCACAATAGAGCGAATGGGAACCCGAGTGTTTCCGGTGGGTTGTGCGCTCCCATGTTGCAAGGGATGAGCCATAGGCCGTACTCGTCCAACCTGCTATTCCACTTTCGAAATCCTGTGATTGAAGTGTGACCCAAACAGGAGATGCCGCAGCCGCTTCGACCGGCAACATACTGACTTCTGGAGTTAGGACCGTGGCAGGTTTAAAATCCCTTTTTGGTGGTACGCTGAACGTTGCTTCCGGCATGCGTTGATCATTCATGATGAACGTAAAGTTAGGTTCAGCAAAAGCCACTTCATCCATTTCGGAAAGGACGAGGGAAACTTCAAATGACCGCCCGTCCGAAGGATCATCAATGGTGATAATAAAGCTATTTTTTCGATGATAACGGATCCCGATGATACCCTGATCGACGGCATTCAACAGGAGGTAGTATTCAGCTTCGTCTAAGGTCGTTTCATCATTAAATCCTACAATCACCTCACTATTAGGGATCAGTATAGCTGAACCCTGTTCAAAAACCGGTTGCCAGACTAAATCGTTAATTTGTGCGGCTGATTGAGCAACGGCATGCAGGCTCTGCGTTTGGGTTCCCTTCTTGTTTATGATTTTTTCATATATGGCAGAGTTTCTATTTTTTACCGCGTGGTGGTTTGTTAAATCGCTCTTCTTTAATTCACTGGATGTTAAGTCGGAAAAGCCGTACGGAGAAAGCGCATCCACTTCGAGGTAAACATAGTTGGCACCAGGCTGCATCGTAACTTCGCCATGTGAATGGTGGTACGTATATTCCCTTCCTTCACTGTTTACAGATAGGAATACCGATGCGGCCATAAATAAACATAATGATTTTTTTCTTCGGCTATAATTAAACATTAAACTTCCCCTTGCGTTAAGAACGAAAAATATCATCCCTTGTTAATGCTGAATAGGATTAATGGTTATATTTTTACCCGCGGTAGACTGTAAATTAAAATGCCCAACTTTTCTAAGCCCGATGCATCTCATGCCGCGATCTCCTGAATGAACAACTCTTCTGCGGTTTTAAAATTCAGTATCTTGCGGGGG
>JAZGFK010000012.1:0-7248 GCA_036479375.1 Pontiella sp. | reverse complement strand
TGTTTTCGGAAGGTTGCCGAGCACGAGGCCGCAAAGGTGGTTTCCGCTGGTTGAGTTGAGTTCGCCCTTGCCGGTCTTGAGCTTATAGTGTTTCATTTCCTCACCTGTTGGGTTGGTTTTTTGTTTTAGCGAACGGCTACATTAGTCATTCTAGCCCAACAGGTAACTATTCTTCACAAGAAATTAACTCGCGGATTTAGGTAAATCTCTATTTGAAACAGAAAACGCTACTAGTTTGTAGTTTCTGTCGAAAGGAACTTCATAATGACCTTTAAAACTATCATCACTTTAATGGCAATCGTCCTCTCCGCCGTTCCGGCAGATGCTGAAGAGGACTCTTTTCGAATCTATGATGTCCAAGGCAGGAGTTTGGAGGCGAAACTTCTTCAGGTTGATACCCGCCGAGGAATGCTGGAACTTGAACTGAGGAACAAGCAGCGTAAGAAAGTAAAGGTCGCGATTTTTAGCAAAAGTGATCAGGCGTATTTCCGAGACTGGCATGCTGTTCAGGAGTTCCAGTCCAGCCGCCTCAAGGTTGAAGTTAGGAAGAAGATTGTAAATTCAAGAATGGAGATGGTGCAGGGAGCAGTCCGCCGTGACATTGATGAAATCAGTTATGAAATCACAGTGGATAATCGCACGGAATTTCCCATTGGAGACATCAAGATCGAATACAATATCTATGCGGAGCAGCAAGTGCTTGGAAATGGGCGTACCGAAGTTGACTTTTTCACTGCGTATGGAGATTTGGAAGTGGGCACATTAGCTCCGCGCAAGTCCAAGGTCGTGAAGACTGAACCATTCGACCTCTACAAACAGCGTTTATCGGGCGGGTATGATGCATATGCCGATGGCACACCAACTAACCAGACCGGCAAAATCAAAGGCGTTCGGGTCAAGTTTATCCTGAAAACCCCGTCAGGTATAATATATGTGCGGGAACTCTGCCTTCCTGAGGAAACTAAAGACCGTCATGATTGGGTCGATGTGGATGGAAACTAGGGTTACTTCAGGTCTCAATCCTTTTGGCTATTGCTGGTCGATGAGTGAATCGAAGTAGGCATCGAGGCGCTGGGCACCGTTGGCCTGAATGGCATTTCCCAAGGTTCGAAACGATCGAACGCGCGCCTGTTCCAGCGACTTGTGCGCTTCGCGGCCTTTATCGCCGACGGATGCAATCAGGGTGCCCTCCGAGTCTTTAATCTGCAATGCGAGTTCGTAGCGGACAAAAACAAGGCCTTGCTCCCGCTCGCCGGTGTCGGTAACCGCCACGCGACCGCTGATATCGAGTACCATAGGTTGGCCAACCACGAATCCATAACGGGTGATAAATGCCTCTACAGATTGGGTCATCCGGTTTTCATTATCGCCTTGAATTCGGATGCTCACCTTGATTTTTTTAGCCGAATCAGCGAGAGCCTTCCTCAGCTGATTAACGGAGTAGGAGGGCGTTAAACCGGCGACGGATGGGGAGTGGATCACCTTGAGCTGCCGTAGTAAGGAATCCGCTTCAGTTGCGTGGCGGTTGGCGGTGCGCAATGTGGCATAGCGCTTCAGCAGGTCAGTCGTAGTTTTCGCACTGGCGAGCAGGAAATTTACGCGGGTCGTTTGTTTGTTGATCATGTCGCGATAGATCGCCGCGGTTTCCCTGCGCTCCAGATAGGCAACGGCGTGGTAGCGGCCCTTGTCATCTTTCCACGCCTCTGCGTGCTGTATGTTGTAGAGCGTTTGCGCGGAAAGAATATTGATGTCAGCTGTGAAATCGGTGGTGCGTTCAAAACTGGAATTGGTTTCCCGGCTCTTATCCAGTATTCGTTCGTCGGATTGAATATGGGCTTCGAAAATCCGCGACAAATTACCCGCGGCTGAATTTTCCGCCGCGCGCCGTGTATCACCCGCGCCAACCGCCACTAGGTAGTTCGATTCGGGGTAGACTGATTTTGGGTTTTCCACCCACTCCGGCGAGCCGCCCGTGAATGATTGGCATCCAACCAGGCTCAATAGGAAGATAGGCAGTATCATTTGGTGGCAGAATAATTTAATAGATCCGGAGGTCCATTCAAAAAAATTATTCTGCAGAAAAATTATGCTGCCTTGTGCTTTTTTCATGTGAGCATTCCTTAGTTCAGGTAGGACGATTCAAGCATATTGATCTTTCCGGATACAATGGAAACTCCCGGTCTTTCATCGGTGTGGATTAAGGACCCACCGGTGGCGTAGTAGTTGATCTTTATGTCGTAGATGCCTTCGTCAAGATGGAGTTCGCAGATAGCTGATTCGGCCGGGAAAAAGCGCGATATACGCAGGTCGGCATTTTCGGTCTGGTCGACGGCTAGATCGGCGGCAAGCCGGGTGAAGAAGGCCATCCCCCCATCCATATTCTGGGTCATCTGTTGTTTAGCTTGTTCTGCGGCCAAACCCTTGGTTACCGCGCGTGTGATTGTTTTGAGGTAGATCATCGGTTTTTTAATGCTGAATGTTTCCACAGCAACATTTTCAAGGCTTTCCAGAGGCTGCAGGCTTACGGCTACGGCATCCGTGATGGAAACTTCAATACGTCCAACCTTGGAAGGTTGTTTTTCCATGTAGGGGAGCTGGATCTTAAAATGATAACCCTCAGCAACGCCATACCAGGGAATTACAGTGAGTCCAGAGAGGTTTTGTTTCCCCAGATAGTTCTCCGAGGAGCCCGCGAGCACAATTATATTTTCTTCGGTATGGATGTAAAATGTTGTCGCTTTTTTATTGGGAGCGGTTCCGGTGAATGCAATCACATTGAGACGGGCGGTTGGGGCGTAGATCCTTTCCGTTGATCGGGAAAAATCGGGTTTTTCAAAGGGGTAAATATCGGGCTGGAGCTTCCACGCTTTGGAAATCTTTTCGAGGTCGATTCGGACATCGTCCCACTTGCCTTCGTTTCGATAGAGCAGCATGCCCAGATAGCGGCCGAGTGCGGATTCCTGAAAATGGCTTTTACCCGGAATAAATTCTTCATGGGCTTCTTCGGCTTTGCTCAATTTTCGACCCATTTTCTCGTGCTTGCTTTCGAGCTGAACCAGTTTGTTGTTGATGCGGCGTACTTCAACGAAGGCCTCGTCGTTGCGATCGAGGGCAAGATAGTTCAGCGACTTGAATACATTGAGGTAGATGTCTTCGTAGGCCTCTCCTTCGTACACGAGCACGTTATCGTTCAGGATCAGCGAGGAAGCACTTCGGGTCAGGCTTTTTGTGAAATTTTCATCGATGGCGCGTTCGGCTTTTTCGAGGAACGCATTGCTCTTTTCATACTCGCCATTCCAATGGTACAGCATACCGATGTCGAGATAGTAAACAACGCGGTCTTTTCGCGTGTAGGAGAGCTCCTTAGCGGCTTCGATCTGGGCGATGGCAGCGGGGTAGTCCGCGCGGGCCAACAGCAGATCCATACCCGCATACTGCGACTTGTCGGTCCGCATGCTCGCGCATCCGGTCAACAGTGTTAATGCGCAAGGAAATAGTATGGATGTGCACGGGGTACGCATGGTTAGAGGTTTTCGGAGTGCGGCACTCCGGGCATTGCGCGTTTCGCTACCACTTTCTGCTGCTCTTTTTGACGTACTTCTTAATCTTCTTGCTGCCCATCCAAACTTTTTCGTTGGACTCGAGGTGAACGAGTTCCATATCGACCTGATAGAACTTAACCGACTCTTTTCCTTCCTGGTCGATGATCGTTTTAATGCCGCCCTGGAGCATATAGTCGGCTCCGGTTTCGGCCGCCAGACGTTTCTGTGTTTCTTCGCGCGACCAAGTCTGTTGTTCGGTTCGTTCACCGCGAAGTTCACCGCGTTCCGTCTTGTTGGCCACGAATGTTACCCGGCCGTTATTGATCAGTTCACGTTCAAGATCTTTGGTGAAGGTTTCGGTTTCGATATGTTCTGAACTTTTATTGCGTATGGTGCCGACGATAACGACGGGCTTTTTCCCGTTTTTAGCGGTGTATTCCTCGATCCAGGAACGCGAAGCAATGTCGGCAATCATTTCGGCGGATACGAGTTGGGAATCGGTGTCGTTCCAGCGCCCGGAAAGGTCGATTGTTTCATCGACTGCAACACGTTTAACTTTGGTTTTGCAGCCCGTCAATGCGACGACGGAAACGAGAGCGAGGGTGAGCAAAAGATGACTTCTTTTCATTATGATCTCCTAGTTGGTTGCATGGTCTTGAAACGCGTGAAAAGAGTATATGCTTGCTCCTGAGAGGTCAATCGCAAGCTGGGGCGCTTACTTCATGAGTTCGCCGATAATAACATCAAAATCAGGATCGCGAATTAGAAGCGTGATCTTGTCAGTGCTCAGCAACTGTTTTTCCTTTAAGTTTCCGATTTTAGCCTGAATGGTTTCGTTGCTTCCGATTTTGGAAAGCTTCTCGCATAGGGCCGATTTTTTTTCGTTGCCGGAAAGCAGGCCCATTTCCTTCATTTCTTCCAGTGTAGCCTTATCGTCGAAAAGTTGCTGAAGGGCAGCGTTTTGTTCTATGCGCTCCTGATCTCCGCTCAACAGATCTCCGGCAAACTGTTTATCCGTGATCAACTGCTGAACTGATTCTGCGGCGAGTAGAATTTCAAGGTGACTCATGCCGAGGGCTGGGTTGCTGACCACTCGGGCCATAGCGGCGGCCTGAGATTCCCGTCCCGGTTTCGCAGCAACCACATTAATCGATTCGTAAACGACGCGACGAGCAAATCGGCCGAAGCCAGCCTTGTCGGCTCCCGGAATGGAGCGGCCGGTTGCACCTACAAAAAAAACTTCGCCAAGCCAAAATAGAAAAATAAGCGAAAACAGTCCGACTGCGAGGTTGATCCCGCCGCCGCCCAGCGAGCTGTACCAAGGGTGGCTATAGTCTTCCTTCTCTTCTTTTTCCCGATGTTCGTCCCGCATATTGGTCATAATGACATGGAACACGAACGTGATGATGACAAAGGTTAGTCCGGCAATAACCGGAATGGTGACGATACGTGGACGATGAGTAATCTCACCCAGCCAAAAGCCAACATAACGACCGGCAAAAAATGCCACCCCATAGGCCAGGATCACGCGAATCACGCCAAGCAAGGAGAGAAGGAATCCCTTGTGCCAGCCTGCCAACAGGAAAAAAAACAGGATGAGTGCCGCCAGTATATCGATTACAATGTGCATAAAAATCCCCAGTCGATTGAACTAAACAAAGATAGTTTGTTATTTGAAGCGCAGAAAGCCTAAAATGCCCGGCTATTATTTTACTGCGTATTGCGTACAACGAATTGGCTCATAAGAATGAGTCTCGGAAATGTCCACGCAATACGCAATACGGAGTACACCTCATTATGGAATTTCTATATGCAGCGGAGTTGAAAAAGAAGTTTACCTGTTATGGCCATTTCTATGAACTGGTCCTTATGAATGGAGAGCAGGCCAATTGCCGCAGCGTTCTGGAGATTGTCGATCAATCCATTCCACAGGAAAACCCCGCTGATATTTCAGAAATAGAACCGGATATAGTGGTCATTATGATGAATCCGGGATCCTCGCATCCGAAAGATATCTATCACATGGATAAAGAAATTGAATATCCAACGTCTGGAACATCCATGCGAAAGCCGCTGGTTCTGACGCAACCCGACAATACTCAATATCAAATTATGCGTGTGGCTGTTTCGAAGGGCTGGAAACATATTAGGGTGCTGAATTTGTCTGATTTACGGGATCCCAAATCGGGTAGTTTTTTGCAGAAGGCCAACTCCCTTGCCGGAATCATGGGGGGGCATGTGCATAGTATGTTTTGCCATGAACGATCTGCGGAATGCACTCATGCGATGAAACGCAAAACGAAAACACCCATTCTATTAGGGTGGGGGCAGGATCTGGGGTTGCTTCCGTTGGTTGAGCAATGTCTCGGGCGAATTGCGGGGGAACCGACCTGTACGGTAAAATCAGAAATTCATCCCATGCTAAGCGCGCATCCCAGTCCGATGCTCCAAAAGAAAAAACTTCAATGGTTGGACTCAATTGTTCAAGCGTTGGATGCCTGCCCCTAATCCGAAGTGTTTTTAGCTCGTTGAGCTCATCACTTTTGTGTAGTTGATTCCCCTATACACGTCTCATAAGAAAAAGGTTTTCCATGTTAAACTATCTGATTTTGATCGCAGTACTCTGTTGTGCGGGGTGTCAATCAACCCCCTCTTCTGCAAAAGGGGAGCCGTCGTCCTCGGTTTTTCCCCGGAGCGAGAAACTCTCATTACGTGTCGAAAAATATGCCACAAGCTATAACGTTGAAGTCCAGCGAGCGGTTTTAACGCCTTCGTCCGTTGGTGGGACACGCGAGTGGAACGTCGTTTCAGCTCCTCGCGTTTCCGGCTATCCTGAAAATTGGCTAAACAATGAATCAATTATTATCCCAGTTAAACGCGCTTCCAAAGCATCCTATTTACTCAATGGGTCCATGGTGGATGTCTCGCTCGATCCCGGCGTTCATTTGATTGCCCAAGTACTTCCGGTAATGCAAAACAAAGTGAGAGTGATTGGAATCTTTTCAGAGTCAAGGGAGACCCCGCTTGGCATGGAAGTGATTAGCATCCCGTTCGATATTATCTGCCCATTTGGTGAACTCAATGTGATTTATCACGAAGAAATTGATGTTAACTCTTCACTCATGTAATGAGGTTGGGAGACGTCCCCGTCTAACACGATGAAACTGATTAAGCTAAATGAAGTACCTGAACAAGGTGTGTCGCATAATTCGGCCATTCGCAAGCGAGTACTCGTTGAGAACGGCGAAATTCCAGGCATCACGAATTATGCCCGCGCCATTTTTCCACCCGGTGAAAAGGCGGGGGATCATCTTCATAACGACATGGCCGAAGTCTTCACCGCCGAAGCCGGCTGTGGCGAAATTCGAATCAACGATGTCGCTTACGTCTTCGCGGCAGGCACCACGGTTGTAGTCGAGCCCGGCGAAGTGCACGAAATCATCAACACCGGCGACTCCGAACTGGTGGTTACCTATTTTGGGGTAGTGGTTTAATCCTTATTTCTCAAGTATCTGGATTCTTGGAATCACCTTTGCCCTGAATTGGTGTTGCAACCCTGAAAATCCGTTAATTAGATTTGCGGGGAAAAGCCCTGCAAGGAGTTTTTTTTGACAGGATGAATTCCTAAGCATACTTTACTTCCACATTTGAATATTGATTTTGCGTTTAACGCAGTTTGTTTCTTACGAAAACCGCCAATTTTATA
>JAZGFK010000011.1:0-18712 GCA_036479375.1 Pontiella sp. | reverse complement strand
TATCAGCTTCATATTTATTGCACTCAGTTCATTTTGAAGCCGCTTTATTTTGTCTCCTTCAACCGCTGCTGCTTGGAATTGTTTTAGATGTGCTTCCGAGATATAGGTAATCTTATTTTCCCCCTTTATGCTGTGGGATAGATAGCGGAATGTCATCTCCTTACCGCGAACCTTTCGAGTCGTCTCTACGACCGATCCGTTAACCCACAGCGGCGCATCACACATTTCCCTCAACAGTTCATCACGCTGCGCAATCAAATTTACAACCTCATCCATTTAGTATTTCTCCCCGACCTTAAACATGCGTATACGCATATCATAAATCATGTAAAAGTCCAAGCTTTATGATTCAACATTTTAAAAAAACCGGGCTGAACAACGAGAGATAAACAGGATGGTTTGAATCAATAAAATTCAGCCAAGAGGCTTAACCTCCACCCCATTAGGGGGGGGGGGGGGGGGTATTCGGGTAGCGGCGGTACCGTGGACTATCGAAGTTAAGCAGGGATGCAGCTTCTTAAATTGGATTTTATTGTCATAAGTCGGAGAGAATTCGGAAATTATCGCCACGCTATAAATATGGGGTTGTTGAAACATCCTGAATGAGGGATACTGTATAAATGAATTTTTGTTTGAATAGTGCGAATGATGTAGTTGCAGGGGCTGATCGGTTTGGCCGGTCGAAAAAGAAGGTATCCGTTAACAGCGGTCAGGTTGAATTGAGAATAATAATGAGGGCAAGTAGATGATGAAAAAGGGACTGTTTTCAAAGCATGCAAAATCAAGTGCTGCGATTGTTAGTTTGGGCATTCACGCGGTGCTGATCGTGGTGGCTATTTCCTTCGTAGCGGTCACCGTGATCCAGAAGGAAGAGCAGGTCTTCGAGGCCAAACCGATTAAACGCCCGAAGTTGCAACTTAAAAAATTGCAGGTTCCGGTCAATATCAAAAAAAAGAAGACCCAGAAACCGAAGCTGCGCAAACGGATCGTGGTACAACCCAAACTGAATCAGAATGTGCCGGACATTAAGATGCCGGAAATTACCGGGGTTAAAGGCGGCGTGGGATCGGCCGCGGGCGATGGTCTCGGTGGATCGGGCGGCGTGGGGTTCTCCATGCCGGAAATGAATCTGTTTGGCATTAAAAGCAGTGGCGAGAAGGTCTTTATTATTTTGGATGCTTCCGCGTATATGATGGTCGACAGCATGGGCGGGATTCCGGCCTACACCATTATTAAATCAGAGCTGGTTCGGATTCTGGAAGGGTTGAATCCCACCATCCTGTTCAATGTAGCTGTATACGGCGGTGGAGACTTCACACTGTTTCCGGATATGGTATCGGCAACGCCTGATAATGTTGCCAAGGTGGATGCTTGGCTGAAGCCCCTTAATACCGTGAAAAAGGGTATGGGAGATAAAGATTACGGACCCAAGACGCTGGGGCCGGGTGGAGTTAGAGTCAGCGGGGACTTCATGATCGATCCGCTTAAAAACTCTCCCGGAGGTTGGGCCAGGCCAACGTTCCTGTCGATGAAACAGCAGGCGGATGTTGTATTTCTCCTTACCTGCCGTTGGGGAAGTGAGCTGCGCTATAAAACCGGAACCCGGGATCGGGATTGGGATGAATCCGATCAGGAGAAATACAAAGAAAACGTGGCAAAGGCTCGCGCGCTATTTAAGAAAGAGAATGATCGCCGCCGCGCAAAGGGACAGGCTCCCCGGGTGATTACGGGAGGAGATGGCGGTCTTATAAGGGCATATATTCCCGGGGCGCGGCTTCCCCCTTCCGGCACCACCCATGCCAACTACTCCCCGGAAATGATGGTTGAGGCATTTAATAACACGCGGGAAAAAGAGAAGTCCGCAATGCCTCGGAGCAGTGGTTTGAGTAAGAATAAAAAAGATAGATACTCCATCAATGTGATCCACTTCGTGACTGCGGACAGCGGCTCTGCTGCGGATCCTAAATTTAATAAAGTCGCTAGGGAAACCCGCGGGGAATATAAAAGAATAAAGGGCATGGACGCGATTCAAAGTTATGTCTCGAGCAGCAGTGCTGAGTAGAACTGGAGGGTACGTTCAACCGACATGCATCAGCTTTGCGCCTGATGCTAGAATCCTTGCTGTCCGGCATTTCGCCCTCAACGAGGGAGTGCCGAGGGTAGTGCTCGCCGACCAGTCGCTGACTGTGCACTACAAAAATGGCTTAAGGAAAAAGGCAGGCTCTCCTGTTTTTGGGGAAGAGCCGGAAGTGATCCAGCGCCGTGCGTATGGTTTTAAGAATTTTACGAATTACCGGTTGAGGGTAATTGAGCTTACACGTTGAGGGTGGAACCATGTGTGGTTAATAAAAATCCGCCCTTGCCCCCGTCTTTGGGGGAGAGCCTGAAAAGGGGTGGCTTTCATTTAACCCAATAAAAAAGGACTTATCGGTTAAGATAAGCCCTTTGAAAATGGAGCGGGTGAACAGATTCGAACTGTCGTCATTAGCTTGGAAGGCTAAGGTTCTACCATTGAACTACACCCGCTTTTTCTTACAAACGAGCGCATAAAGTAGCTGGCAACCTGGTTCCCGTCAAGGTTTGTCGATTAACTTTTTTATACGCTGCCGATGGTTTGAGCGTGTAGGGATAAAACCCAGCAATATAAGGGTTGAAATACGGCATTGTTCACCCCAATGTTCACCACGTTCTTAGAGGTTACCAAGGATTTTTATGCTGTCAGGAGTAAAAGAAATCATCATCATACTAATCGTTTTAATTGGGTTATTCTTTATCCCGCGCATGATACGAATGAAATCGATAGCAAAAGATCCTGCACGTGACACATCGCCTACCATGGATCGAAAGGATAACGGATTGAATCGTCTGGCCATTCTTCTTACTGGCATGTGGATTGCTCTGGCGTTTATATTTCTGAGTCCGCTATCTGGAAATGTGATTCCATTCCTTTCGGCAGGAGTATTGCCTGTGGCGCTACTGTGGGGTATTCGGTGGGTGGTGCTTGGATTCAACCCCAAATAAAGTCAAATGCCAGATTTGGGAGGACTTTTGACTGTCCGACGATCAGCCTGAATTTCTATTTACCGTTTTTCAAATTCCACAACCAAAACTTAATTCGTTCTGCGACCGATGGTTTGTTTTCGGCTTTTTTAATATGAGCGCGTGGTTTGCCGGCTTTTATATCTTTTGCCGGTTCGCGCATGTAGTCTCGATCTGAAATACCCATTTGATTTGCTTGCCCTTTATTCAACAATTCGCCGACTGTATACACCTTATGAGTATAAGAAAAAAGACAAGATTACGCGTGCTTCCTGAAAACTGGCTGGACCCATACGATTTTAAATCGGAATTTCCCAATCCGAAATCCCCATTCGAGGTTGACATCGGATCGGGTAAAGGCCGTTTTCTGGTTGCCCGGTCCGGAAAATTTCCGGAAACCAATATTCTGGGTATCGAGCGGCAAAAGATCCGTATTCATAGTAGCGGCCGACGTTGCGAACGGGCCGAACGTGAAAATGTTCGGCTTTTCCGGATGGAGGGCTACTACGCCATCAGTCAGATGATGCCTGCCAACTATGTCGCGAACTATTATTTTTTCTTTCCCGATCCCTGGCCAAAAGATCGCCACCACGACAATCGGCTCTTTAATCCTTCCTTCATTGATGCTCTCTTCAAAACCTTGGTGGTCGATGGCTGCCTGCACGTGGCGACCGATCATCTACCATACTTCGATGAAATCTATGAGCTCCTCCTAAAAGATGAACGATTCGAAGAAATTCCAGCATTCGAACCCGACGATGAAGAACGTACCGACTTTGAGCTCGTTTTCTCTCACAAACAAATCGGCCGTTGTTCCTTTCGCAAGGTGAACTAATGGCCAGGAATAAGGCAGATGTGTCCATGCACAGCCATGGTCAGTACGATGGCTGGGATCGCGAAAGCAAAGAGCTGCCAAGGCTTGTCAAAATCACGACCGAAATTGAGGCGGCGCTGGATGTTGAGTTTGGCTATATTCTACGTATTCGCCATGCGCGCAACAGTAAGATAACGTTTTGCATCGAGCACCCTTCCTTTAAGGATTCATCTGGTGAAATCGCTCCTCCTTTCGAAGGGGAGTTGTATGTTAAGACCAACGACTTTCGGTTTTTTCTGGGCGATACCATTTGGGCTCCGGTGGAGGATAAGCGCGGAGTATGGCGGCTGATCACCTGGCTCGATGGAGAAAAGGTTGCTGAGAAGACGATTCAGCTTATCTGATGTTTCCACTGGAGGCAATGAAGTGAAACAGAATGGCAACGCGCATTCCTCCAACGGGATGTTTTAACTTTCACTTGTCGAATTTCATGCATTCCCTATAGTGTTTTCAGTCGAGTTGGAAGAAATGAAAAGAAGAAGTGGAGAGAGTGATGAGCGAAGTATCTAATTTATTGGATTCCAAAGGTCATGAAGTCCTTACAGTTAAACCCGGTCAAACTGTAAAAGATGCGCTTATGCGAATGGATCGTATTGGGGCAGGAACTTGCGTGGTAATGGATGGTGGGAAAGTGGTTGGTATTATGTCTGAGAAGGACATTGTCAAAAGTGTGGTTATGAAGGATCAGAAACCTACCGAAACAACCGTTGCTGAATGCATGACAAAAGTTCAATACACGGTTGCGCCAGATACCACACTTGATGAGTGCATGAAGATCATGACCGAAAAACGAACACGTCATTTGCCGGTATTGCGGGGATCTCAACTCTTTGGGATTGTATCAATCGGGGATGTGGTGAAATACCTGTTGCTGGAAAAAGACTTCCAAATCAGGAATCTGAAAATGCAGATCAAAAAGTAAAATAGTACAGGCCTGACGAAACTGTGAAAGCGCTCTGTTAAGAGCTTTTTTGTGTTACATCACAAGGTTTTCGATCGTGAGTCGGCTAACCTGTTCCAACGAGTTGGCAACGGCATCCGCTTCCATCAGATAATGACGATCATAGCTGTTCGTGACGGCGAGCACTTTCATTCCGGCTGCCTTTGCAGAAAGGATTCCCGCAGGAGTGTCTTCAATGGCTAGTGCTGTCGCAGGGTCGTGAATTTCCAGTTTTTCCAGTGCCAGTAGATAAGGAGCGGGATTGGGTTTGCTCTTCGGAGTATCTTCCGCAGTAACAATCACCGTAAAAGCATTTTCGATCCCTAGTTTTTCAAGGATAGGGAGAATGTCTTCCCTCAGGGCACCACTGCAAAGGGCGACAGGAAGACGGACTGGAATCGCCTTGATCAGTTCAACCGCTCCAGGCAATGGCGTAGCCTCACCGTTCTTTACGAGGGTCTGAAAAAAGGCGGCTTTCTCGAAAATCATTTTCTTCAAATCTCGCGATCCAAGTTTCGCGTCATTAGTTTTGAAAATGGCCTTGAAGGCATCACGATCATCAAAACCGATATAGATTTCGCAATACTCTTCCCAGGTAATGGCTTTTCCCAAAGGCTTAAGCACAGCGTTGAATGCGTTAAAGTGCATGGGCTCGCTGTCTACGATTACACCATCAAAATCAAATATTACTGCCGAAAGCATGCTGAATCCTCATTTTTTAAAGAGCGAACACTCTCGTTATTTCAGCCGTGGTTGTCAAATTCTTTGAGGTCCAGTCAACGAATGAATAAACTCGGCACCTCCCCATATCATGGTGCTTATCTTCTGTACTTTAATATCCATAAAGATTGATCGAAAAGCGCTGTTTGGCTGTCGAACACTATGTAAGTGGAAAATAGCGAATTGGAGGCGGCGTATGAGTGTTTATGGATTAAGGAAAATGGCTACTTTAGGAATGGTAACACTCCTTGTTGCTGGGTGCCAAACGCTGAAGAGGGGGAATGATCAGTCAGAGAAAGTAGTTCAAAAGGACGTCTTTAATTTCGCGGGCATTCCCAGCCGTGAATATTTGGTTGGAGGCGGCTATATGATTCGCTATCGAGCCTCGGTCGAAGGTGTTTTGTATCTGGCAGATGAAAAAAGCGAACGGCTTTTGGCGACCATTTCCCTCCAGCCGGGCGAAAGCCATGAAATGGAGTTCGATATTGAGGATGAAAAACTGGCAGCGAATCTTGATGCGCTGGGGATTGATCCCACAAAAGCAAACTTCAAACTGTATTTCGTGCCGCGTTAAATCAAGACGGGTTGATAATAGCGCCCCATGCTTCTTCAAGGCGTTGAGCTGAAATCTTGATGGGCGTCTTAATTTCCGGCGCAAAACGATTCACGCGGAACTCCTCCAGTAGCATGGCAAATTCGAGGAGGTCGTAGGCGGACGAAATGTCTTCACTTTCCAGCATCTTTTCATTGAGCCGATTTTGAAAGGGCTCAATTTCTCCCAACTTTTTAATGTCCTGCTGCGGCTTGTTTCGTAATCGCTGGATCCGCACTTTCATTGCTTTCAGGTAGCGCGGGTACCGATCAAATACATTCAGCGTTTGCAGGAAGCCGGGGCGAAACAGGAAGGCAAGCTGCATCTCAAGATCGTGCAACGAATCAAACTCGCCGGTCAGGTTTTCTATCGACTCAACAATCTGCTCACGTTGAATCAGCAGCTCTTCCAAAATTGCGCTCTGCTCTTCGGCTGTTTCGTACAAAATTGCCCGGGCCGTTATCGCTCGCTCAGCAAAAGTTGCTGAATCCCGAATGCTGTATCTTGAACCCTCGGTTAAGGCATCGAATATCGCTGCATCGAAATAGTCCGACAGAAACTCATGGTCAATTGCGGAGAGTGTCAGTTGCAGGGTGGGGGTTAATGGAGGCCGCTTTTCAATATATTTCACATGATCTGCATGCTGGATGCGAAACAGCTTTGCCAGTCCGGCGCGGTGCGAATGCTGCGCCTCAATAGCGCTCAAGAACACCTTTCTTCCTACACCTGTAGCTTTAGCAGTCAGTGCCGGGTAACCGCGCGTTTGTTGTCGGTCATCGGCCGTAATGAAATCCGGTAAAGTATCGCCCGGCCAGGTTTTATCAGGCGGCAGAATCCATTTCGAAAAGGAGATTTCTGCACTGTTGCGATGGGCATTAAAGCGGTGTTCGTCGGAGAGGGACGAATGGATGAGTACAATCTCATCGTCTCTGGTTTCGATTACTTTCATGCGCAGGAATTCGGGCAACGCTTTTTCGTCAAAATCGGAACCGTCAACGGGCAGTTTGAATTCAGCCTGCAAAAATTCTGAGATCGCATTAAGTAATGGTTGGTCGCGCAGGATATCTGATTTTACAAATTTTGCGGCAGTGTGGTCGATTGGCGAAATGGTTGTGCGAAGATTCTTAGGTAAGGTTCGTAGCAGTCGACTGGTCTTTTCCTCCAGCCAGCCCGGCACGAGCCAGTCCGGGGCCCAATCGGGGAGGAAGGCCAGTTTCTCGGTTGGGCAAACGGCCGCGATGCCATCCAATTCCTCGCCGGGCTCGAAGGTATAGATCAGATGGAAGTCCTCGTGATGGAAGGTCAGCTCATCTGGATAATCATTCAGTGTGACCGGTGATGTTTGCGGATATATTGCATCTTCCATCCGCATGGCAATTCGAGCCTTAGACTTACGAATCCATTGTTCCAATGTTTGGACGGAATAAACCTCTTCCGGCAGCACCTGCCGGAAGTGCTCCAGAATGGCCTCGGAATCGAGTAGGGAATCGGGCCTGCGAATCTTTTCTTCTAATCCCTGGATATCATCCAGCATACGTTGGTGCAGCTTAAGCCATCCACCGTGCGTGGTCAGATTGCCCGGTGCCATGCCGTCCTGAATAAAAATCTTACGCGCTTCCTCAGGATTAATCGGGCCGTAATGAACCTGTCTTCCCTCAAGCAGGGTCAGACCGCCGGAGACGATCGATTCTTTTGCATAGACGAATCCCTTTTCAGCATTCCATTCCGGTTTTTTATAAACCGCCTTGCAGAGATGCGGAGCAACATCCTCGAGCCACTCGGGTTTAATTTCGCTGACAATTCGGGCGTAAAGCCGGGTGGTTTCCACGAGCGAAAAAGTGAGCACCCATTCCGGCGGCTTCTTGAAAAGACCGGAACCGGGAAAGATAAAAAACTTTCGGTTGCGCGCAGCGGTGAACTCGCTGTTTTCTCCCTTCAGTCCAATGTTAGCCGGCAATCCCGCCAACAGGCTGCGGTGCACAAGGTCGTAGTGGTAATCCTCCAGCTTTACATCGTTGGGCATTTTCCATTTGAGATCTCGCACCGTCTGCTTCAGGTCGTTCCATAGATTACGCCATTCCATCACGCGGCGATAGTTGATGAAATTGGCTTTGCAGAGCTTCCGAAGTTTGCCGTGCGAGCCGCCGGATCCTCGCTCGGCTTCAATAAAGTTCCAGAGGTTAAGGATGGTAATGAAGTCGGACTTTGGATCTATCCACTGTTTATGTGCCAAATCGGCCGCTTCAGCCTTTTCGGTGGGGCGTTCGCGTACATCCTGAATAGAAAGGAAAGACACCAGAATTAGGATTTCAGGCAAGGCTCCTTCATCGTGGGCCTGCACAATCATACGCGCCAGGTGCGGATCGGTCGGGAAAGCGGAAATATCGCGGCCGAGCTTCGTCAGCCTGCGGTCTTCATCGATCGCACCGATATCCTGTAATGCCTTGTAACCTTCTCGCACCAGTGCCGGGTGCGGCGGATCGATTAAGGGAAATCGTTCAATCGGCGGGAGTCCCAGCAGATCCATTTGCAGAATAACGCCGGCGAGGGAGGAGCGGCGGATTTCCGGATCAGTATACTCGGCGCTGTTTTCAAAGGTATCTTTGTCGTAGAGAAAAATGCAGATGCCGTCGGTAACGCGACCGCAGCGACCCCGCCGCTGACGGGCACTGGCCTGTGAAACTTGTTCAACCTGCAAACCCTGCACCTGGGTGCGCGGATTGAAGCGACTCAACCGAACCTGTCCAGAATCAACTACATAATGAATGCCCGGAATCGTAATCGAGGTTTCCGCCACGTTCGTGGCTAGAATGATTCGACGGCGTCCGCCAACCTTAAAGACGCGTTGCTGCTCGGCCATGCTCAGACGACCGAACAGGGGAAGTACCTCTGTATTTTTCCAGTGCTGACCCTCCAACTTTTTGGTGGCGTCTTTTATTTCTCGCTCACCGGGAAGAAAAATCAGTACATCGCCATCATCATCCACATCCGAAATCCAGCGCATGGCGCGGAGAATATGATTCGATAGTTCTTCGTCTTTTCCCGGCGGCAGGAAAAAATCTTCCACCGGATAGGTGCGGCCTTCGACTTCAATGACCGGCGCGTTATTAAAAAAATCTGAAAAGCTTTCGGCATCCAATGTGGCCGAGCTAATGACAATTTTCAGGTCGGGTCGGACCTTTAGCAGGTTTTTTAAGTAACCCAGCAGGAAATCAATATTGAGACTGCGCTCGTGGGCTTCGTCGACAATGATGCAGTCGTATTGCTCCAGATGACGATCCCGCTGTGTTTCCGCCAGCAGAATGCCGTCAGTCATAAATTTAATAATCGTTTCGGCGCAGGTGGAATCATCGAAACGAACCTGACAACCAACACCCTTGCCATACTCCGTATTCATCTCCTCTGCCACACGCCGCGCCATTCCCGTTGCCGCCAAACGGCGGGGCTGGGTGACGCCAATACGGCCGGTTTTCCCGCAACCCGCTTCCATCACAATTTTCGGTAGTTGGGTCGTTTTGCCCGAACCCGTCGTGCCGCAAATAATGACGACCTGATTCTCTTCGATCAGCTTTTGAATGTCTGCGCGCTTGCCGGAAATGGGAAGAATTTCAGGAAAGTCGAGTTTCAGTTTAACCGCCGCCCGCTTCTGGGCACGTTCCAATGATTGGATATGTACGTCCTTCAGCTTGGTGAGCAGCTTGTCGGTGGGTTTGCTATCGTGAATACACTGGCGCACGCGCCGCATCAGGGCGTTAAGGTGCCCGCGATCGCGCAACAGCAGGCCGCCGAGCGACTGCTTAATGGTATTGAGAACTTCCTTTGTATTCGACTGATTCATAAGAGCTCAAAATAAGGGCATAGCCGAAGAGTCAGTTCAAGGATTTAACCACGAAGACAGAAAGACCACGAAGTTTGTGTGTTTTCTACATCACCAGTCAGGCCTGTTTTGATAGGCTCTTTAGCGTTATGAGTAAATATATTGAATTGAACAGAGTGTTCCATCCGATCCCGAAGGATTATTCATTTGACGAAAATTCCTGTGATTCTCCTTTTGGCCGGTCGTACCGAGTGGGAAAAACTTGGGATGACCTTATTCAGCTCCGTCGGGTTATCATTCTTGCCGAAGCAAGGGCTGGCAAGACCGAAGAAATCCAACAGGTCACACGAAGACTACGAGAAGAAGGCAAGGCTGCATTCTTTCTTAGGTTAGAGCATCTTGCCGAGAATTTTGAGATAGCATTTAAAGAGGGAGATCCCGATCAGTTTGCTTCATGGTTGAAATTGGCGGAAGAAGGGCTGGATTTTCCTAGACTCTGTTGATGAAGCAAAACTTTCCAGCCCAAAAGCATTTGAGCGTGCTATCCGCAGATTGTCTGCACAGCTCAAAGGAAATCACCACCGTGTACATCTGTTCATTACGAGCCGCTTAAGCGAATGGCAATCAGAATCCGATTACCAATTGGTTAAGAGTCTGTTTCCCGAGGGCTTGCATGAAAAGAGAATGGATATTCGTATTCATGGAGTTGGCTTTGATGCGCCTGTTCCGATCCAGCTGAAAATCGCGAACAATAATTGGTCTGGGGCTAAACTGCGGGAACGATTGGAAAACCAGCTTGTTGGGCAATATTTGCGAGATCAGCGTTCTCGCCTTGGTATTTTTCTTCTCGTAAACACTGGGCAGAAAAGATGGGAACACCCCGAGACTGGCAATAAAATGAGTTTTCATGAGCTCCTCGATTGGCTTCAAGTCGAAGGTACAATAATTGTTGAGAGAAACCAGCAAGTGGACTGTGTTGAAATCATAGGAATTGATCTGACACGGAGATGTTTATCATCTGTTGAGAGATTGGAAGCGAATCATAATGACTGAACATGGAATGGAGTCTTCGAAGGGGCGGTTTTTGGTGTATGAGTCGCCGGATGGGCAGCTGAAGCTGGATGTGCGGCTTGAGGATGAGACGGTTTGGCTAACTCAGCAGCTGATGGCTGAGCTATTTCAGACGACAAAATAAAATATAAAGCGCAGATTTTTTCAGAAGACCGCTGTGGCGGCTTCAACAGCCATTCCGCTTTTCAGTATCGGAAAACCTGGTCTATCGGCCAACAGCAAGGTCAACGTGGCCATGATTGGTGCCGGGAAGATTGCCGGGCAGGCCTACGGAGGCACGCAGGACGAAAATATTGTGGCACTGTGCGATGTTGATTCGAGCATGTTTTCCAAAAACATCGGCAAGCATCCGGGTAATGAGTCCGCCGCCAAATTCTCTGATTTCCGGGTGATGCTCGATAAAATGGGCAAGGAAATCGATATGGTCTGTGTCAACACCCCTGATCATACGCATTTTATTGCGACCATCGCCGCTATGGAACGCGGTATCAATGTTTTCACACAGAAACCACGGACGCATAATATTTGGCAGGCACGTACGCTAAAGAAGGCGAAGGATAAGTATAAGGTGCTCACGAATATAGGCAACCAGGGCCATACTTTTAACGGAATTCGCCAGTTACGCGAATGGTACGAGGCCGACGTTTTTGGCCAGATTACGAAAGCCCATACGTATATTAGCGGCCCTAAATGGACCGGTCCCTTTTTTGCCCGACCAGAAATACTACCGCCTTCCAAAATCCAATTCCTGAAGTCCTGGATTGGGATCTCTGGCAGGGCCCTCCGACCCTGCATCGTTCCATAAGCTTTATCATCCGAAAAAATGGCGCGGCTTTAACCGGTATGGAACCGGGACCTTCGGCGACTGGTTTTGCCATGTGGCCGATGCGCCGGTCTGGTTGCTGGATCTCTACGAGCCGGTATCGGTCGAGGCGGAGAAAGTGGTTGGTGGTGATAAATGGATGGTAGCGGACGGATGCCGTGTCCGGTTTGGTTTTAAAAAACGTGGTTCGAAGGAACCCTGCACGTTCTATTGGTACAATGGGAATCCGGAACTCTTCCAGCCGGCACCCCCCGAAGACTGGACGTGGCCGGGAAAGATTCCGGGGGCTGGAACATTCTATAAGGGCACTAAGAACAACGGCTTCACAGATAACCGTTCCAACAACCCGCGTCTGGCAAATAAGGAAGCAGCCATCGCATTTAAAGCGGCGGGTTATCCGGAAGAAAAATATCCCCGCATTAAAGGCGGTGCTGAACCCGGTGCCAATTTCGACTACGCGAGTCCTTTTACTGAAATCATGCTGCTCGGTATCATTGCCGTGAACCACGGAGGCAGGATTGAGTGGGATTCTAAAAATATGAGAATCACCAATCGTCCTGAACTGAACCAATACCTCAAGGAACCGGTTCGCAAGGGGTGGGAATATGGTGAGGATCGCTGGACGGTATAACTTCTGTTATATTTGGAGGATCGTAAGAGTCGCCGTGCTCTTGTTGTCTATATTTATTCCGATCTTCAGTCTGAAGTGGTTTACTGTGAGTCATGAATCGAGTGTGTTTTATGAAGTATATTGTAGTCGCATTGATTATGGCGTTCAGCTCAGCTTTTGCGAATGAATCGCTACGGTTTGAATATGCCCCTATCTTTTATCATTCCCGGTCGTTGAGCAATTCCATCAGTGCATTAGCTGCTTTAGAAAATGCTCCACTGGAATTTGAACCTGGGCAGGGGTATTTAAAGTCGGCATTGAAGGCCCTGCATGTTTCTCCGGAAAGTCAGGTCCTTGTTTTCAAGTCGACCAGTTTTCAGAAGGATCGGATTGCGCCAAAAACGCCTCGTGCGATTTATTTTAACGATACCACGTTTGTTGGATGGATTCCCGGGGCTGACTATCTTGAGGTGATCTCTGTCGACCCTTTTTTAGGGCCGATTTTTTACACGTTAAAGCAGGAGCCGACACTCGCGCCGCAATTCGATCGAAATAACAAAGACTGTCTGGATTGTCATAGCGGCGCAGCAACGCAAGGGGTGCCCGGCTTATTTGTCCGCAGTATTTTCTCCAAGGGAGAAGGTCGATATAAGACCGTCAATGTGTATCATCAAACTCCGTTAAGTGATCGATGGGGCGGTTGGTATGTAACGGGCAAGCATGGGCGTTCAACTCACAAAGGGAATCTGCCGGAGGATCAGGATATTCAGGGAGACGAACATCTGAATGTGGTTGATCTGAATCCGTTCTTTGACACAGACCCATATCTCAACCCCCATAGCGATTTAATGGCACTCATGGTGCTGGAGCATCAATGCCACATGCTGAACCTGATTATCCGGGCAAACTATCGCGTCCGTCTACTGCTGAATGACCATCAAATAGACCCTTTGGATCCGACAGCAACGTTACCGAAAAAATTAGCGTCAGAAGTGACCCGGCATGCGGCGGCCTTAACTCGCTACATGCTCTTTACAAAAGAAGCTGCGTTGAATGGGGCATTGTCTGGCACCTCTAAATTCGCGCAGGATTTTTCTGATCAAGGCATTCGGGATGAACAGGGGCGTTCGTTGCGGGATTTTGATGGAACACAGCGGCTTTTTAAATATCCATGCAGCTACCTGATTTATTCTGAAAACTTCAATATGCTTCCTTTCGTTGTTAAACAGGCTGTTATGAAAAGACTGCATACCGTGCTGACAACCAATGAACTGGATGAAGATTTTCCTCATCTCTCGGCCGAGGATAAAAAGGCGATCTATAAAATCCTTGAAGGTACCTTGCCGGGGCTTCCCGGTTACTGGAAGTGAGAACCTACTCGCCGAGATGGATCTGTCTAAGCGTATGAAGGGCGGATTTCTCTATGTTTCCTTCACGGTAGAACGCATGGATAATTTCGAGGGCTTGCAGGCTTTCGTTCAATTGCTTGTTTAGTTGCTGAAAGTCAAGTTGGTCCAATTCTTCCTCTTGCAAAATATCTTCGAGAGGGGGGGCTCCCTGTGCATTGCGCGTGGCGTGATTCAATAATGATCCGATAATTTTCAGTATTTCGGCATGCAATTCGTCGGGCTGATTGTAGAAATGGTCATCGCAGAAATATTCGTAGCAAATGGAAGGGCGTCCCTTTTCTAGAGCGCATCCCGACGGAGTCAAAAAGCCTTCTTTATGATCGAAGAATTCTTCTTGTTGATGAACCATCTTCAGGAAAGGACTCTCCATTGCATACGTACAATGAATCACATCGCAACAGCACCGTGTGCATTGCCCGCATAGGGAGTTACCTTTTCTATTGATCAGTTCCCGCATGCCCGCTTCGAGTATGTTGTACTGTTCAATGTAACTTTTCAGGGCATCATTCATAAGAGCTAATGATTTTGGACATAGGGTGAACGGCCGTTCAAGGAATAAACATAAGGAAGAGATTATTCGGCGCACGGAATTATCTTGTTAGTTGGTGCTTTAGCTATTTATGTTCTTCTTAAACCTACCGCGTAAAATAGGGGAACAACCGAATGGACATCTGGAAACTACTTTATATCAGCGTTACGAGCCTGATTCTTTTTCTGGCGCTGGCCACCGCTTCTACATGGGCCTGTTCTGGCGGTCTGTTTGATTCAGGAATCTCTTATTTGGCAGGGGTTCCTTTTGTTTATCTATTCACGCCGGCAATAGGCCTGCTTTGGTTTTCTGAGCAACATCTGGACTACGACCGAAAAAGGCACAGACTTGTATGGATCGGTCTGGGTTTAACCTTTCTCTTTTGGCTCTATGTGACGATCATCTTCTTTTTCGGAACGACCATTGAGATCTATCAAAACGGATCGCATTAAACTTATGCAATTGGATCCGCGCCGATCGTGCCGATGTGGTCTTTGATAAATTGGTCAGATTCAATGTAGTCAATTCGATCAAGAACCGCTTGGAGACGGGGTTTGATGTTGAGATTGTCGACTTCTTTTTTATTGTGCTTAAAGCGCATGAAGTTTTTGAGGTAGTCAATATGAGATCGGCAACAGGTTGCTTTGCGAGACTGTTTAATCTTAAGTCTTTCAGCATACCAATCGCTTGCAAGGACGGATTCGCGGGTGAAGAGGTCGCGCACTTCCGGCGATTCAATGGGGTGTCCATTATACGATCCGGTAGCCATGATCTGAATCAAGGCCTGTAGCGGAGGGATAAATCCTTTGGCTGTACCAAAGTCGAGATAACGCTGCGCAATCATCTGTTGCGTTTCGGTTATGTTGTTTATGCCATCCACAAAATCGTCCAAGCTCTGAAGTTCAGGGCGCAACATATCCTGATTGAAGACCGTATTGGGAGCTTCGAAAACTTTGCCCAGATATTCATTCACAAAACCGGTTGTGATGCGATAACCCAATCTGCTACCCAAAATGCGTTTGCCGTTATGATCAAAGTCATCCAACTTTTCCAGAAGTTTGTTTTCAATCATGAGTGTGGGGTTGCGTTCGGCTTCCGTCATTCGGCACCAGAGTTCCGGGATGAGCAGGCTGACGTCATGCTCAACCTTGTAGTTTGAACCGATGTAACCCGCCGCAGTGCTGAATCCATTATATCCAGTGAGGATAAAAGAGAGCAGCGCGTTATTAAGGTCGGCACAGGGAACTAATGCGTTAAAAGGCCCTTTCGTAAGTGCTCCTTCCGTTCCTGCTCCTGTAGTAGATGGCGATTTTCCGGTCAGGCTGCAGATGAACTCCATGAAAAGTTCGGGCAGTTCCTGATAGTGAATCGGCCCGAATACGGCTAATGGACGAATGCCGGGTTCAGCCGGGTTGTTCCGTCTGCCAGGCAATACCGCATTAACCGGCGTAAAGAGAGGTTCTCCCTGCGGGATTTTGCGCTTAAGCCGTGTGGTTGTTTTAGATAAATATTTCGGCTCAGGGTCGAGCAGGTCCGGACGGGTTTGCAGATAACGCGGGTTTTTGGTTGGAGCGCCATCTACGATACGTGGAGAGGCTGAGTCCACAAAAAAGATATTTTCATCTTCCGAGTGTGCAACCTTCTCAATGAGCTTCCGCATCGGCTCGGTGTATTCATTAATCCGAATGCTGTGTTCCATGATGTCGCGCGCATCTTTTCGGGTCATGGGAGCAAAGTTGGAGATAAAACTGTTTGGACTAGCGAGGTCAAACTCAGCCTGCTCGTCAAATCCCCGCACTACAGCTTCATCCGGACGTTGAAAGAAACGATACTCGCAGTTTTCCACAATCTTCACACTTTCCGCTGCGCTATATTCAGGATTTAAGTTGGATAGCAATCTGGAGGGAACGACCATTGATGCAGAGATATCGTCTTCCCATTGAATTTTAGTTGAGGGTATAAAATCGGTTCGCAGTTTACTGGTGCGCCAGATGCCTTCCGGGCTCATGCCGATGCGCAGATAATTTCCCTTCATCTTTTGTCCGTCAAATTTCAGTTCATGCCCTAGTTCGCCATTAATGAAATCCACGCCAAAATGTTCGCGCCAGTTATCACCCCAATCTTTCACGTAGTGGCGTTTCAGGAGAAAAACGAGGCCTTTGATTCGGTTCGGTATTTTTTCAAGCCAAGCATTAAACTCAGACGTATTGTCCGGCGAGGGGTTTAGCAATTTAATTACCGAACCGAGCGATCGTTTGCTGGTCAGGATCGAGCGGGTAATATGATTTTCTTCAAGCTGAACAAGAAAACGATTGGAAAAATCATAGTTAATGATCGTGTCTACTGCGTTCATGTCTTTTTCGTAATCCGCAACAAAGATGGAACCAAAAATCATGGCGTCACGGATTGATTTGGAAATTTCAGATTTCCCGCCACCGGATACCGTGCATGGTTTATGACAAAGGGTTCCTTCTGCAAATGTTTCAACCAGACGCCATGTATTTGCGGATGGATTTTTTTCCATTCGAACGGAATATCCGGATGGATAGATGAAGGTGCGTTCGGCAAGGAGTTTCAGCGAATCGACTTTCTCCCCTTGCTTCCATGAAACACGCTGTGTACTGACATCGAAACGGGTATTGCTCGGGATATAGAAAATATTTTCAAAGTTATTGTCTGTTGCATAGCCTTCCGGATGCATCGTGATGGTATCGCCCAGAACCTTCTGAACGTCTTCCATGGTGTGATCATATTGAGCAAGTGTGCTGTCCGGAATAAACTCGCGGCCGAGATTGGTGCGAGGAATCGCTAATGCACCACCGGCATGTTCTTCTTCGCAAAGGCCGTATAAATTAGCTGCAAAGCTGATCTGCGTTTTAACTTCTTTTTTACAGTAGCCAAAATAGTTGTCGGCGATGAGCGTTACCATCACACCCGATTCATCACGTGCGCAGATTTTGAAGGGACTTCCGTCGTTGTAGATTTCATCTTCGTTGGTCCAGCACATGCCATCACGTTTTTGGCGTGCTGTTGCTTCATCAATATGGGGAAGGCCGAGGTCTTTCTTTTTCAGTCCGCATATGTGCGGAGCAAGGATGACGCAACCGGTGTATCCGGTCCAGTGCTCGGGATGTAGTCCGGCATCGTTGTCGGGAAGGTAAGGGTCTCCGGCATTTCCGAAAATGGTTTCCACAAAATCGAGATTGCAGACATAATTTCCCGGAGCAAAAAATCTGATTTCCATATCTTTACGCGATAGAAACCCAGGAACTTCCGGACTGACTACCGGGCGAAGTAATAATGAAACAAACGAAGATGCTTTATTTTCCTGTGTCGACGTAAAGGGAAGTTCCAACTGTGATTGAGGAGGATTTAGTGCCAGCTCGAATAGTTTTCCAAAGGTTCCAACGGGAACTTCCAGTTTATCGGCCGCAACGGGGAACCCGCCGGCTGCCACGTGAAAGGCACCTTTTGTTGTTCGTCTGTCATTTTTAGGATTATGGAGAACACCTTGCTCGATCCGATAGGATTCAATGCCATCGGCGATATACTGATTTGCATCAGGAGGGAGCGATAGCTCACGCGCCAAACCATATCGATCCAGAATCAACGTATTGTTGGGCAGGGACGGAACGCCATCAGGATAGACATCCGCCAGATAGCGTTTAAGGAAGTCCTGAATACGTTTGTCAACCGGGCAGAGATAGTCGTGAAGAATGCGGTTTTTTTCGCGAATGTTACGAATCAGGCCGACCGCAACATCAAGTTCCTTGGTTTCCTCTTTTTCATAAATAGGCAAATCTAATGAGGAGAGCTTCAGGTTAAGATATGAAATCAGGAGTTTGCGGTTCCTCTCTGATCCAGCCTGTTCGTCGAGTCCAATTGATTGTTTTAGTGTTGTCATTTTATTGAGTCCTTCAAAAAATTGGTTTCTTGGCCAATCTGAAATTTCAGTTGTTAAATTATTCAAAACCGCCTCTTTTTGGGCGAATAGAAGCGGAACGTTAACC
Organism: Pontiella sp.; assembly: GCA_036479375.1. Lineage (GTDB taxonomy): Bacteria > Verrucomicrobiota > Kiritimatiellia > Kiritimatiellales > Pontiellaceae > Pontiella. The sequence goes on along the minus strand of JAZGFK010000011.1, from coordinate 278 downwards.
GAAGCTTAAATGAAATGGTAGTGATATTGATGAATAATATTGTCGGAAGTATATTATTAATCACTACTCTCCGGTAAACATTTCATTAGGATGAATACCATCTGATCGAGGCCCTGTCCATCTGGTGGTTTTCCCCGCTTAGATTCGGCCTGGCAAAGCAGTTCGAGCAGGTCCATCTGCATCATTATCCCTTCTTTTACCCGGCGGGCGAAGTTGGTCAGGCTGAGCGGAGATTTGCTCATGAATTTGATGTAGGCGAGTAGCAGGTGGTAGATCAT
>JAZGFK010000010.1:0-7637 GCA_036479375.1 Pontiella sp. | reverse complement strand
ACAACGATGAGTTCAGGATGTTCTTCCATGGATGGAGCCAATGGACCGCGCGGTCCACGACTGGTCAGTGGAGGCTACTCAAATGAGTATGAACAATATGCAGAAGTCGGCATTGAGTTTTCTTCGGTCGGGGATCTGATGGCTGTTATTTCGCCAAGCCGTTGGCAATCTCCGATTAAAACCGGCGGAAGTCTTTCGTGGGTAAATCCGAATGCCTGGAGCGATGATGCAGGCCGCACAGGCCGCATTTTGCTTGGTGAAGCTGTTATTGTCGGCGGAGCAGTTGCTGCAGTTGCAGTGGGAAGCTCCGGCGGAAGCGATAGCGGCAGTACTGCCCCAGCCAGTGGCGTCCTCCCGCCTTCGCCAGGTACTCCGCCCCCTACACCGTTTTAATTTAAGTGTGAGACTTTAGGAAGAGCTTGCTTTCTGGGAGCTCTATCGTCTAAAGAACAGCTTCATTTATTGAGGCTGTTTTTTTATTTCTAAGGAGTTTTTAATGCTGAACACTATTTTTCGGTCGGCTTTTTCATTGTTTTGTCTGTTGGTTTTAGTCAGTTGTACTTCCCCGGATGTCTCGACTGTTTCAACACATGATTTCCTTCAAAGTACCTCAACTTCGGATAAACGTCTGGCGACTAAACTTGTGGCGGGAGACTCGATAGAGGTCTCTGTTGAGGTCGACGGTTCAATGGAGGTTTCCCGCCATCGTGTTGATCTAAGTCATTTGGGATTTGTTACGCTGCCTTTAGTTGGAGACGTGCGCGTTGGTGATCTGACGCTAGAGGGTGCCCGCACGATTATTTCCAAGACCTACAGTGCATATTACGTTAATCCTCCGGTCATTATGGTTAGTATGACCAACGGGCAAGGTGAAGGTGAATGGGGTTACGTTACGGTAATGGGGCGTGTCGCCAGACCGGGCCGTATACCACTGCCTGATGCGGACGGGATAAATCTGACCGAGGCGATCCAGGCCGCCGGCGGCTTTGCCATGAGCGCGAAACAAAGCGATATCCGCATATCAAGAGTCAATGAGAAGGGGAAAAAGATTCAAGTCTCGTTGGATTTTGAAGATATCGGACTGGGTGGAAGTGCTGAATCTGATATTAATCTTGCTGCTGGCGATATTGTCTACGTTCCCGAACGGTTATTTTAATTATGAAAATCAGGCACCTTTTTTTTCTATTCCTGCTTGGCATCACGTTCGCGGTTAACGCTCAGACGACGGTCGGTAGTGATGGTATCGAGTGGGGAAATTTCCGATTTCGGCCGAAGGCCAGTGCAGCGGTAACGTATGATAATCGTGTACTCTCGAATGCGTCCTCGACAGAAGGCGATATATATTCGGAACTTACGGCAGGTTTTGAGCTGGGCAATCTTCCCGCCCGATACAATCTCTTTGCCGGAGGTATTTATGGACAACGTTTTTACAACGAGTACACCGTCCTGGACGATGACTTCTATAGCGGTGAAGTTGGGCTGAAGTCCGATCAGGGATTACTCAACTGGGGTGTCTCTTCGGAGATCCGAAAGGATTTGAACTACAATACAAGCTACGATCCATCCACGGGCAGCGGACCAGATGGAATTTTGACCGACGTGCCGAACAGGCGATCCAGCACGCGTGGCTCAATTTCTTATGATTTGGAATTGTCCGCTAGAACGTCGCTGGTCCCAGAGTACGGGCTTTGGCACTACTACCAGGAGCTCGAAGGTGCAGGCTCTACTGAATGGCAGGTGCACCATGTTGGTTTGCCTTTGCGGTATGCTTATTCTGACAAAACCTACATTTCGGCTGGCGGGGCTTTTAGCCTGCAAACGAATGAGGACGAGGATGGCTATATTGGAACCGCATTTATTGGTGCCGAAAGTCGCGCCACAGATAAAACCACGTACAGCATAATGCTGGGAGCTTCTTTCGTTGAATATGATCTCTCCGGTTCAGATGTTGGCGGAGTCTCCGATGTTCGAGTTGAATGGAAAGCAACGGATAAGGTATCGCTCTATGTGTTCGGTGGAAATCGGTTCCAGCCAGGATATGGCGGCGGTCCTGCCAGAATGGTTTTCCGTGCCGGGTATGGTGCCAATTGGCGTTTTGCAGAACGGTGGTTTGTAAATGGGCAGGGTTTGCATGATTACGAACAGGCTCTGGGCAGTGATTCAGGATCTTTCATCTATGGTGGTGTGCGGCACTTTTTTGATGCCAGGTTGGGTTATACCTTTCCAAAATACGCCGAGATTTCAGTGGTAGGAAGGTTGATCAATGACGAGGAAGTGGAAGATCGAACAACCCTTTCAATTCGGCTCGATTGCAAAATATAATTTTCATTCTCCGACTGCCGACATCGTCCGGTTCTTCCGCATGAAACCTTTTCAAGGTTCTTAAACGAACCCTTTACTGTTTCGCTCAAAGGGGTATTAAACCCTTTAATCTGTATAGACAAATGGTAGTCTTATAACGGTATAAATAAATGAAAAGTCTTCCGCTTTGCCCCGATATGAATTAAATGGACTGTAGATCCGATGTGCGGTGGGAGGTACTATTTCCATGATGAACTTCTCAAAATATATTCCAGCGCAGCTTTCTGTACGCCGCGTAATGGCCTTCGGATTTTTTGTATTATGCGCAATGGCTGCCTGGATGCGCGGAGGGCTGTACAAGCCGCTTCAATGGCCATTGATTGCTATTTCATTATTCCTGTGCTCTTGCATCTGCTTTCTAGAAGATGAAGTACAAAAGAAACTCATCGTAAAGCTGAAGCGCGATCCAATTGTTTATGCCGGTCTTACTCTGCTTCTGCTAATCCTGATTCAGTGCCTTAACTCGAATTATGCTGTGGTTTCAATTGAAGAGGGAGCTGCTGCGTTTCTGAGGAGCCCAGCCTGCTGGCTTCCGTGGTCAGTAAATCCAGCCGATGCCGGTGAGATGCTGATATGGTTCTTACCGGCCTGGGTGGCCATTCTTCTCGTTCGACATCTGCTGGAAAGACGACACATAAAATTCATGGTGTATCTCATGGCATGGAATGCCGCGCTACTTTCAATCGTTTCCATAGTACAATATGTAATTGGATCAGGCAAAATTCTGGGCATGTGGGAAGCATCCAGACATTGGACTTTTGGAATGTTCGACTACCCCAACCATACTGCCGCCTGGTTTTACCTTAATGCCTTTCTCTCTGCTGGTTTGCTTCATGATGCCATGCGAAAAAGGCTTCCTCCTGCGCAACTCATGGTTTGGTCCGTTGTTTTTTTTCTTTGCCTGATTTCGGCTGGGCTAACGCTCAGTCGTTTCGGGGCGTTTGTCGCCATGGCGTTGCTAGGTGTTATACTGATAATCTTTTTGAAAAAATACTATTCGACGGTGAAGGGGGCGGCGGCCGTGAATTTGATCATCGGATCCGTCATTGCAGCGTTCATTGGTCTGACTCTTTTTTTTGGTGCTGGAAAGGGGGCATTAGCCAGAGAGATTTCTCAAAAGGCGCTAGTCGGTGAATCATCGGTTGCGGGGGATATAGGAGGACGTTTCATTCAGTTTCCCTACGCATGGGCCATGTTCAGGGACTATCCATTGTTTGGATCGGGGGGGTGGAGTTATCGTTCGTTAGCGCCTCTTTATATACCGGAGGGTAACCGTGCCTACTGGGATGGAGTCGGCAAGGATAATCTTCATTGTGATCCACTGCAGTTTTTAACCGAGTTCGGGCTGCTGGGAACCGCTTGTATTGCTTTTATTATTGGAATTCTTATAAAACGAATTTTAAATACTCAACGCCATTCAACAGTCTCAATCTGGATTATTATCGGGTTATTTACCGTCCTGTTTCACAGTTTCTTCGACCTGCCGTTCCGCTGTCCTGCAATCGTGTTCGAGTGGTGTATCCTGCTGACGATTTTGCCAAAGCTATCAAGACGTCAGGCCATGGCGATTTAGTGATTAACCCTTAGATTTTATGGTTGATATGCCGTGCGGATAAATTAACGCGAACCGGTTAAAAAATACTAGATTTTCATAGTATATATGCCCGGGTTTGCGCTATATTCGTTGCAAGTTTAACGAAAATAATACTGAGACATGGAGTTTTTCGATGAAAGTGAATGGAATTGGAAAAATATTTTTGATTATTGCGCTCTCCTGCAGCGCTTCTTTGGCCGATACGGTTAATATACCTTTGGCTCCCACCATTTACGGTTCTGCTGATTCTGATGGAGCCTATGGAGGGGTGAGTTATGATTACCGTATTGGTCAGACCGAGGTTTCTTATACACAGTATGCCGCGAGTGGTTTGGGCGGCGGAAACACATGGGTCGGTACGGCTGGGGTTAATGCTCCTGTTGCCGGTATAACCTTTCATCAGGCGGCACAGTACTGCAACTGGCTTACCAGCGGAAGTGTGAATGCCGGAGCGTACACGATTGCAGCAGGGAAAGTTACCGCAGTCATGTCTCGTGCTGCCATCAATAGTGATGGTGGACTGTTTTATGTGCTGCCAACCGAGGACGAGTGGTACAAGGCGGCATACTTTACAGGATCTGGTTATTCCGATTACGCCAATGGTCTGAATGGAATGGCAAATGCTCCTCTAATGAATACTGACGCCCGCTATGTCAATCCCGCACCGGGAGGCACTGCACCCAACACCGTTTGGGCCGTGGATGCCGGCGCTGAGGAGCAAAACCTTACAAAAAATATGATGGGTAATGTTTTTGAATGGCTGCAAGCGTCTGCAGACGGTGACTTAAACTTGCCCGGTAATGAAGATATGGTCTTCCGCGGTGGTGCTGCACAATGGTTGGGCGGCACCGGGGACGAGGCTGATGATCGGCTGCACCGCGGATATCGCGCAACTGGAATTTTTACAGACAACAGTCATGACGATGTTGGATTCCGCGTTGTTGCGATTCCCGAGCCGGGAACCATCAGCCTGATGAGCCTGAGTACGGTGAGTCTTTTCATTACCCGTTCGATTCGCCGCCGCAAGCGTATCGGCGAAACCCTGATGCCGGTTCGCCGCGAGCCTTTGTGCAACACCTTCGGAACGGAGGAAGAATGGTTTAATCAGAATCAGGTTGAAACCGATTCAGATTATCTGGCCATGCTTTTCGAGACCGTAAAAATACGCAGCACGGCTGCATGGTCGGTCGTGCATAATGCATACGGAAGTATGGATCGCATTTTTTGGGATCGAATGGTTGAGCGCCACGAAATACGGATGGTTAAACGCCAAGAGTACAGGCAGGCAGTGAAAACCAAGATAATAAACGGGTTTGATACTTTCCTTGCTTTGATCATGAAATAGTTGGGCAAACTCATATTTTTCAAACAGGCCTCGCTTTGGGGCCTTTTTTTTACCCGACTAAAAACTAAAAAAGCCTTAACAAGAACGGATATATTCATGCAGGTAGCAACCTTCATCTGAGTGACTGGGATTGGGCTAGCGTCTGTATAACAGTTCGGGAAAAATTACATGTACCATTGGATTTTCGCATGACTAACATAATACATGAAGGGTACATAGGCGGTTCTTTACAGAGCGCAACGAGCAGGGAATGGTTTGGTAATGAATGATCAGCAGCCAGGAAATAATCTGGGTAGCTCCGACCGCAGTCGTCATGAAGGAATGATGCCGGTCGGTAATATCAGTCAGCAGCAAGGCGGTGGAGGGGGATCTCCACCATCCCCATATGGCTACAATGACAGTTCTGGTGGTAATTCCGGTACGGGCTTAAATGCCGCGACGATATTCCGTATCGTGCTCAACAGATGGCTAACGGTTTCTTTGCTGGTAATATTCGGAGGGGTTGGCGGAATTTTCTATGCCCAGCAAGCCACGCCGGTTTACCGCGTGCAGGCGGAGCTCGAAATGAATGTTCGACGCCCTAAGGTGATTAATAACGACGCCGTTTACGAGGATCCCAATGCCGTGCGCGATATTGACGTCATCTTCAATACGCGTTTCGCGAAATTCAAATCACCGGCAATGGAAAGTCTGGCCGCGCAGGAATTTATGGAGCAGTACCCCAAATCTAGTATTACGAAGCGGGGCATGCCAATCAATCGGTACACCCTGGCCTCCATGATTCGGAAAGTTCGGTGGTATAAAGATCCCAGCGCAAATATTGTGTACGTTTCGTACGAAGCATCCGATCCTGAATTTGCTGCGCAGTTGGTGAATGTTCTTAGTTATTGTGCCGGTGTGCTCATGATGAAGGAAAATCAGGCCCAATCTGACGAAGCCGTCAAATGGCTGGTTACCCAGGTGAGCGAGCAAAGGGAAAAGTTGGAAGAAAACGAGAAGGAGCTTGCTGTGATCCGCGAAGAGGTTCAGTTGGATTCGCTCCAGCAACGCAAGATCGCACTTGGGCAGGCTTTTGTTACGGTTTCGGATGAAAAGGAATCGCTTGTCAGCCAGCTCGCCAGCCGAAAAACGGTATTTGAATTTGTCAAAAACCTGAAGGACAGCGATCCAAACCTTGAGATGCTTCCTCCCGGATTACCAAAAGAACGGGAGTTGGATGAATTGATACGGGGATGGAGAGCGGCGAACGATGGATTGTTGTTGGCTGCGGATCGCTATACGGAGCTACACCCGGAATACAAGAAGGCAGCCGATTTGGAACTACGCAGCAGGCAGCGCCTTGAACAATTTATCGTGATGTCCGCCAATGCAGTGCAAAACGAGGTTGACCTCCTTGTAAAACAGATAGAACAGGTCGACGCTCGTATTACAACCATGAAAGAAGAGTCGGTTACGATGGAACGATCTATCGCGTCCGGATTGCGCACGCTGCAACGTTTGGAACGAAAGCGGGATGCTGCGGATACGTCGTATCAGGCCATGCTGCGCCGTATGGAGGAAGCTCGACTTTCCGCTGATGAAAACATGGCGTTCACGAAAGTCATCCGTAATGCCGCTGTACCATTATACCCGATTAGTCCCCGCAAAGTTCGTGTTCTTATTCTTGGGTTATTTATTGGCTTTGTGGGGGGCAGCCTATTGGCCATCATAATGGCTTTCTGGACAGACAAGGTTGGAGCCGTTGCCGATCTGAAGGCACTAAATTTGAATGTGATTGCCTCGATTCCAACGCAAAAGCGAATCGATTCACGAGGAGAATTGGCGACCATTGGATTAAGAGATAAATTCAGTCCCATGGTAGAAGTGTTTGCCGGAATTAATGCAATCCTCTCCTCTGATAAATATTTCAACCAGACCAAGGTTATATTGGTGAGCAGTGTTGGGCCGGGTGAAGGAAAGACAATTTCTGCGTGCAACCTGGCCATCTGTTCAGCACTTAATGGGGTGCGGACGTTGTTGATCGATGGGGATCTGCGGCGTCCCCAACTGGCCAATATATTTCAGGTTTCAGAAGACAGCCCATCTTTACTTTCCTGGTTGGCTAATACGGAAGACCACAATTGCAAAGATCTTGTTTCCAAAGGTGCGGTTGATAATCTCGATACCATTACGAGCGTTGCAAATGCTCAAATCAATCCCGCTGAACTTCTCGGTCGCGGACGTCTGGCTGAACTCATAACGTGGGCTCGGGACAACTATGACCGGGTAATCATCGATACACCGCCGCTCGGTCCCGTGGGTGATGCTCAGGTTTATGCGAACCTGGCTGACACTGTA
>JAZGFK010000009.1:0-15370 GCA_036479375.1 Pontiella sp. | reverse complement strand
AAGCGATGCCCTTGGTTCGATGTCATACGCGACATCGCCAGCACCTACGCAGAACCAAGCCATCCATCAACCGAGCCAACCGCCCACGCGGAGGAAGGCCTGCGCCCGCGAAAAGGTGAAACGGGGCAAAAATGAAGAGTTGATCCGCCTTTGAATGCCGAACGTTCGTTTGCCAACGGATTTAGGTATCTGTAAAATTAGAACAAAACCTGCTGCATCTCCCCTGCTTTCTGCTTGTGCAGTTGCCGGTACTTACCTTCTTTTTCCTGATTCTGAATATACTGACGAATGACTTCTTCATTCGCATGTTCACCCACAGTTGACACAAAATACCCATCAGACCAGAACTCTCCGCCCCACAGCTGTTTCTTCACCTTTTTTACAATACTCGTAAGACTATAGGTCGGTACAGATTGTACGAGTAAGTGGGTATGATCACCCTCACTTCCAATTTCCAGAAACAATATTTCGTACCGTTTCTAGATTTCGATACACACCTCCTTGAGCAATAGGTCTACGTTCTCGGTTATTACCAACCGTCGATATTTGGCAACAAAAACAAAATGATACATCAACAATGATACATTGTGGCTTTTTCGAATGAGATCTCCCATAGGCCTCTTTTACAGGTCATGAAAGTTCGCTACAAGCAGCGGGGTATTAAACCCACGCTACGCAATAAAGGATGCAAACTTGACCTAATGACAGTTTAATCTATCCTGTACCTTCATTTTGTAAATTAGAGAGGTTTGCTTTGAGTTCAGACAAGTTTTTTCGTAAGTCAGACTGGATTGCCTGCTGGGCAACCTTTGTAATTTCGCTAATCGTATATGTGTTGACACTGCAACCGACACTTGGTCTTGAAGACTCTGGTGAGTTGATCGTTGCTTCCGACTTTCTGGGCGTTCCCCATCCACCAGGTTACCCAATCTGGTCGTTGTTGACCTGGTTTTTCCAGTGGGTCTTTCACGCTGTAACCTTCCACGGTCACCCCAATCCGGCATGGGCAGTCAACCTGTTCTCAGCCGTCGCAGGATCAGGAGCATGCGGCATACTCGCTCTGCTTATCAGCCGCTCTGGAATGGACTTGCTGCGCAGCCTGAAGAAAGAAACTAGTGTATTGGGTGAAGATACTGAAAGCCTCTTTTGTTCCGTGGCGGGCATCGCGGGCGGTTTGCTTCTCGCCTTCGGTCAAGGTATGTGGTCTCAAGCGGTAATTGCCGAAGTATACACGCTCAATATTTTCTTCCAGTCCTTGATGCTGGTCTTTCTCTATCGTTGGATGGCTGAACCCAAAAAATCGATCTGGCTGCTCCTCTGTGCATTTGTATTCGGACTGGGTATCACAAACCACCAAACCCTCATGTTCATGGGGCTCGCCATTGCTGTAGCCGTCCTCTTCAACGAACTTGAAATATTTAAAAGAAAACATATTGGGTACGTGCTCGCGGCATTGGGCGCATTGCTACTAACATTTGTGGGACTTTATCACGGCAACCTATTAATGCAGATTCTCGGCGTGGTGGGTTGTATTGTTGCCTGTTTGTTGATTCGCCATCCATTCCTCGTCCGCGATTTTGTCATTACCGGATCCATGTATATTCTGCTGGTTGGCTTTAACAAATGGGCAGCCGAATCGACCGATTACGCTCACCTGATGTGGATTGCCGGTCCGGCGGAAGCCGGTTTCTGGATTTGGACTATCTTTGCCCTCGCGGTTCCAACCATTGCCACCTTCGTTCTTCCGAACGGAAAAATTGTCGGTCCAACCTTTCTCGTTATGTTCATCGGACTCGGCTTCTATTTTTACATGGCTTTCTCGTCCGACCAAAATCCGCCGATCAACTGGGGTTATCCACGTACCTGGCAGGGCTTCATGCATGCCATTACCCGCGGTCAGTATGAGCGCGTCAAGCTTGCACACGTCTTCACCCCGCTCTTCATGAAACAGGTAGGCACTTATCTCATGGATTTGCGATCGCAGTTCTACGGCCCGATTGCAATCTTCGCCGTAATACCATTCCTCTATTGCTGGAAGGTCGGGAAGCGTAATATCGGCTGGCTGATCACCACAATGGTTGCATTCCTTTCCGTTGGCATCATTTTCATGATTCTACAGAATCCGAAGACCGATATTCAGAGCCTGTTCATTGGCCGCGTTCAGTATATTCAGTCTCACGCCATTTTCGTAATCTGGCTCGGCTACGGAATCCTACTGGCCATGGCCTTCTTCGAAACATTGGTGAAAAACAACAAATACACGAAGATCATCGGTGTGACGCTCGTCTTGCTGCTCCCCTTCGCACTGATCTATAAAAACTACAATGATAAAGGCCAGCTCAAGGTCGTTGGCGGGGCGGAACAGAACGGTCATGACTTTGGATGGCAGTTCGGAAATTGGCAATTGCGCGGTGTCGAGGGCATCGAAGCAGACATGCACTACTGGCATCCGAATGAAGAAGAGTTCGAGAAGCAATGGGCCGCTTATCCAAATAAGAACTATCCGGAACCCATGGGCCCTAACGCCATCTTTTTCGGTGGAACCGATCCAGGGCGCTTTGTTCCAACCTACATGATCTATTCGGCCAAAGTTCGGCAGGACATTTATCTCATCACTCAGAACGCCCTTGCCGACAACACCTACATGAATGTTATGCGCGATCTTTACGGCGACCAGATTTGGATTCCATCGCCCATCGACAACAACAAAGCCTTCCAGATGTATGTGCAAGGGGTCCAATCCGGCAAAATTCAGGCCGGGGCCGAAGTCAAAACCGACGGAGGAAAAGTACAGGTTCAAGGCGTTGGCGGCGTCATGAAGATCAACGGTTTCCTGAGTAAGATGATCTTCGACCACAATCAATATCTTACCGAAACCAAAACCGACGAGAAAACCCGTCCGGTTGGCGCAGCGGTTGTATATGAGGATCCTGTCGTTGATGCCAAAACCGGCCTGCCTCCGCAACGCACATTCTACGTGGAAGAAAGTTATATCCTTCCATGGATGTACCCCTATCTCACACCACATGGGCTGATCATGAAGATCAATAACAAGCCCACCCCACTATCCGCCGAGATGATCAAGAACGATACCGATTTCTGGAAGTGGTACTGTGAACGCCTGCTTAACGACCCAAAATTCATCCGAGATATCGTAGCGCGAAAATCGTTCTCCAAGCTTCGCAGCGCACTTGCAGGACTTTACGCTGCTCGCGGTAAACCCAAAGAAGCCGAAGCCGCATTTCAACAGGCTGTAGCGTTGTACGATCTCAGCCCCGAAGCTAACTTCCGCCTCGCCAACCTTATTTCGAGACAAAACCGTTTCGACGAAGCCATTGAATTATTTGATGTTTTCCTCGAGAAGGATCCGAATAATGAAAAAGCCGCCCAAGTCCAGAAACGCCTCGTGCAAATGAAAAGCATGTCAGCACGCCGGAAGGAACTGGAACAAAAACTAAAACTCGGAAAGATCGAATTTAACGAAACCATGGAATATTTGAATATCCTGTTCAACATGGGACAGGGAAGTACTGCCGAATCCTTCGCCCGGCAGATACTCAACAGTAAAACCATGGATCCGAAAATGATGATGTCTCTGGCCCAGTTCATGGCGCAAAAACAAAAATTCACAACGGTTGAACTCGCTCTAAAAAAATACACCGAAGCCATGCCCAAAGATCCCAGCGGCTGGATAAACCTTGCAGGCCTCCAGCTCGTTCTGAAAAAACAGGATAAAATGTATGCCTCGCTCAGAAAAGCCATTGAAGTTGGCGGCGAGCCGATTCGCACCCGGATACGGAAGGACAAGCGCTTCGATTCCGTTAGAAATACGAAAAAATTCCAGCAGCTAGTTCCTCCCGTTCAAACTAGTGGATCCATGGGCCTCGCCCCGTTACCGGGATTTTAAGGATAGTATGTGAAGATCCTGATTTACGACGACAACCCCGAATATGGCGGCCATCAAGTCATGGCCTGCCATGGGATTGAGGCGCTGGCCAGTGACCCCGCTGTTGAACTCGTATTAATGTTTAATCCGGAAAACCGGAAGCTTTCTGAAAAATTCTCCAACTACCCGATACTGGAACCCACTAAAAACTTCCGCCCACTAGATCTCGACCTAGTCTTGTGCATACAAGGCGATATTGCTCAATCCACAAAGGGTATACAGGCCGCAAAACGTGCCGGTATAGAATGCATTAGCTACCTTGCCATTCCCCACCGGATGGCCGAAATGGGCGCAAAAATCGGTGCACTGCGCGACGGCCTGAATCAACGCTTTATTCATGCTCCCGACCGATTCATCGTCATCTCAGAAATCATGAAACAAATCCTCATTGAACGGGGATGCACTAAGCCCATCTCCGTCGTTCAAAACGGGATCGTCATACCGCCGTCCAGGAAGGTCATGCAGCATGCTTCACACCTCACGTTGGGCCTATTGGGACGGATAGAGTTCAACCAAAAACAACAGGACTTCATGGCGCGAACATTTTCCGAATTCCCCGAAGCATTTAACAACTGTCAGCTACTCATTACCGGAAGCGGCCCCGACGAAGCGGCTCTTCGAGAATTAATTTCCGGAATGGAAAACATCACGCTCCTTCCATGGCAGGAAAATCCGGAACGTTTTTACGAACTGATCGACTTTCTTATGATCCCATCCCGTTTCGAAGGCGTCCCGCTTGTGATGCTCGAAGCGCTTGCTCGTGGCATTCCGGTTATTGGAAGTGCTCGTGATGGGATGAAGGATGTCTTACCCGAAGCATGGACCTTCGAACCGGAAAACAGCCAAGCCCTCGCCACTACATTTTCCAATGTTCAAAAAACATGGCTAGACGACATTGGCGCCCTTCAGGAAAAGGTACTCGCAGAGCACTCACTTGAAACGTTCAAGGAAAACTTCTGCCGAGCAGTCACCCGTAGTTCGTCTTAATTTTCGGGACTGTCGATCTCGAGATCGACAACGTAGGTTGCTCGGGAGACGAATTCACCCAGAAAAAAAGGCGCCCCTCAAGGGACGCCTTCTGCAGTTCCAATGAATAGAACTTATTCCGCAGCAGCGGCATCGTCGTTTAGTGCCGCTTTGCGGCTGAGACGTACCCGACCCTGATTGTCGATGTCGATACACTTCACGCGCATCGCATCGCCCGGCTTGCAGATGGCATCAACACTGTCGATGCGTTCATTGGCCATTTCAGAAATATGAACCAACCCTTCTTTGCCCGGCATACATTCGATGAAAGCACCGAAGTCCTTAACCGCAATTACCTTGCCGTCGTAGATCCGACCAATTTCAATTTCTGCGGTCAGCGCATTAACCTGACTGATGGCGCTTTCCATAGCATCAGCATCAACAGCAAAGATGTTAACCGTGCCGTCTTCCTGAATATCGATCTGAGCGCCGGAGGTTTCAGTGATCGCACGGATATGTTTTCCACCCGGTCCGATCAGCGCGCCGATCTTCTCTGGATCAATCTTAACCGTCGTGATACGTGGAGCAGTTGCTGCCAGCTCAGTACGAGGCTCAGGAAGAACCGCTTCCATTTGGTCAAGAATATCGCAACGACCCTTGCGGGCAATTTCTAATGCTTCAGTTACCTGATCCCAGTTCAGACCATGAACCTTGAGGTCAACCTGGAAGCCCGTGATACCCTTACGGGTTCCGACTACCTTGAAGTCCATATCTCCGCAGTGATCTTCAACACCAAGAATGTCGATAACCTGAATGGAAGCACCCTTCTCATCTGTGAACAGACCAACGGAAATGCCCGCAACTGGAGCCTTCAGCGGAACACCCGCATCCATCAGTGCCAGACAGCCGCCGCAGGCGGAGGCCATAGAGGAAGATCCATTGGATCCCATTACTTCAGAAACTACACGTACCGTGTAAGGGAATTCATCAGGCATTACAGGAGCGAGTGAACGTTCGGCGAGATTACCATGTCCGATTTCACGACGACCAGTCATACCCAAACGCCCAACTTCGCCGACCGAGTAAGGAGGGAAGTTATAGTGTAGAATAAAGTTCTTTTCGTTAACACCACCCGTAACCGCATCGAAACGCTGCGATTCTTTGGTGGTTCCGAGCGTAACCATGCAGATGGTCTGGGTTTCGCCGCGGCCGAAAATGGCTGAACCGTGTGTGCGGGGAAGTACGCCAACCTGAACGTCAAGATCGCGCAGTTCCAGCATGCCACGTCCACCAATACGAGTTCCAGCGTCGGTCACGTTTCTACGAACTGCTTCAATTTCAAGCTCGTGGAACGCATGGAAGAACTGGTCTTCGGTCATTTCTTCGAAGAGTTCCTGCATCTGCGGCTTCAGCTCTGCTTTCAGGGCTGAAATTCCATCCTGACGCTCAAGTTTTGCACCGATTTTCATCAGTTCTTTAAACTTATCACCAACGATTTCACGGGCCTTATCAACCAGCGTGCTGTCTTTGGCTTCTGGTGCATACACTTTTTCCGGCATGCCAAGGGCTTTGCGGAGCTCCAGCTGGCCGTCGATAATTTTAACGACTTCAGCGTGTGCAACCTTCATTCCTTCAACGAAATCAGCTTCCGGGATTTCATGGGCGCTTCCCTCAATCATCATGACCGTGTCGCGCGCTCCGCAGTAAGTCAGATCAACGTCGCTAGCCGCGAGCTCATCGTGGTTCGGATTAATGATCCACGTTCCTTCGTTGCGTACAATACGCACCGCACCAATTGGGCCGTCGAATGGAAGATCGGTAAGGGTCAACGCAGCGGATGCTGCGTTTACGCTCAGAACATCCGTATCAAGCGTTCCGTCGCAGCTCATCAGCATGTTATTGATCTGCACTTCACGGTGGAAGTCATCGGGGAATAACGTACGGATCGGGCGATCGGTAACGCGCATGGTAAGGATTTCCTTCTCAGAAGGACGAGCCTCACGCTTGATGTAGCCCCCAGGAAAACGGCCGGCTGCATAGAATTTTTCGCGGTATTCGACTTGAAGCGGGAAGAAATCACATCCTTCACGGGCTTCTTTTGCTGCGGTTACGGCGGAGAAAACAATGTTTTCACCGATGGCGCAGGTCACGGATCCGTGAGCCTGTTTGGCCAGCAGGCCGGTTTCGAAAATCATCGACTTTCCGCCGACTTCGAATTCAACTTTAGTTGTACCCTTCATAATTAATATTGCGCCCTTATCAATTTTCCTGAAGAGCGCACCTTTCCTATTTGGTTTTCATGTTTTCCGCCGGAATTTCCGACCGGAACCTTAATTCATTCCGTTTCTTTCCAGAAACGAAGCAAGCCCTTTAACAATAAAGGGCTCACGAACGAATAGGATTTTTAACCATCTGAACAGATGATTATTTCCGCAAGCCGAGTTTAGCGATCAGCTCTTTGTAGCGGGCATCATCTCTCTTCTGGAGATAGGTCAGCAGCTTGCGGCGCTTGTTGACCATCATAATGAGGCCGCGTCGTGCACTGTGATCTTTCTTGTAGGTCTGAAGATGCTCGGTCAATTCCTTGATGCGTGATGAGAGAAGTGCAACCTGAACCTCAACGGAACCGGTGTCCTGCTCGCTGCGCTTGTATTCGTTTTTAATTCCAGCTTTGACTGCTTGATCCACGTGTGGACTCCTTGTTTATCTCTGTGTCTTTTAAAAGTAAGAGCGGGACTATACGTAGCCCCCCACCCCATGTAAAGCATAGTTTTGACAGCTTTTTACGGCGTTTCTCCATACCCGAAAGCGCCGGTTTTCAGCTCTATTTCACAACATTAATTTTTCCTTCCATTCCAGCCCGAAACGAATAGGTATCACCCTGCTTCTTACCTTGCAAAGCCGCACCAACCGGCGATTCCGGCGTAATTACTGTGATTTCACAGCCTTCGACCTTCAAATCGACACCACCACCGCATTCGAGCAGAAAGAACACATCCTTATATCCATCTGATTCAGCTTCCACTAAAGCACCGACGCCAATCGGCTTACCGGCAAAGTCTGCCGGCTTGAACGCCCTTAGATCGTGCACCTGTTTTGCAAGCTTCTCGAACTGCTGTGCCAGACCACGAGCCAGATAGGATTGCTCCAATCCGCAGGTATCCCATTTTGTTTCTGCTTTCGACTCGGCATGCGTCGCTCCCTCCGCGGCCACCGACTGCGCCGCCATCTGGCGCCGAAGTTCCTCTTCCATCTCCGTAATCACTGCTTTTAAAATCATTGTTTTATTCATAAGTCAGCTACTTTACCTATCTTGAAGCACTCATATCAATGCAAAGGGATGCGCAATAAAGATTCAGGCCATGCGTTTGTTTCTCGCAGGCATCACAAAACGGAGATCCCGATGAATATTAAACGAGTCGCCATCATCCAATTCGCAACCCTCATTTCGCCGGCAAACACATCGGCCCAAAAGAAACGCGGAATATGACCCGTCCTAACCATCTTGTTGGAGATGACAAAAAAGGTGCTCAGAAACACGGTATTATTAAAAAAAACCAGAATAACGGATTAATATTCCGGCGGAGGAATTTCTTCCGTGGAGAATGGAAGACATTGAGCTGCAAGCTGAGAGGAAACACGAACGAGCAACTCGGCGTTGGGACCTTCATATTCCTCTTCCAGGATCGCGGAATTCTTTTGCAACGTGGCGAGCAACTTACCTTCGCTCAACGGAACGGAAATTTTCAATTCAATTTTCCGACCCTTCAGACAATCGGCCAGTTCATCAAAAAGAAAATCAATGCCCTCCCCGGTTAACGCCGAAACTGCAACCGATTTTGGAACCTTTTTCATGAGACGTTTTGCGGCGTTGTGTCCCTTTTCAGTATCAATCTTGTTGAAGACGTAAAGCATCGGTTTATCGAGCCCACCGATCTCTTCAAGAACCTTGTGTACCGATTCAATTTGATGATCGACCTGCGGATGAGATGCATCGATGACGTGCACGAGCAGATCCGATTCCACCACCTCTTCTAATGTAGCCTTGAACGAATCAACCAGATGATGCGGCAGCTTTTGAATAAAGCCTACTGTATCGGTCATCAACATGGGCTCCGCATTCGGCAGCTCGACTTGACGGGTTGTAGGATCAAGCGTGGCAAAGAGCTGATCTTCAACAAATATTTCCGCACCGGAAAGTCGATTGAGTAAGGTGGATTTCCCAGCATTGGTATAGCCGACAATCGAGACCAAGGCCCAGCCATGACGCCGACGGCCGCGGCGTTGCTCGGCTCGGCGTGTCCGCACCAGTTCAAGGTCTCGCTTAATCGTTTTGATGAGATCCTCGATACGGCGACGATCCATTTCGAGTTGCGTTTCGCCGGGACCACGCAGACCAATACCGCCCTTCTGTCGTTCCAGATGGGTCCACATATTGCGAAGGCGGGGCATCAGATATTGATGCTGAGCGAGTTCAACCTGCAGACTTCCTTCTTTGGTATGGGCACGCTGGGCGAAGATATCGAGAATGAGTTGCGTTCGGTCGAGCACGCGGGTTTCCAGCACTTTTTCAAGATTTCGGCCTTGCGCCGGTGTAAGATCGTCATCGAAAACCACCATCTCAACCGGATGTTCTTTAATCCAGTCGGCAATCTCCTGGGCCTTGCCGGTTCCAACATAGTGCCCGGCCTTGATCTGAGGCTGACGACATAAGAACCGCCCTGCTACGACTGCGCCAGCGCTCTCGGCCAGTTGCGCGAGTTCATCCATGGTATCTTTAACTTTCCACTCTTCTTGTCCGCGCAGTTGTACGCCCACAAGAAGCACTTCCTCGGCACCGGGTTTTTCCATTTCGTAAAGTTCAGCCATGTATCGGGTTCTCTGTGTTCTTACAGGGTTAGTCAAACACAACCGGAGTTTTACCGATTTTTTTCCAGGCATTGGAAACCGCATCGGAGAGTGTTTCCACGGTTTGGAACGCGGCAGTATCGATCCACTCGACCTTCAACTGATTGCGGAACCAGGTCATCTGCCGCTTGGAAAGCTGTCGGGTGCGGATCACCGTTTTTTCTTTGGCTTCAGCAAGGGTCATTTCGTTGTTGAGCACGGCAAAGGCCTCAGCATAACCAATCGCCTGCAGCGCAGTGGATGAGAGATCCAATTCAATTAATCCTCGCGCTTCTTCGAGTAGCCCGGCGGCGTACATTTCCTCAACGCGCTGTTCGATGCGTTTGTGGAGCGTTTCGCGCTCGACGCGCAAGCCGACCAGAACCGGTTTAGGTTTTGAATTCCATGCCCGGGACAACGAATACGTTGTTCCTCCAAAAACTTTTTCAAGAATACGGATGAGACGCCGCGGGTTTTGCTGATCATCCTGCGTGAGTTGATTAAAGAGTTCAGTTGCTTCTTCCTTTGCCCGTTTTTCCAATGCGTGAAAACTGAGTCCTTCGAGTTCGGTACGCAGTTCGGTATTTTCGGGAGGTGTATCGTCAAATCCTTCGGTCAGGCATTTAACGTAAAGACCGGTACCTCCGGCCACGATGATTTCACGTCCAGATTCAAACGCAGGTTTGACTGCATCGAGATAGGCAGCAACGCTGAATTTTTTCGTGGGTTCTGCAAGATCGAAGCCGGCAAAGTCGGCACGATTTCGTTCAACAAGGGTCGGTTTGGCCGTTCCGATATCCATACCACGATAAAGATTCATTGAGTCGGCGGAGACAATCAGCTGCCCTTCCCGTTCGGCAATGTATTGGGCCACTGCGCTTTTTCCGGATGCCGTTGTTCCGACCAGAAAGTTGGCCGATGCGGTCATTCTGACTCCGGCTTTTTTTTCTTTTCCAGGTCAGCCAATACGTTCGTCACGATATACAGGACAACCGCAATGCAGATCGCGGAATCGGCAATATTGAATGATGGATAGTGATAGGCACCAAATTCGAAATCAAGAAAGTCGGTTACCCAGCCAAAGCGGATGCGGTCGATCAGGTTTCCGGAAATCCCGCCGATCATCAGGCCGAGAAGAATCTTGTGCGAAAACTGTTCCTGAAGGAAGGATCGGCGATACACCACAAGCAGAACGAGAACGGAAAACGAGATGAGGATCAGAATGATACCGTGGCCGCTGAGTATATTCCAGGCGGCGCCGTCGTTGCGGACATAAACGAGGTTAAAGAATCCATCCATGACCGGTAGGGATTCGCCGTAGACTAAGTTTAAGCGTATAGCCTGCTTGGTTAGCTGATCCAAAAATAGAATGGCCAAACCAATCAAGAGTACTAACACACGAGCCCTCCGGGCAGATTACATGCCGTGCATGCTGGAACCGAACGGACGATAGGTCGTATGTCCTTTTTCGATTTCCGACTGCGCCTTAACGGAATGGCGCACATAAGGAAGTGCTTCAAGACGCTCAATATTAATCGGAACTTCAGTCATTTCGCAGATCCCGTATTTTCCATTTTCAACGCGACGGATTGCTTCGTCGATTTCGAAAAGAACGTCCTGCTCACTACTGAGCTGATTGAGTGCAAATTCGCGATCGAACGTATCGGTACCCTGGTCTGAAAGCGAAGGATCCCGGTCATTCTGGCTAAGTGAATCTCGGTTGACGGAAAGAATTTCACCCGTCACTCGTTCGCGGAGTTCCAGCAGACGGCTAAGCTGTGTCCTCAGTTGTTTGGCGGTAAAGTATTTGTTGCGTCCTATTTTCCCACTGAGCGGCCCGCCAGTAGTCATTGTAACGGGAGTGGTCGACGCCTTCTTAGCAGCTGTTTTCTTTGCTGGAGCCTGCTCTGTAGCTGTTTTCTTTGCGACCGCTTTTTTTGCGGGGGCCTTCTTTGAAGCTGTTTTTTTCGTTGCCATTCGTGAGTGTTCTCCAGTCAAAATTGGGTGCCAAACCGGCTTAAAGGGTTGGGTATTTAGCATCTACCCCTTGCCCTGTCAACCAACATATCAGCCTATTAATAATCGGTAGTTACAGACAGGAAACAAGCGTGTCCGTTCAAATCCCATTCGGTTCCTTTTATACCATCTGTTTCTTGCCGCTCACAAGAAAGCGCAAGCGTTTCTGTTACAATATAATCAAGATATTTAGCAACCGCCGTGCCAACAACATCATTGCCACTGAAACCAATTCGGATGCGCTGGGTCACCTTCAGATCCATCTCTTTGCGCATGCTCTGGATCTTGTTCACAAATTCGCGGGCCAGACCCTCCGTCAGGAGATCGTCATTGAGCTGCGTATCGAGACCAACCACGAGTGAGCCTTCGGCGCTTACCGCCATACCTTCTTTAGGATTGCGCACCACTTCGATGTCGGCGGAAGTGAGCTCAATCACTTTCCCTTCAAGCTCAACCGAAACGGTTTCGCCACCGGAAATGGCTGCTATTTGCTCGTCGGTCAGGCTGTTAATCAATGGCACGGCTTTTTTCATCAGCGGCCCCAATTTCGGACCCAGCTGTTTAAAGTTGGGTTTAGCCTGAACGGTTACCAATTCAGACGAATCAGTTGAAAACTCGACCACGCGGATATTGAGTTCGTCGGAGATCAGACTTTCCAGGGACTGGATGTTTGCCAGCAGTTTGGTGTCTTCACAAACGACAAACATTTTCGCAAGCGGCTGGCGGTTTTTCAGTTTGTATTCAGCACGGAGCGTACGACCCTGCTCCACCGCACTCATCACCACGGCCATTTGTCCTTCAAGCACTTCATCGCGCTGGGCATCGGCGGCGGTCGGGAAATCACACAGGTGGACCGATTCCGGCATGTCGTCCGTTTTAAGGTTTTGGTAAATGGTTTCTGAAATAAACGGCGTAAATGGCGCGGCGATTTTGGAAAGCCCCAACAGCACATCGTATAGCGTGGAATAGGCCTGCATCTTGTCGCCATCATCTTCCGATTTCCAGAAACGGCGGCGGGAACGACGGATATACCAGTTTGTTAAATCTTCAATGAATGCAACAAACGGGCGAACGGCCGCTTGTAGATCATAGCTGTCCATGGCTTCAGTAACCTGTTGCTCCAGTCGCGCCAGTGAACTTTGAATCCACCGATCCATCAGATTATCGCGCTCAGGAACGGATTGCTCGGGCGTCCAGTTATCGACATTGGCGTAGGTTACAAAAAAGCTGTACGCATTCCACCAAGGCAATAGCAAATGGCGGAGCGAGTGCTTTACGCCCTCTTCCGAAAGACGCAACGATTCCGCTCGTACAACGGGCGAATAAATCATGTAAAGACGCAGTGCATCCGCGCCGTATTTATCAATAACCAGGTTTGGATCGGGATAATTTTTGAGCCGTTTGCTCATTTTCAGGCCATCTTCGGCCAGCACCATTCCGTTCACCACCACGTTTTTAAAAGCCGGTTTGTCGAATAGTGCCGTCGACAGCACCATCAGCGTATAGAACCAACCGCGCGTTTGATCGAGCCCTTCGGCAATAAAGTCAGCCGGAAAGTTGGCCTCGAAGTGTTCCTTGTTTTCAAAGGGATAATGATTCTGCGCATAGGGCATGGAACCGGATTCAAACCAGCAATCCAGCACCTCGGGGGTACGTTTGTAGGTTTTTCCGTCTTTTTCAATGATGATTTCATCAACGTAGTGCTTGTGCAGGTCATCCACTTTCTGGCCGGAAAGATCTTCCAGTTCCTGAATGGAGGACACGCAGATCATATCGGATTTATCGTCGACATTCACCCAGACCGGAATACACGATCCCCAAAAACGGTTGCGGCTAATGTTCCAGTCCTTGGCATCGGCCAGCCAGTTGGCAAAGCGCTTTTCGCCGACATAGTCCGGTGTCCAATGCACCTCCGCATTATTTTTAAGCATGCGCTCGCGCAAATCCTCAACCCGGACATACCACGCATCAATCGCACGATAGATCAGTGGAGTGTCCGTACGTTCACAGAAGGGATAGCTATGCTGAATGGTCGACTGATGGATCAGTTTCCCACCATGTTTCAGCGCCTTGATAATTGCTTTGTCGGCATCTTTACAAAACTGGCCGGCATAGTCCGGAACCTTAGCCGTGAATACACAATCCTCGTCGAGCGGGTCAACCAATGGAATGCCGACTTCCCGGCAGATTCGATAGTCGTCTTCGCCATAGGCCGGGGCCATATGCACAATACCGGTACCATCTTCCGTTGAAACAAAATCGTCGTTCAGAATCTGGAAGGAATGGGGATTATCTTCAAAAAAGTCAAAAATGGGCTCGTACTTCAGCCCTTTGAGTTCCGAACCCTTATAGGATTTAAGGATTTCGTATTCCTCTTCCGTTTTATAATACGCGGTAATACGCGCCTGCGCCAAAATAAAGATTTCGTGGGTTTCTTTGTCCTTAAGCGCAACATAGTCAATCTCAGAACCGGCACAAATGGCCAGGTTGGAAGGCAGCGTCCACGGAGTGGTTGTCCAAATCAGGGCGCTGGCATGTTCGAATTCAAAATCGATCAACCGAACGCGAACCGTGATGGCGGGATCCTGCACATCCTGGTAATTACGCCCCGCCTCAAAATTGGAAAGCGGCGTGTTCAATTTATAGCTGTAAGGCATGATCCGGTGCGCTTTATAAATCCGGTCCTGATTCCATAGCTGCGAAAACACCCACCAGATGGTTTCCATGAACGGCGTATCCATGGTTTTGTAGTCGTTTTCAAAATCGACCCAACGCCCCATACGAGTTACGGTTTTTTCCCATTCTTCCACATAGGTGCTAACCATCGAGCGGCATTGTTCATTAAAAACACCCACCCCGGCCTCTTGAATGGCCGGTGCTCCGGCAAGGCCCAACGCTTCTTGCGCCAGCGCCTCAATCGGTAATCCGTGGCAGTCCCAACCAAAACGACGTGAGACATAATGTCCCCGCATAGCCTGATAACGCGGGATAATATCTTTAATGGTTCCGGCGAGTAAATGACCATAATGCGGAAGCCCGGTTGCAAACGGCGGACCGTCATAAAAAACAAATTCCTTGCCGTCTTTACGCATATCCAGCGATTTTTTAAAGGTATCCTGCTCCTGCCAAAGCTTGACAACCTCTTCTTCCATCTGGGGAAAACTGACTTTACTGGAAATCTCTGAAAACATAGTTGACCTCTCGATACCTATTTCGCGATGGAAAGCGGAGAATGTAGCGACTGCCCCTATCATTGACAAGCAGGCAGGCACGTCAAATTGATCAATTTGCCCAACCGAGACACGAAACCCTATTAACCGCGAATGATTCAATCGAAGCCA
The DNA here is from genome assembly GCA_036479375.1 of Pontiella sp. Classification (GTDB taxonomy): domain Bacteria; phylum Verrucomicrobiota; class Kiritimatiellia; order Kiritimatiellales; family Pontiellaceae; genus Pontiella. Next base: position 214 of record JAZGFK010000009.1, on the reverse strand, counting down.
CTACTCTCCGGTAAACATTTCATAGGATGAATACCATCTGATCGAGGCCCTGTCCATCTGGTGGTTTTCCCCGCTTAGATTCGGCCAGGCAAAGCAGTTCGAGCAGGTCCATCTGCATCATTATCCCTTCTTTTACCCGGCGGGCGAAGTTGGTCAGGCTGAGCGGAGATTTGCTCATGAATTTGATGTAGGCGAGTAGCAGGTGGTAGATCAT
>JAZGFK010000008.1:0-33943 GCA_036479375.1 Pontiella sp. | reverse complement strand
ATGAAATTGAACAACTGATTAAAAATCGTAGGCTGGTATCCCATGACTCGGAAGCTCCTTGTTTATCGTGCTTTGTGGTGAAACACAATATGCAGGAGTTTTTCCGGGTCGTCTATGATTTCAAATGTTTACCGGACACCAGTGACCTGAACTGTAAAGAACATCGTCACGGGATTAAACCAGACCTTAAACCAAAAAAACGATTGAGAAGTTCTTCAGTGGGTACCTTTTTCGGAAAAAGCGATATCGGTTTCGTGCAACAACGTTGTAAAAAAGTTTCGAACCGTTTTTGGTGTTAATCTGAATGTCCCTGCAAGGTACAGTACATCACCGCTGAGAACCTCACCGTTTAAACGGAAAAAACCCCGGTTTCCCGAGGCTTTCAATCAGTTGAAGTGTTGATGCACTATTAGGCCGATTTTTTCTGCTCGTCATCTGAATCGACGACTTTGAGGCCGGCGAGGGGATGGAGACCGTGCTCAACCATATCACGCGTGATGGTGCAGTGCGTGATATCGTCGCGCATGGGTGTTTCATACATCACGTCGAGCATCAGGTGCTCAATGATGGCGCGTAGCCCGCGGGCCCCGGTTTTGCGTTTGATGGCCATGGCCGCAAGCGCAGTCAGAGCGTCAGGCTCGAACTCGAGCTCAACGTCGTCCATGGCGAGCAGTTTTTTGTACTGCTTGACCATCGCGTTTTTCGGTTCCGTCAAAATATGCACGAGTTCAACTTCGGTCAGTTCTTGAAGCATGGTGACCACCGGAAGTCGACCGATGAATTCGGGAATCAGACCGAATCGAAGCAAATCTTCGGACTCGACGTTCATGGTGACAAAGTTAGGAGAGCGTTCTGCTTCCGATTTATCCGGTGAAGCGAAGCCGATCGATTTCTTATCGACGCGTTGTTTGATGATGTCTTCAATTCCAACAAATGCGCCGCCACAAATAAAGAGAATGTTGGAGGTGTCGATTTCCAGATATTCCTGCTGCGGATGCTTCCGGCCACCTTTCGGCGGAACGCGGGCAATCGTGCCTTCGATAATCTTCAGCAGCGCCTGCTGAACGCCTTCACCTGATACATCGCGGGTGAGCGAGGCGTTATCTGTGCGGCGTCCGATTTTATCGATTTCATCAATGTAGATGATGCCGCGCTGCGCACGCTCCACATCGTAGTCTGCGGCCTGGAGCAACTGTAGCAGAATGTTTTCAACATCTTCCCCAACGTAACCCGCTTCGGTAACGGTGGTGGCATCGGTGATGGCGTAAGGTACGTTCAGCGAACGAGCCAGTGTTTTGGCCAACAGTGTTTTTCCGCTTCCGGTCGGACCAATCAGCATGACGTTGCTTTTGTCGATTTCAATGCCGTCTTCATCCAGTTTGGCAAACATGCGTTTGTAGTGGTTATGTACCGCTACGGAGAGCACCTTTTTAGACTGAAGCTGGCCGATTACATATTCATCGAGCTTGGCTTTGATCTCATGGGGAGCAAGTACACCGATTTCCTGGGAGGTCTGCGGATCATCCTCGTGATCCGCTGACTGATGACCCAGCAGGGCATCGCATAGGCCAACGCATTCATCGCAGATGAAAACGCCGGGGCCGGCAATGAGTCGTTTAACTTCTTTTTCGGTCTTCCCGCAGAAAGAACATTCGGGTGTAGTTTTTTTATCCGACATGGGACAGCCTCAAATTATTTTGCGTGGGAAACCACTTCGTCGATCAGACCATATTCCGCTGCCTGTTCTGCCGACATAAAGTTATCGCGATCAGTATCGCGTTCCAGCTCTTCAATGCTTCGACCAGAGTGGCTGGACAGAATGCCATTTAAGATCTGTTTGATGCGCTGGATCTCAGCGGCCTGAATCTGGATATCAGTTGCCTGACCCTGCGCACCGCCGAGTGGCTGGTGAATCATGATGCGGGCATTCGGCAGGGCATAGCGCTTGCCTTCCGCGCCGGCAGCCAGAAGAACAGCTCCCATGCTGGCAGCCTGTCCAACGCAGTAGGTCGTGATGTCGCATTTCAGGAACTGCATCGTGTCGTAGATGGCCAATCCAGCAGTGACTACGCCGCCGGGGGAGTTGATGTAGATACTAATGTCCTTGTCAGGATCTTCGCTCTGCAGAAATAACAACTGGGCGATCATCAGGTTGGCCACATTGTCGTCGATGGCTGTTCCGAGAAAGATGATCCGTTCCTTGAGCAGGCGGGAATAGATATCGTACGAGCGCTCTCCTCGACCGGTTTGTTCAACAACCATCGGTATCAGCATGTTTGCCCTTTCGTTCATTTCAAACTCCGTTAAATTGTATAGATGGAAAGTCAGGAAGAGTGGAGTAGGTTCCGCATAATCCTTTCAGACCTCACGGAAAACCTATCATCCATCCTTCCTTTTATCCATTCCGAACTACTTGATCTTCGCGTTTTCGACCATGTAATCGAGTGCCTTGTTGAAGCGGATCTGTTCGCCTACGCTGTCCAGGGAGTCATTTTCCTCCATCTCCTTACGGAGCGCCTGCGCATCTTTGCGCTGGCGGATAGCCATCGTCGCGATTTCTTCTTCGATCTCTACTTCACTGGCGTCGAACTTCAGTTCATTAGCAATTCCGAGGCCAATGTAGCGTAACTTCACGTTTTCAAGGGATTTTACCTGGGCTTCTTTAGCGATTTCTTCCTGTTGTTCGCCGATCTGTTCCTGCGTTGCACCCATTTGCATGCGCTGATTCATAATGTCATACATAATGTTGCGCGTTTGCTGCTGAACAACGCTATCCGGAACATCAAGTTTGGTCTTCTTAACGAGAAACTTCACAATCTGCTCGTGTTTGTGACCGAGTGCATGGTTTTCGGCTTGTGCTTCGAGCTGCTCGCGGATGTTGGAGCGAAGTACTTCTTCAGATTCAACCTGAAGACTGGCCAGGAAGGCTTCGTCGAGCTCAGGTAGGGCGCGAACACGTACGCCAGTCACTTCAACGTTGTAAGTGGTCTTAACGCCGGCCAGTTCTTTCACCATAAAGGTTTCGGGGAACTCAACGTGAACTTCCTTTTTGTCACCCACGTTCAGGCCAACAATGGCTTCGCCCATAGTTGGAATGAAAGCGTGTTCATCTGCGGAAACCCAATAGCCTTCGCCGGAACCAATTCCCTTCGCTTCCGGAACGGAGTCTTCCAGTGGTGCGCCGTCAATGGAGGCTTCGTAGGTCAGCTGGCCCATGTCGCCGGCTTCAATAGCTTTGCCCTCAACTTCTTCGTAGTTGGCGCGTTGATTAAGGATGCCGTCAATCCGCTCCTGAACCTGCTCGTCGGTAACTTCAGCCTTTTCTTCCTTAACGGGAATATCGGCATATTTTGGAAGCTTGAACTCAGGTTCAACATCAACAGTTACATGGAATGTAACCGGTGCATCTTCCGTGATTTCCACTTCGGTAGCGTCAACGACGTTAACCACCTTGAGGTCTGAATCGTGCAACGCTTCGTGGTAGTATTTAGGTAATACGCGCTCCTGAAGCTCCTGATTGATTTCTTTAGCATATTTCGACGCCACAACATGTTTGGGCGCCTTGCCTTTGCGGAAACCGGGAATGTCTGCGTATTTGATGTACGCCTTCAGCGTATCCTTACGCTCTTCGCTGATTTTATCAGCTGGAATTTCGATCGTCATCGTCTTGCGGCAAGCGCCTGCATCCTTTACTGAAACCTTCATAAATCCTTGAACTCCTGTAGTTACCTATTTTTTGGATAAAAGGCGGTGACCATACGCACGAAGCCTCCGCAGGTCAAGCACGAGGGGGTGAGATTTGGCCTTCGCAGGAAACAGTTCCAGCCATTGGAAAATCGTGTTTCCAATGGCTGATAATGAGTTGGCTTTGAAAATGGATCAGCGCTTGCGGGCGAATTTGTCTTTTATGCGGTCCATGAAGGTTTCCTCGCAGAAATCCTTGAATTCGCCGGCATCAAAGAACGTTCCGTGGCATTGGGCACAGGCTTCGAGCTGGATATGCGGTTGTTCTAAATCATGCACCGGCATCATTGGAATGCTGCATTTCGGACACTTGACCTCCCATTTCTTATTCAATTTAGCACCCGCTTTTGCATCGCCGGTATCAATCTGAGCAGCATCTTTGACTTCAACCAATTCTTCGGCCTCGAGAGCATCGAACCACAAGCCTTTACATTCTGAGCATTGGTCATACTCTACACCCTTGTATTGATTGGGTCTCATTTCGTTCTTACATTTTGGACAATCCATATCGTTCCCCTAGGTTAAGGTTATTGTAAACGTTGCTGATAGACAGACTATCAATGTTTTTTTATACTGTCCATTTTTCATAATGTATTGCTGTGTTCTTGTGTGCCATTACAGAAATCAAGTGGAGTTGTAATAGAGCAATCGACGACGGTTTGGTTAGGGTGTGTCCAATTGCAGGGGGAATGAAAATGAATTCACATGAAGTACTCAAAAAATCGGTTAGCGACCTCGGCGTCAAATCCGTAGCATCCGACCTGGGTCTCTCAACATCACTCATCTATAAATGGTGCCAACCCTCGGATGCTGAAAATGCCAGTGGCGCTGACAATCCGCTTGATCGGCTGGCCAAAGTGCACGAACTGACGGGCGATACCGGTCCGGTTCGATGGCTTTGTCAGCAAGCCGATGGGTATTTTGTGCCCAACGCGCCTTTACAGGACATTGAGGCCATCCCTCTGTTGCATATGACGCGCCGCATCGTTCGCGAGTTTTCGGACCTGCTGGATGTGTTGACGGAAAGCATCGACAACGACGGAAAAATTGATCTGCAGGAAGCGGAAAAAATACGGAAGGAATGGGAGGCGCTTAAATCCTCCGCCGAGAGCTTTGTAAGTTCGTGTGAAAGAGGATCCTACGACGACTAAAGGAAGGGGAATACCATGAATGAGTGGTGGAATAATTTAGCGGGAATCACGCAGTTTTTTTACGGAATGGCCGCGTTTTTCAGTGTGTTCTTTCTGTGGCAGATTATCGGGGCCTTTCTCGGGCTTGATGGTGATGCGGATGTCGGCGATGCGGATATCGGAGACATGGATGCACCCGCCGATATCGACTTCGATGATGTGGTTGAGTCATCCGAGGCATTCAAAATACTCAGCCTGCGTTCCATCATCACGTTTTTCACGCTCTTCTCATGGGGCTCTGCGCTTTACACCACCGATGGCGTTGAGGTCGTTAAAGCCATGGGTATTTCATGTATCTGGGGATTGGCAGGGATGCTGGCCATTGCGGCGATTTTCTACGTTATGGGAAAACTCTCGGAAACCGGAACCAAGGATATGACGGCAAGCAAAGGGCAGACCGGCGTGGTTTATCTAAATATTCCTGAAGAGGGATATGGCGAAATCAAGACCACCGTTAACGGGGTGCCGGAACATGTGAAAGCAAAGAGTGTGGACGGAGAAGCTATGCCGGTAGGAACGCAGGTGCAGGTTGTGCAAGTAATTAGTCAAACATTGGTAGCGGTTAAAAAGCTAACGGAAACAGGAGATTCAGAATGACAGGATTAATACTGATTATCATTATCGCAATCGCGATCATAGGGACGTTTTTAGCATTTGTGAGTCGCTATCGGCGCTGTCCGTCAAATAGGATTTTGGTGATCTACGGTAAAACCAGCAGTGGTGCGGCAAAATGTATTCATGGAGGTGCGGCGTTTGTATGGCCCTTGATTCAGGACTTTGCCTATCTTGATCTCGAACCCTTCGTGGTGCCAATTGACCTGAAAAATGCGCTCTCGCAGGAAAACATCCGCGTAACCGTTCCCACAACCGTCACGGCGGCTATCTCTAATACCAAAGGGGTTATGCAGAACGCGGCCGTTCGATTGCTCGGATTGACCCGCAAGGAAATCGAAGACCAGGCACAGGACATCATTCTCGGCCAGATGCGTGCCGTGATTGCCACCATGCAGATCGAAGAGATCAACAGCGACCGCCAGGCCTTTCTTGCCAAGGTGAACGACGCGGTTTCCGGCGAGCTGGAAAAGATTGGCCTCTACCTGATCAACGTCAACATTCGTGATATTGAAGACGAGTCGGGTTATATCGTTGCCCTCGGGCGCCGTGCCGCCGCCGAAGCCATTAATCAGGCACTGGTCGATGTCGCCGAACAGGAAAAACTAGGTCAAACCGGGGTCGCTGTAAGGGAGCGCGATAAACGTATTGCCGTGGCCGCCGCCATCGCCGAAGCGGAAATTGGGGAAGCATCAGCTGATCGCGACCGCCGCTCCCAGTCCGCTGGCCTCGATGCTCAGGCCGCACTCGGAGAAACCGAAGCCCGCGCCAAGAAAGCTTCCTACGAAGCCAACCAGAAGGTAGCCGAGCAGGAAGCTCGTAACCGATCCGAATGCGCGACAAAAGATGCCGATGGTGCCATTCGTGTTGCGCAGGAAATTGCCGAGAAGAGGGCGGAAGAAGCCCGTGCCGAACGTGAATCAGCACGTCTGAATGCAACCATCGTCGTGCCCGCCGAGGCCGACAAGGAGCAGATCATTATCGCGGCCGAGGCGAAAAAGGCTCAAACGATCATTGATGCCGAAGCGAGCAAGCAACAGGTGATTATTTCGGCGGAAGGTGAGCAGCAGCAGTTGATCATTTCGGCACAGGGTAAGAAGGAAAGCTCGATTCGGATTGCAGAAGGTGAGGCGGAAGGGGCTTTGGCGAAGATGACCGCAGAAGGATCCGGTGTGAAAGCAATTCTCGATGGTAAAGCCAAAGGTTATGAAGCGCTGGTCGGGGCTTGCGATTCGGTGAATGACGTGGCTTCGCTGCTGCTGATCGAAAAGCTCGAAAAAATTGCAGCGGTTCAGGCGCAGGCCATTCAGGATCTGCCAATCGAAAAGATCATTGTCTGGGATGGCGGTGGAAAAGAAGGTGGCGGTCTCTCCGGTCTGGGCGGTCGGTTATTGGGGGCATTGCCTCCAATGCATGATCTGGCCAAACAAGTCGGCCTCGATCTTCCTGAGTTTCTTGGAAAATTACAGGCCGACAAACCAACGCAGACCGATGTTCCACTGGAGGAAAATAAGGATTCTACTACGGAATAAGAGCTGCCCTGATTCTATAACAAAGCCGCCCGGAATTATCCGCGCGGCTTTTTTTAGCGCGCCAGTACTTGGAATCCTTTATCGAGAAGCTTCCGGATTTCAACGTCACGCACATTTTTATCCGGGCAACCCAGGGCAACTGCAATGATTCGCTTTCCACCGCGTTCCGCGGTGGCAGTCAGTGATGAACCGCCAATGCCGTGATACCCGGTTTTCAGTCCGTCGCATCCCTGATACGGCGCTTTACCAACCAGCGCATTTCGGTTCGCCAGCATAAACTTTTCTTTACGGATCGAGGATAGAGGGAGGTAGGCCAGCTTGATGCTAGAGTAGTGCAGTGTTTCCGGGTGGCGCAAAGCCGCCAAACTCAAAATAGCTACGTCGTAAGCGGTACTGATGTCCGGCTGTTTGCCTCCGCCAGGCGGCAATCCATGCGGAGAGTGATAGGTGGTTGAGTTCATGCCCAGCTCACGGGCCTTCTGATTCATCATGTCGACAAACGAGTCGACGGTTCCGGCAACATGGATGGCAAGAGCGGCTGCGGCATCGTTGGCCGAATGAATCATAAGCGCTTCGAGCATATCCTGGACGGTGAAGACTCCGGACTCACGGACGTCGAGATAAACTCCAGATCCGCCAATTCCCGCAACGGCCTTCGTGATGGCTACCTTGTCGTTCAGGCTGATGACACCGGTATCAATCTGTTCCAGAACGATCAACATGGTCATCAACTTGGTGATGCTTGCCGGATAGGAGTAAACCGCAGCCCGGTTTTCGTAGAGAATTTTACCGGTACGGGCATCCACTACAATGGCGCTCTGATAAGGATCGTTCTTAAGTTCAGCAAAAACCTGCCGTGTGCGGCGGTTCGGTCGGTCGGAGCGCACATAACCCTCGCGACTACCAGGTGTGGCGATTGATTCGCGCACCTTTGCAGGTGCCATTTCAACTACTTCCACCGGTATAACTTGGGTATGAACCGGGGCCGGTTCCGGCATCTTGAGTTCAGGTACCTCAAAGTCGGGGATGGAGCGGGGTGCGCTTGAGGTAGGCGCAAGTGAGGTAGCGACGGGCTTTGAGGCTCGTTCCTTTTTATCGCCCTTGGCTCCGATAAAGATAAAAAAGACCAAAACATGGACGACAATAAGGGCGGCGGCGATGACTGTGACGTTGCTTTTCTTCATATGAAAATGTACCAATTCCTAAAAGCACGTCATCACAAGGAATTCATGCACGACATACAACACCAATTTGTGAAAAACATCCTCTTCGGTGCTGAAACCAATCTTAAGGAACAGGGTTCGGCCTTTGCTCCATCCAATATAGCCCTGAGTAAATACTGGGGGAAACGCGACCCCGCATTGAATCTTCCCATCAATTCCAGCCTTTCCGTTTCGCTCGGTAAACTGGGAACAAAAACCGAGTTGCGGATACACGACGAAGACGTTGCGTCTACGAAAGATGTCGACTTTGTAGAAGCGACGACCCCGTCGCTTTCCAGTCGCAAAGATCTCATCTATTTAAACGGGGCACTCCAAGCACCCGACTCCTCCTTCGCCCAACGCATCTCCGAGTTCCTCGATTTGTTCCGACCAATGGTTGGAAACGCCGCTTTCGAAGTGCGGACGGAAAATAATATTCCAACGGCTGCCGGACTGGCTTCGTCCGCTTCCGGTTTTGCCGCACTAATCATGGCGCTCGATGATTTGGCGGGATGGGGGCTGGATAAAAAGAAACTCTCCATGCTGGCCCGGCTCGGCAGTGGCAGTGCTTCCCGTTCGGTTTATGACGGTTTTGTGCAGTGGCACGCCGGAAGCAATTCGGATGGTACGGATTCCTTTAGCGAAAAACTCCCGAACGAATGGCCGGAATTTCGGATCGGTATTCTGGAGTTATGCGCTGCAAAGAAACCCGTCGGGTCGCGCGACGGCATGAACCGTACGGTCGAAACCTCCGAACTCTACAAAAGCTGGCCGGAGCAGGCGAATGCCGATATCGACATTATACGTCGTGCCATCGAAGTGCAGGATTTTACGGTGCTGGGGCAAACCGCCGAACGCAACGCGCTCTCCATGCATGCCACTATGATGTCCGCCTGGCCGCCGCTCATCTACCTTCAGCCCGAAACCATCGAGCAGATCCACAAAGTGCACCGCGTCCGCGCCGAAGGACTTGAGGTTTATTTAACGATCGACGCCGGACCCAACATTAAGCTGCTCTTCCTCGAGGAAAACGAGGCCGAAGTACTAAATGCGTTTTCTGACCTGAAAATTATTAACCCCTTTGGGATAAGCGATGCCTGAGTTACCAGAAGTTGAAACGATTGCGCGGCAGCTGCGGGCGCGGGGTGTTGAGGGGCGGGAAATCCTTTCTGTTAAGATCAACTGGGCCCCGACGGTGGAGCCGCTTTCCACTGCTCAGTTTTCAACACAGGTGTGCGGTACAACCATCAATGAAATTTCGCGGGTCGGCAAGTGGTTGCTGTTTTCGTTGAGCTCGGGGCAAACCTTAATGATTCATCTGCGAATGGCCGGTTCCTTCGCCTTGGAGAAGGGGACTCACGACCGGATTGTGGTGAAACTGTCGGATGGACTGACACTGTTTTATCGCGATACGCGCAAGTTTGGTCGGTGGAAGCTGGTGGATGATCCTCAGGTGATTCTTTCGAAGCTCGGGCCGGATGCACTGACCCGCCAATTCACCTTGAAATATTTCTCCGAGGCCATGAAGAAACGGCATCGGATGATCAAACCCCTTATTCTGGATCAGGGGATTGTTGCCGGATTGGGAAATATTTATGCCGATGAAGCCATGTGGGAATCAAAGATTCATCCTGAACGGTTATCGGATTCGCTGAGCGATGCCGAGTTGGCGAAGCTGTTTAGGGCGATCAGGCATGTACTGACTGTAGGTGTAAAAAATCGTGGTACTTCGTTGGGAGATGGTAAAACTAATTATCGCGATGTGGAAGGGGAGTCGGGCGGCCATCGCGAAGAAGTAAAGGCCTATGGGCGAGGCGGACAGCCCTGCAAAAAATGCAAAACAGCTCTTGAGAAGACCGTCGTTGCCCAACGGGGAACCACTTTTTGTCCTCGTTGCCAACCATTAATACCACCTTCAGTTTAGAATCGGCACATTCGATAGTTCATCTGGAGGGCTGGGCTCCGTCTCGGCCTATCCCGGCAAGGCCCTTCAGCCGCAAGGACAACACAGAGCGCTGGTGACTTCCGTCCCCAGTCTCCAAAACCTAACTCCAAACTGAAGTCGGTATCAAACCGGCAATGTATAAAATCAGAAAAAAGTATCTCAATTCGGGTTTACAACTCGGACGGTAATGGTACTGTATTCGCTCGCTAGGGGATTATTTTTAAAAACTTAAGGAGAAAAAATGGATAATTTTGAACTAGATGAATTTGATTTTGAGATCGTAAAAGTAGGTCAGCCCGTACCTGAATTCGGCCTGAAGGCTTTTCAGAATGATGAAATTAAAGACATCAAGCTTTCTGATTTCAAAGGAAAATGGGTTGTTCTCGTATTCTACCCGGCCGATTTCACGTTTGTATGCCCAACTGAGCTGGAAGATGTTGCTGCTCTGTATCCACAGTTCCAGGCTGCTGACGCTGAAGTTATCAGTGTAAGCACTGATACCGCATTTTGTCATAAAGCATGGCACGACACGTCCGACGCAATCGGCAAAGTTGACTACCTGATGGGTGCAGACCCGACGGGCGAAGTCAGCCAGTTGTTTGATGTTTACATCGAAGAAGAAGGTCTGGCACTTCGCGGAACCTTCATCATCGATCCGGATGGTGTTCTAAAAACGGCTGAAATTCACGACCTCGGTATTGGTCGTAGCGCAGCGGAAACTCTCCGTAAGCTCAACGCCGCAAAATTTGTACGCGAGTTCGGCGATCAGGTTTGCCCAGCAAACTGGACTCCAGGTGCTGACACACTGACACCTGGTCTTGACCTCGTAGGTAAGATCTAACTTCCCCTGGTTAGTTAACACCCCACCCCAGGGGCCTTCCGGTTTATCCGGAGGGCCCCTTTTTTGTTTTCCACCGCTTTGCAAACCGATTAGGCTGATTGAAATTTAAGGAGCTAACGCATGCGCGTATTGGTTGTGATGACTTCTCTTTTTCTAGCGACGACCTTGTTTACCGGCTGTTCAAAAAGCCCGGAGGAACTGGGACTGGCATTTTCAGCGGAGACTAAAGCGGAGCGGGTTAAGCTATTGGTCGATGAAACATGGACGGATGCTGAGGGAACCCGACACATTAAGCAGGAAATTTTCGATTCGGTCTTTGATGTGATCGACGAGGCGGAGCGGTTCATCCTGCTGGACTTTTTTCTCGTGAATCAGTTTCTTTTTCAGCCCGGTTCGGGGATGCGGCATTTGAGTCAGGAACTGGCGGACAAGCTGGTTGCGAAACGAAAATCGAATCCTGAAGTTGAAATTATTTTCATCACGGATCCGGTCAATACGGTGTATGAATCGATCGAATCACCCCAGTTTAATGCAATGAAGGATGCCGGGGTGCAGGTCGTTTGGAGCGATTTGGATACATTGCGGGACAGCAATCCGATTTGTTCTAAGCCTTGGAGGCTTTTTGTCAAAGGATGGGGCGTTGGTCCTGGAAACGCTATACCAAATCCAATGGGCGAAGGGCGTATTTCAGTGCGTAGCATGCTGACGTTGCTCAACTTTAAAGCGAATCACCGAAAAGTAATCGTCACTGAAAAATCATTGCTGGTGACCAGCGGGAATCCGCACAGCGGTAGCAGTGCACACTGGAATGTGGCGCTACGGGTTGATGGGGCGGGGATGGCTATGGCTTGCGAAGCAGAGTCGGCGATTCTGAGGATGTCTGGTGCTTCAGGAACCGTGTCCTCGTTATCGATGGTCGACGAAGACGACACGTCTTCAAATGGAAATCGCCTTGAACTGCTGACCGAAATCAGGATTAAAGAAAAGGTATTGAGCCTGCTGGCCAATGCGGAGCCCGGAGCGCGCATTGACCTGTCGATGTTCTATCTGGCTGATAATGATGTGATTCGCGCCTTTATTGCCGCCCAGAAACGCGGCTGCAAGATCAGGGTGATTCTCGATCCGGCGAAGGATGCTTTTGGACGCATCAAGAACGGAATTCCAAACCGCCAATCAGCCTATGCGCTGGTTCAATCCAACATTTCATTACGGTGGGCAAATACGCATGGCGAGCAGTGTCATGTGAAGATGTTGTATGTCGAGCATGCCGACGCAACGGCCACACTATTGCTGGGGTCGTGCAATTTTACCCGCCGCAACCTGGATAACTTTAATGGGGAGTGCGATCTGGCGTTCACGGCTCCGAATGACGATGTAACCATGCAGCGGGCTCGAAACGTATTCGACCGATGGTGGAGCAATCCGGAAGGCCGGAGTTATACCGTTGAGTACAAAACGTATGAAGACCCGTCTTTACGCCGCCGCCTGCGCGCATCGTTGATGGAAATAACGGGGATGAGCACATTTTGAATTTGACGATTGATGCGTGACTCATCATGTATTGAATTACGCATTACTCGTTACTTCCATTCAATGGAAATGTGGTTTATCACTACACCCAGTTCCAACAGGGGGTTTTAATGAAACGGACCAATTTAATAATCGGCTTGCTGAGCATGCTGCTATTATTTGTTATGGCGGCCGCGTTCAAGGTTGCATACAACGTCGTACTTCCGCTGATGATTGCGTGGTTGTTGTCGTATATCTGCGGGCCGGTCGTAAATTATCTGGTACACAAAAAAATCCCGCTAGGGCTTTCCGTATTCGTTGTGTTGCTGCTGGTGTTGTTTGTTTGCTATTTCTGTGGAGTTTTTCTGGGCGGACGGGTGCGCGCCGTACTGGCGGAATCGCCGAAATACATCACCCAGTTAAATACGATTTATAACGATGTAACGGCCAATCTGGATCTTCCTGATGATTTTCTTGCCGATATTAACTGGATGGAGAAGCTTGGGCCCAAATTGGCGGCTTTGTCCGGATCCGTTGCCGTTTTCATGGGAAACTTTCTGGGTAAGCTTCTGCTGGTTTTGATTTTCCTGGTCTTCATGCTTCTGGGAAAACCCTATTTCAAATACAAGGTGGCGGCGGCTTTTCCCTCCGACCGGGCGGATACATTCACGGAAATGACCACGTCGATCTCATCACAGATCGGGCAGTATCTGGTGGTAAAAGTGGCGATCAGCGGAACAACCGGGGTTCTGGTTTGGCTTACGCTGACCTTGCTCAAGGTTGAGTTTGCCCTCACTTGGGGAGCGCTGGCTTTCTTCCTTAACTTTATCCCAAGCATTGGATCCATTCTCGCTTCCATTCCGCCGATCCTGCTCTCTATTGTTCAATACTATCCCTCGATATGGACTCCGGTGATCACAGCGGTCGTACTCCTGCTGATCCAAATGACGATGGGCAATGTGCTCGAACCGAAAATTATGGGCGACAGCCTTAATCTCAGTCCCGTGGTTATTCTACTTTCACTGGTCTTTTTCGGTTGGATGTGGGGCATGGTCGGCGCACTGCTTTCGGTGCCGTTTGCGGCCGCCATCAAGATTGTCTGCGAGAATATCGATGCACTAAAACCCATTAGTATCCTGATGGGTTCAGGCAAACGATTTATGAAGGAAACAAAAACAAGTTGAGGAAACGAAACGTGGAACTACCGAATATTTTTGAAAAGCCGGAAGTCAATGAACTGATTCGATTGGCGCTCGCGGAAGATTTGGGACCGATCAACAAGGATGTTACTTCAGATTCAACCGTCCCGCCCGAAGAATATGCGGAAGCGCACATGGTTGCTCGCGAAGCCTGCCGGCTTTCCGGCGTACACGTTGCGAGCGAAGTTTTTAAACGCGTAAACCCCGAGCTGGTCTGCGAAATTAAAGTGGATGACGGCGCGGCGACTGAAAAAGGAAGCGTAGTGCTCGTCATCAAGGGATCCGCCCAGAGCATTCTTACAGCAGAGCGCACGGCGTTGAATTTTATTCAGCGCATGAGCGGAGTAGCCACCGTAACGGCCCAATATACTGAGGCTGCCGGAAATCCGGATGTCATGTTGCTCGACACGCGTAAAACGACGCCAGGGCATCGCGCGTTTGAAAAGTATGCGGTGTTGTGCGGTGGCGGAACCAACCATCGCATTGGCCTTTATGACGCGGTGCTCATTAAAGACAATCATCTGGCTTCCTGGAAAAAAAAGCACGGTACCGGTGTCGGCGCGTGTGTTGCAGAAGCACGTAGTAAATATCCAGGCCTTAAAATTGAGGTTGAGGTCGATACCATTGACCAACTCAAAGAAGCGCTGACTGCTAAACCCGATTGGGGATTGCTCGACAATATGCCGCCGCCCGTTCTTCGCGAATGCGTTGCGCTCTGCAAAGGTATTTGCAAAACAGAAGCGTCCGGCGGAATCAACTTAAACACGATTCACGACATCGCCCAGACCGGCGTCGATGCCATCTCCGTTGGTGCATTGACCCACTCTGCTCCATCCATTGACCTCGCGCTCGACTTCGTATGACCTCGCTTGTCATAGATATTGGAAATACCAGTACCTCGATTGGATATTACCGTAACGGTAAGGTATCCGGAGTAGGGCGCTGTGCATCCCGCTTCAAAGATGTTGAAGAGGTCGTTCCGCTTATTACGGTCAAGCCAGTTGATGCCGTTGTAATTGCGTCAGTTGTTCCTTCCGTCAACGCCCGCTGGAAGCGCGCTGTTAAAAGCGCGGGATTACCAACTCCGCTGTTTGTTAGCCATGCGCTTGAACTGGGCGTTCCTGTTGACTATCCCAAACCGGAGAAAATCGGTGCCGACCGTTTGGCCAATGCCGTCGCTGCGGCAAAGTTGCTGGGTACGCCTTCGGTGGTTTGTGATTTCGGCACGGCACTCACGTTCGATATCATCGATGCCAAACGCGGCTATATTGGCGGCATTATTTGTCCCGGCCTTCCGCTCATGTTTGATTACCTTGCTGAAAAGACCGCTTTGCTTCCTCACGTAGAACCGTCGAAAACCAAGGCGGTGGTCGGTCGGAATACCAAGCAGGCCATGCAAATCGGGGCGCGGCTGGGTTATCGCGGAATGGTGCGCGAAATCCTCCAGTCACTTGAAAAGGAATTCGGCGTTAAACAACTGCCCGTCTGCTGCACCGGTGGCTATGCCGGTTGGATCTTCAAGGACTGGGATGTTTCGGCAACAATCGATCCGAACCTGACACTCAAGGGACTCGGTTTCATTGGAGAATTGAATTAAACATTTCTTAACGATATAAAATATAGATTAATGTATTGTGAGGGAAAAAATTGAATGGGCGGTGCTAGGTCGCTAGATTCTTAGTTTCTCAATAAATATAAAGTGACCGGGGGCGGGCATGAACAGGGTTTTATACAAAGAACAGCTATCTGAAACCGTATTTCTTATGCGGTTGGAAGCTCCGCTGATTGCGCAGGAACGTCAGCCGGGACAGTTTATTATTCTACAGGTTTATGAGGATTTTGGCGAACGTATCCCGCTTACCATTGCCGATGCAGATACCGCCGAAGGTTCCATCACCATCGTTTATCAGACCGTTGGCAGAACAACCGAGCTTTTGGCGGAGCTTGAGGTTGGGCAATCCGTTGAGGCGTTAGTCGGTCCACTCGGTGCGCCGACCCAGATTGAAAAGCTGGGGTCGGTTGTTTGTGTTGGCGGCGGCATCGGCATCGCGCCGCTACACCCGATTGCCAAGGCGCTCAAAGCCGCCGGAAATCACGTAACCATTATTCTCGGCGCCCGCACGAAGGAACTGCTGATTCTGGAAAAGAAAATGGCCGCCATTGCCGACGAACTGATCGTTTGTACGGACGACGGATCTTACGGGCGTAAGGGGCTGGTGACTGACCCGCTGATGGAAATTTGTGGTCAGGATACAAAGCCCGATCTGGCTGTCGTGATCGGCCCTCCCGTGATGATGAAATTTTGTTCCGCCGCAACTCAACCCGTCGATGTCCCGACCGTTGTTTCGCTGAATGCCATCATGGTGGATGGTACCGGCATGTGCGGGGGCTGCCGGGTAACCGTCGGCAATGAAACAAAATTTGTCTGCGTTGACGGACCTGAGTTTAATGGCCATGAGGTTGATTTTGAAAATCTCATCAACCGGCTTTCAGCTTACAAGCAGCAGGAAAAGAATCACATCTGCAGACTGGAGCAGGCCCGATGAGCGCAAATCTATCCATACCGGAACGCATTGCGATACCCGTGCAGGAAATGCCGGTTCAGGACCCCGGCATACGTCGCTCTAATATGGAAGAAGTGGCGCTGGGCTACACCGCCGAACAGGCAAAACTCGAAGCCGACCGCTGTCTCCAATGCAGTGGTGCGCCCTGCATCAAAGGATGCCCGGTCGGGATCGATATTCCCGGCTTTATCCAGGCCATTGCCGACGGTGAAAATAAGACGGCTATCGACATCATTAAAGTAAGCAGTCTGCTTCCGGCGGTTTGCGGTCGCGTATGTCCTCAGGAATCGCAGTGCCAGGCACCCTGCACGGTGGGGAAAGCACTCAAAGCAGTCGACAAGGCCGTAAATATTGGCCGCCTCGAACGCTATGTGGCCGACTGGGAGCGTGAAAACGGCATGATCAATCCGCCGGAAATAAAAACGGCCACGGGAAAAAAAGTCGGAATCGTCGGAACCGGTCCCGCCGGCCTGACCGTCGCTGCCGACATCCGTCGCGAAGGGCACGAGGTGGTCCTATTCGAAGCATTCCATAAGCCGGGCGGTGTAATGATCTACGGGATTCCCGAATTTCGTCTGCCGAAAAAAATCGTGCAACAGGAAATCGATACGTTGGTTGCCATGGGTTGCAAGTTAGAGAAAAATTTTGTGATCGGCCGCACCCGCAAAGTCGTTGATCTGCTGGAGAAGGACGGTTTCGATGCACTCTTTATTGGAACGGGTGCTGGGTTGCCTCGATTCATGAACATCGAAGGTGAGAACCTGGTTGGCGTCTATTCCGCCAATGAATACCTGACTCGCTCCAACCTCATGCGGGCCTATGATAAAGGGAACGCTTACACCCCCATATTTGACTCTGAAAAGGTCGCGGTACTCGGCGGCGGTAATGTTGCCATGGATGCCGCGCGCACCGCCGTTCGTCTTGGAGCCAAAGAGGTTTATTTGATTTACCGTAGAACGGAAGCGGAAATGCCTGCCCGTGCCGAAGAAGTGCATCACGCGAAGGAAGAGGGGATTGAATTCCGCCTGTTGCAGAATCCAAAACGAATTCTGGCCGATGAACGCGGTTGGGTGCGCGGTATTGAATGCCTTAAATATGAACTGGGCGAGCCGGATGAGTCCGGCCGCCGCAGTCCTGTCGCTATCGAAGGCAGTGAATTTGAGCTGGAAGTGGATACCGTCATTGTTGCCATCGGCAATGATTCAAATCCGCTCATCCGCCAGACGACTCCCGGGCTCGAAACCAACCAATGGGGAAACATCGTAGTCGATGACTGCGGTAAGTCCTCGATCGACAAAATCTATGCCGGCGGCGATATTGTACTCGGTGCTGCCACGGTCATCCTCGCCATGGGCGAAGGCCGTAAAGCCGCCGCCTCCATGAACGAGATGCTCACATCGTAGTGCATAGTGAAGATCATGCGGCCTGCAATTCGCCGATCCCTTGACGGGTGTTGTTAATTTCTGTATTTTTCTAAAAACTTTTTAGCCTAACCCGTTACAGAGGTGTGCCTATGCTTGTTGCTGTTCCGAAAGAGATCATACTGGGGGAAAACAGGGTTGCGCTTATTCCGGCATCTATTTCCGCTCTGACAAAAGTGGGGCTGGACGTGATGGTGGAAAGCGGCGCTGGTGCGGGTTGTTTCATTGATGATGCCGCCTATGAAAAAGCAGGAGCCTCGATTGCCCCGGATGCTAAAGCCCTTTTTCAAGCTGCGGATATCATTTTTAAAGTGCGTCCTCCGGAGGCGGATGAAGTTGGATGCATGAAGGAAGGCGTTACACTCATTTGTTTGATGGATGCGTTTTTCCGGCTCGATTTAATGGAGCAGCTGGCCGCTAAAAAGATCAGCGGTTTCGGGCTGGAATTTGTGCCCCGCATTTCCCGGGCGCAGAGCATGGATGTGTTGAGTTCCATGGCGGCGATTGCCGGTTATCGTGCGGTGATCGAAGCGGCTGAACTGCTTCCAAAATATTTTCCGATGCTTATGACCTCCGCCGGAACCATTACTCCCGCCAAGGTATTTGTGATTGGTGCGGGCGTAGCCGGTTTGATGGCGATTGCAACGGCCAAGCGGTTGGGGGCAGTGGTTGAGGCATACGACACGCGCCCTGTAGTGAAAGAGCAGGTGGAAAGCGTCGGAGCCAAGTTTGTTGAGTTTGATTTGGAAACGGGGGGCTCCGAGGATCAAGGCGGCTATGCCAAAGCGCAGTCCGACGACTTCTATAAAAAACAGCAGGAACAGATGAAAGCCAAAGTAGCGACAGTGGATGTAATCATCACCACGGCTGCGATCCCCGGCAAACAATCTCCAATCCTCATTACCGACGATGTGCTTCAAGCAATGCGCCCGGGTTCTGTAATCATTGATCTTGCTGCCGAACGGGGCGGAAATACAGAAGGCGCCGTTGCAAACAAGATCGTAGAAAAGCATGGAATCAAGATTGTCGGTTACACGGATTATCCTTCGCGGTCATCCGTACATGCTTCTCAGCTGTTCGCTAAAAATATCACCACGTTCCTGCTGAACATGGTGAAGGAAGAACAATTTTACATCGACCTCGAGGATGAAATCGTGAAGGGCTCGCTGCTTGTTCACGACGGGCAGGTCGTTCACGAAATGATTAAGCCGCTGATAGGGCAGCAAGGAGCATAGCCATGGAAGCATTGATAGGCGCACTAACCATATTTGTTCTCGCGGTCTTTGTGGGATACGAGATTATCACTAAAGTCCCTCCGACGCTACACACGCCCTTGATGAGCGGGTCGAATGCAATTTCGGGTATCACGGTCATTGGCGCAATTTTATGCGCCGGAGCCGGCGATCAGGGAAACTTCTTTTCGGCCCTGCTTGGTTTTCTTGCGGTCGTAATGGCGATGATCAATATCGTCGGCGGCTTCATGGTCACGGACCGCATGCTTCATATGTTTAAACGGAAAAAGGATTAGGCCATGGAATGGATTAATCTAGCTTATCTCGTTGCTGCTGTTCTGTTCATTGTTGGACTGAAGGGACTTGGTTCTCCTAAGACGGCTGTACGCGGAAACATGCTCGGTGCGGTAGGCATGCTCATTGCCATCGTTGCGACGCTGGTGGATAAACAAGTTTTGGGCTTCGGTTGGATTATCGCAGGAATGGTGGTTGGCGGCGGGATCGGTGCTTATATCGCCCGAACCATTAAGATGACCGCGATGCCTGAAATGGTGGGGCTACTCAATGGCTGTGGTGGTGCGTCTTCGCTGCTCGTTGCGCTTTCCCAATTTATCATTACGCCGGAGAGTGCCCACACAACGTCATGGATGGTTGCGTTGGCCGTCAGTGCACTGATCGGATCGGTCACCTTAACCGGCAGCCTGGTCGCCTGGGCCAAGCTGCAGGGCTTTGCTGAAAAGGCGATGAACTTTCCAAATCAGAATCTGCTTCGAATTGCATTGGGTGTTGGTGTGCTTGCACTGGCGGTATTATTTGTATGGTTGGGTTGGGGAGTCATGCTGTTCCTGATGGTGATTGCTGCGTTGGCGCTCGGGATTCTTTTGGTTGTGGCGATCGGCGGTGCGGATATGCCGGTCGTAATCGCGTTACTCAATTCCTATTCCGGACTGGCGGCTGCCGCGACAGGGTTTGTTTTGATGAATAACGGACTGATTATCAGCGGATCGTTGGTCGGTGCATCGGGAATCATCCTATCGAAAATCATGTGCAAGGCCATGAACCGTTCGCTGGGTTCGGTATTGTTTGGTGGTGCGATGGTCAGCGATGAGCAGATGGCCTCCATTCCCGGAAAAGAATTTTATGAAGGCAAGGTCAAGAGCTGCGGTGCGGAAGAGGTGGCTATGTTGCTGGAGGGCGCGCAGAAGGTCGTTATTGCTCCCGGCTACGGGCTGGCCGTAGCGCAGGCGCAGCACGTGGCGCAAGAGTTGGCTTCGGTACTGGAAAAACGAGGGATTGATGTGCAGTTTGCCATTCATCCCGTCGCCGGGCGTATGCCGGGGCATATGAATGTGCTGTTGGCCGAGGCGGAGGTGCCGTACGACAAGCTTATTGAGATGGATACTATTAATCCCGAGTTTTCGCAGACCGACGTCACCCTTGTGCTGGGTGCAAACGATGTCACCAATCCCGCCGCGCGGGATGATAAGACCAGCCCGATTTTCGGTATGCCGATTCTCGAGGTCGATAAGTCCCGCACAGTCATCGTTATCAAGCGCAGTTTGAACCCTGGTTTTGCGGGCATTCCAAACCAGCTTTTCATTAATGATAATTCGCTCATGCTGTTTGGCGATGCAAAAGCGGTATTGCAAGATCTTACCCGCGCGGTGAACGAGCTTTAAAATGAAGGTTGAAACAAAAGCGAGGTTCGCGACTCCAAGTGTGAGTAAATTGTGAGCGTTTAGCTTCCCATTTTTCAAAACGGTGGTATTTATTACTACTCGTTACTACCAACGAATTGAGGATTTTAAAAAATGACGACTACGCATAGCTTAATTAATCAGCTGATCCAGTTGCAGGAACTGGTTGTTGCAAACATGCAGAAAAAAGTTTCAATGCCCAATGCCCGATTGGAAGAGTTGGAAAAATCGATCTCAACCCTGGGCGCGGATCTTCCGCAGGGCATAAAGTCCCACTTCAACCGTCTGCTTCAAAAACATCCGGAAGCAATTGTTCCGGTTTCGACTGAAAAGTGTGCCGGTTGCGGAATGGGGCTGACAAAAAGCATGGTGCAAGCTGTGCATAAAGCCGAAAGCA
Organism: Pontiella sp.; assembly: GCA_036479375.1. Classification (GTDB taxonomy): domain Bacteria; phylum Verrucomicrobiota; class Kiritimatiellia; order Kiritimatiellales; family Pontiellaceae; genus Pontiella. Next base: position 12,858 of record JAZGFK010000008.1, on the reverse strand, counting down.
TGCACCGTTGCCCGAACTGCGCACGTTTCTTGTATTTCCCCGAACAGCTGGTCGCTGCGGAACGCAAGAGCCGTTCGTACGGCGAAGTGCGCAAGGTCGGCATTTCTCGTTTTACTTCTCCAGAGCTGATGATGATTCCCTTGAAAGGCACTACGCCTGAAGAGGTGCTGGCCGAAATGTGTAACCGAATGGCTGAAGAGGGTTTTGTGGAAGACGGCGAGCATCTGCTTGATCTGGCTCTACAGCGCGAAGCCATCATCAGTACAGCAGTCGATAACAGTTTGGCATTCCCGCATGTTCGCGGTGTAGAAGGCGGCGGTCTTTCCATGGCCGTTGGTGTTCATAAGAAGGGCATCAAGTTTGGCGGCCCCGGCCGTACACTAACCCGCATCTTTTTCTTCGTCGTCATCCCGACGGCGACCAGTGCGTTCTACCTCAAGCTTATTTCCGGCCTTTCACGTACGTTCCGCGAAAAGGAAACCAGTGGAATGCTATTGGCCGCAACGAGCGAGGAAGAGCTCTGGAAAGCACTGATCAAATCAACCAAGAAAACATTCAAATAGAAGCAAGATGCTTCGGAATGTAAAAAGGTCGGCATCGCCGGCCTTTTGGTTTATATAGGGTTCCTCATGGCTACCATTTACGACATCGACGCAATTGAAGAACTACGGGGCCAAAACGCGGTGCAACCGCACCGGTTAAAGCAGTTCAGGAATGCATTATTCAAAAAGTCCTCTGATTGGAACGAAGCACTCGACACGTTACCTGAAAATGCCCGGGCCGATTTTGCCAACCGCCTCGATTTCCAAAGCTTGGAATTGAATGAGCGCCACGACTCAGAGATTGACGGGGCGAGCAAACTGATTTTTCAGACCCATGATCATAATTTGATTGAAAGCGTGGTATTGCGTCCGAAGAGCGGGCGGACTTCAATCTGTATTTCCTCTCAGGTGGGGTGCGCCTGCTACTGCAGCTTCTGTGCAACGGGCATGATGGGGTTTACCCGCAACTTGACCGCGGCAGAAATTATCGATCAGGTTTCGCAGGCGAACCGGATGATAAAATCTGAGGGCCGTACCATTCGAAATGTGGTTTTTATGGGCATGGGAGAACCGCTGTTGAACATTGAGAATGTTTTTAAAGCGGTTGAATTCTTGCGTGCCACGCCATTCTTTAATTTATCCGATTCGCGGATCACGGTGTCGACGGTTGGTATTCCGTATGCCATGGATCACTTTACCAAAACATTTCCAGATGTTCAGTTGGCGCTCAGTCTGCATAGTGCCCGGCAGGAAGTCCGCGAAAAGCTGATGCCTCAAGCCCGGAAATATCCGTTGGAAATGCTACGAGAGTCGCTGGTTTCTGCCTCGGCTACGGGCAAGGTGATGATTGAGTATCTCATGCTGGCAGGCGTGAATGATGGCGAAGAAGATTTTAAGGCTTTGGAAGCGTTTCTTAAAGGGATCCCGGTTCATATTAATATTATTCCCTTCAACGAATATGCAGGGAGCAATCTGCACGGAACACCGGCGGCTGAAAGAAAGGTTTTTTCCGACCGCCTAAAATCTGTCGGTTTCGATACCACCTTACGTTATTCGCTGGGCGCAGATGTTGGGGCGGCCTGCGGACAGCTGGTGAAGCACAAAATGAAGGTAACGTAGAAATGAAGAAAAAAGGGCTCGGGTTCGTCGATGTATTTTGCATTGCTTCCGGTGCAATGATCAGTTCCGGAATCTTTGTATTGCCCGGCCTTGCCTATTCCCAGATTGGCCCTGCAATGATTCTTTCCTATCTCATTGCGGGACTATTAGCGCTCATAGGCGTGTTGAGTATAATTGAACTCGCCACGGCTATGCCGAAAGCCGGCGGCGACTATTATTTTCTAACCCGCAGTCTCGGGCCGTTGGTGGGTACCATTTCCGGTCTGCTGAGCTGGTTCGCACTTTCCCTAAAAACGGCATTTGCCATTTTTGGTCTGGCCGAAGTGGTATTTCTGTTGAGCGCTGAGCGTATTCCTCTTTTTGCGACGGCGGTGCCGGTAACGATCATTTTTGCCCTGCTCAATATTAAGGGTGCTGAGGCGGCAGCCACGTTCGAGGTGTTTCTTGTGGGGTTACTTTTTCTCTTACTCGGAACCTACTTCTTTATTGGTGCTCCTAACCTGAATGCATCCCACTTCAAACCGTTCATGGTGGAGGGCGGAAGCATCAAGTCTATTCTTTCAACGGCAGGGTTTGTATTCGTTTCATTTGGCGGGTTACTTAAAACCGCCACGATTGCTGAAGAAGTACATAATCCCCGGCGAAATATACCGGCAGGATTTATAGCGGCTACCCTTGCCATCACAACGCTCTATGCCATGTTGCTGATTGTGACGGTCGGCGTCTTGCCTGGAGCACAGCTTTCAAGTTCGTTTACGCCTATTGCTGATTCGGCAAAGCTGCTGGCTGGAAACTGGGGCTTTGGGGCCATCACGCTGGCGGCGATATTGGCGTTTATCACAACGGCGAATGCGGGCATTATGTCGGCCTCGCGCTACCCGCTTGCGCTGGGGCGCGATAACCTGCTACCCCCATATGTTGCGCGCTTGAATAAAAACGGGGAGCCGGTGATCGCCATCGTTATGACTTCAATCATTATTCTGGCGTCATTGTTGCTCGACATTGAAAAGCTCGTGAAAGCGGCTTCGGCCGTTGTGATTAGTTCCTATATTCTTTCGGCTACCGCTGTGTTAGTGATGCGGCACAGTAAGTTAACCAACTACCGTCCCACCTTCCGCGTTCCTCTTTACCCGTGGCTGCCGGTATTTGGGATCATCTGTTTTTCACTTCTGATCGTGGATATGGGTATGTCGGCGGTTGAGATCAGTCTAGGGCTTGCGGTGTTCGGATTCCTGATCTACTTCTTCTATGGGCGCAAACGCGCGGATATTGGTTATGCACTGTTGCACATCATGCAGGAGGTTATGAATAAGGAGCTAACCTCTGATTCGCTGGAAAAAGAACTCTATGAAACACTCTATGAGCGCGACGAGGTCATTCACGATTCCTTTGATGAGATTCTTAAAACCGCCGCCGCGATGGATCTTGATCCCGGAGCCACGATGGAAAGTTTGCTCGATTCAATTTCGCAAACACTGGAGACCGAGCTGTCGTTGACGAAGGACGACATACGATCGCGGTTTGAGGAGCGAGAAGCCCAGGGCAGCTGCGTTTTGACCCCATTTGTGGCCATTCCTCATATCATCGTAGAAGGCGAACATTTGTTCAAAATTTTTCTGATCCGAAGTCGGGAAGGGATTGAGTTTGAGGTCGATACTTCTGTAAAAGCCTTCTTCGTTATTGTGGGCAGCAGAGATATGCGGAATATGCATCTTAAGGCGTTGGCCGCCATTGCCCATATCGTGCAGCACCCCGAGTTTGAAAAACGCTGGTCTTCCGCTAAAAACGAAATTCAGTTAAAGGATATCCTTCTGTTGGCTGATCGCGTACGGATGTAGTTCAACTCAATGTGTCATATATGTCCTGCCACTCATTTTCGAGCGTTGCCGTGCATTCAGGTTTTCCAGCACGATGATACCAGTACGCGGCGTTGCGGAGATCGCCTTCAACCCGATGTAGATAGGCATGGATCCACGCAGCCTCGGCCGTATTGATACCCTGAATCAGGCAATGCGCTTGTTCCCAGTCGCCCGCCCGTTCGATTTCTAAAGCTTTAAAGTAAGGGGTACGATCCATGTCTGAACCATAGGGGGAAAAGGATGTCTTTATCACGACTTTTATAAGTTTATCTTAATCTCTTTTTTAGGGCTGATATACGGTGAAATAGGTATGAGCAATAGTTGGAGTTTGGTTGGCCCCTGTTTATCCTTGGACGATGAGCTTTTCAAGCATTGGAAGGGCGGGTTGACAGGACGATATGAGAGAAAGCGGCTTCTTTTGAATGATGATGGGCTATCCCCAAATGGAGTAGGCGAAGATGAAAAGCATCCCGAATAGGGGAGAGGTTTCTAGTTTTCTATATCCCAGCAGATCCATGGGCGCAGTTTTTGATTATAATTTCGCCGGAAAATTGAGTGCAGATGATCCTGATGGAAAATTACGGTATGAAACCAAGTATGATCCTTCACTCACATTGAGGATCAGGGCATTATTTCGCTTCTAATTCGATAGATAAATCGTTTGGCCGAGTTTTTGTACGAAAAAAATACCTGTTTTTTAATAAATTATACATTCTCCGTAAAATGTTGACATTTTCAGGCTGTGTTTTATCCTGCTTTTTCATTTGGAGGTAAAATTATGTCAAATAATGTACTAGAAGGCGGTCAGGCGCTGATCAAGTGTCTGGAAAATGAGGGGGTTGAATATATTTTCGGCTACTCAGGTGGTGCAGCGATTCCTATTTTCGATGCCATCATCACGACTGAAACTAAAATTAAATTTATTCTCGTACGTCATGAGCAGGGCGCTGTCCACATGGCCGATGGGTATGCACGTGCGACCGGAAGACCTGCCGTTGTACTCGTTACAAGCGGACCTGGAGCAGGCAATACTCTAACCGGTATTATGACCGCGCACATGGATTCAGTTCCGATGATCGTTGTTACGGGACAGTCGGTTTCATGGATGCTTGGTAAAGACGCTTTTCAAGAGGCGGATATTTTCGGCATCACCATGCCCGTCGTTAAGCACTCCTACCTTATTAAGGAGTCTAACGAGATTCCTCGCGTTGTCCGCGAAGCGTTTCACATTGCGACAACAGGACGTCCGGGGCCGGTTCTGATTGATATTCCTAAGGATCTCAGCGCAGGGCCGTGTACGGCCGATCTGCATGCAGAAATGGATCTTCCCGGCTACAAACTCGATCATTCAGTTGATAACGATACAATTCTCGAAATTGCCGAGGCGCTGTCAAAATCGAAACGCCCGCTGATTCTGGCCGGACATGGCGCAATGATTTCAGGCGCCGACTCGAGCCTTCTGGCTTTTGTTGAAAAGGCGCAGATTCCGGTAACAAACACCTTGCTGGGTAAAGGGGTATTCCCTGAAACGCATAAACTTGCGCTGGGTATGCTGGGTATGCACGGAACGGCTTATGCCAATAAAGCGATCTGTGAGTGTGATCTACTGTTGAACATTGGTTCACGTTTCGATGACCGTATTTTGGGCAAGCCCACCGAATTCTGCAAAAACGCGACCATTATTCACATCGACATTGATGCTTCGGAAATCGGCAAAATGATCCAGCCGCAGATCGCCTGTGTGGCCGATGCCAAAGCGGCGCTTGATGAGTTGATCAAGCATGTGCCTGTGCTCGAAACAAAGGACTGGCGTAAGCATCTGGATAGCTACAAGACGAAGTACCCGCTCAAGTTTAAACGGCAGGGAAGTCTGAAGATGCAGCATATCATCGACGAAATTTACAAGCTTTCTAAGGGTAAAGCCTGTGTGGCTACCGATGTAGGACAGCACCAGATGTGGGCCGCTCAGTTTTATAAGAGCGACAACCGCTACAACTGGCTCAGCTCAGGCGGTGCAGGAACGATGGGGGTTGGTTTGCCATACTGTATTGGCGCCGCATTCGGCCGACCGGACGATTTAAACATCTGTTTTGTTGGAGACGGCGGATTCCAGATGACATTCTTCGAACTGGCAACGGCGGCACTGCACAAACTGCCGATTAAGATTTTCGTCTTAAATAATCACTATCTAGGCATGGTTCGCCAGTGGCAGGAATTATTCTATGACGATCGGGAAAGCGGGGTGAACCTGGAAGGAAATCCGGATTTCGTCAAGCTGGCTGAATCGTTCGGCATCAAAGGCTTCAACCTGCGTCGCCCCGGCGACGTAAAACGCGTTCTCCAGAATGCACTCGATTATAATGAAGGACCTTGCCTGATTAACTGCGAGGTGGAAAAAGCGGATAACGTATTTCCCATGATTCCGGCTGGTGCTGCGATTGAGGAAATGCTGATTGAGCCACCGACAACTAAACTGGAAAAACCGACGGGTTCCACGTAAGCCAAGGAGACAAACAATGTCTAATGTTGATAAAGCTATGCATACGGTAAGTGTCTATGTTTCGAACAAACCCGGTGCGCTCGCACGTATCGCGCAGGTATTTGCCCGTCGCGGTTTTAATATTGAATCGCTGGTGGTCTCGCCAGCGGTTGACGGAAATTTCTCGCGAATGACCATCAGCTGTAGCGGAGAACCAACCGGACTGGACCAGATCATCAAACAGCTATCGAAGCTGATTGATGTACTGCACTGTATCGACCACACCTATGATGAGTCGGTCGTGAAGGAAATGGGGCTGATTAAAATCGAAGTCAACAGCGAAGACCGTTCCGAAGCCTTGCAGATTGCCGAGCACTACGGTTGCAAGACGGTTGATCTGACGCCCGATTCCATGATTCTGCAAGTGGTCGGGAATCCGGATAAAATTGATGCGTTGGAAGAGATGATTGCCAAGTTCAAGATCATTGAGCTGGTACGTACCGGTAAAGTGGTCATGTGCCGCGGCCGGGAAATGACCTGACTAATTTCCAACTACTGGAGCCTGCCGGCCTTAGTAGTTGGATGTTTGCAGGGGGAGTGGGATGGCACTTTTGCGCCTACGCACCTTTCATTAAAACGACCTGCTCGCTTGTGGTATGGAATCGGCTATCTACTCCCTTATTCTCAGGGCAACCGACAATATCAACCAGCATGTTCATCAGAAATTTGAGATGTTCACCACTATTTGAGGCTAATCCCAGCAGATCTTTTTGCTCACTGGTGACATCGCCCACATAGCCATGTAGCATCATTTCCAGCGAAGCATTGATCGCAGTGAGTGGCTGCATTAACTCCTGAGCAACCTCTGCAAGTGCGGCAAGTAATTCTTCGCGGCTCATATGGCGCCCATGACCGCCAATCGTTCCGCCGCCTTCTTCTTCCTTCAGCTGTTTGGATAAGTCCTCCAATTTTCCTTTGGTGGAAAAGATGGAGTCGTCGAGATTTACGGTGGCTTGTCTAAACAGCGTTTTAACTTCGCTGCCATCAACCGAATTCGACTTCATCAGGTTTTCAAGTTTTTCGAATACCGTAGTCAGCGAATTAAGTCCTGCGGCGATCTGGGGCTGTCCTGCAGGGCTGTTGTTGCTATCAACAACGATTTTACGCCATTCGGATTGAGGGAAGTCAGAATCTGATATGATGTCCTGAGCAACTTCCGCTCCACGTGATTGCACAAAGGATTGTAGTTCCTGTCTGCTCATTTCAATGGCATCGCGATGATCCATATACTGCATCGCCGCCATTTCAAAGCTGATGCTTTCATCCATCTCGCGAATGGATTGAACAATTTGACGATCCAGTTCGGGGTTTGGCTCGCCGGTTAGATCGCGCATTTTATCGAGCATGCTTTCTTCGAGCAGAAGAAGGGATTTTTGAAGGTCGGCCATCCCTTCAGTTGATTTGAATGAAGGTTGCTTACGCAGTCCGTTGTAGGTTCGACGCAGGCAACCAAGAACAATGTCGCCGAGGGATTCGCCCGCAAGTTCCGTTGCCGATTGTCGAACAGATACCGATTCCATAATCATCTGACCGAGCCGGGAAGGATCTTCCGCCAAAGCGGCAAGCTCTTCGCCGATTTCATTCTCATCAAGATCCATATCGCCCTTCAGAAAAGCGACGATTTGATCGACGTGTACTTCATTTCCGTTCCCCTCACCAGAGTCCCTCTCACCAGAACCTCCATCTGAAAGTTCATCTTCGAGCACAAGGATTCCGTTTCCGCCCATATTCGCGATTTTGGAAAGATCACTGGAATTAGCTACAGCCTGTCCGTCGCGGACGGCCTGAAACAGCGTGTCTTCGGAGGTAACGTTTGATAGTCCGGCCTGACCCAAGCCGCTTTGAAATGCATCGGCTTCCTGACAGGATAAAAGCCCGATCAGTTCATTCAGTTCCTGCTCAGAAATACCTTTCGCGATTTTCAGTCCCGTAATACGTAATCGAACCAGGCGCCGTTCAAGCGATTTAAGCAATACGCCGGCCGCATTAATAGTAAGCTCGTCAACAGTCATGACGCCATTAAATGCACCGATAATGACTTTTTTCCGATCCGTAAACAGATCCGACATAGCTATAGCGGTTTTTTCTGCGGCTTTATCGACAGCGGGATGATTTTTTCCATAGGTGGAAACAATATTAATCGAGCGGCTCAGCTCGCTCAGCGCAGCGAGTAGAGCGGGATCCTCTATGGTTTGATACATTTGATCAGTTTTGCGTGTCTCGTCATTCATGGCGTTCTCTGCTTAAAGTTCAAAGATATAATCGCATGAAGCATGCCGAAACAAGAAAAGGACGTAAAACAGCTTGTTTTAACGGAGTATTTGAGTAGAAGTCCGAAAAAAAATGCGATCCAGCTGGCTGTGTAGCTGCCGCTGGATCGACTTGTTCGCGGAGGTGAGAAAACCCATTTAAGCGGAAGATCTAAATTCGCGAAAATACGATACCGGTACGCGCGGGTGTGTAGATATTGATCTGGCTTCGATCGTTCTCGCCATCGTGGAATTCCCGGGATTGGAAAACCTGCTCACCTTGGATGATGTCATGCCCGCCAAATTCGGGGGAATCGGTATTCAAGACCATCTTGTATTTTCCGGGCGACACATCAACCGGATAATCCGCAAACGATTTATCCGGATGAAAATTTAGGCAGAAGAGGAGCCCATCACGTTCAAAGGCCATGATCTTGTCGCCTTCGTTTATGAGCCGGAACGTCACTGGTTTAGCGCCGATAACACCGTGCTCGTTAATCAGGTTGACCATGGCTTTATCGAAGTCGGCAAGCTGGCTGAACTTAAGTGAATGGTCGTCGCGCAGGCTCCATTGACGGCGTGCATAGTTGTAAGACCAATTATTGCCTTCGCGTGGAAAGTCGATCCATTCCGGATGCCCGAATTCGTTGCCCATAAAGTTGAGGTAGCCGTGGGCTGATGCGCCAAGCGTGGCGAGACGGGCCATCTTGTGCAGAGCAAGTCCTCGATCCACAATCAGATTTTTCGAATCGACGTGCATGCTGTGGTGCATCTCTTTATCGATTAGCTCAAAGATGAAGGTCTTGCCGCCAACCAGCGCTTGATCGTGCGATTCAACATAGCTGATAACCTGCTCATCGGCGCGGTGGCTGGTCAGTTCATGAAAGAGCCAGCTCATGTTCCATTCTTCATCAGGAGTATCGTTGACCAGCTTGAACCAGCAGTCGGGGACTCCCATAGCGAGGCGAAAATCGAACCCGCATCCCCCCTCATCCTGTTCTCCACAGAGGCCGGGCATGCCGGAAACATCTTCCGCCACAGTAATGGCATTCGGACGAACTTCGTGGATGAGCTTATTAGAGAGGGCCAGATAGGAGAGGGCATCGGCATCCACCGATTCATCGAAATAATTTGAATAGTCGGTAAAAGAAGTGTCCAGTCCGCGATGGTGATAAAGCATGCTGGTTACGCCGTCGAAGCGGTAGCCATCGAATTTAAATTCATCCAGCCAATACTTTGAGTTCGACAATAGAAAATGAAGAACTTCGGCTTTTCCATAATCGAAACAGCGCGAATCCCACGCATCGTGATCGCCGCGATCACCCTCGTGAAAATATTGATAGGTTGTTCCGTCAAAGCGGGATAAGCCTTCCTCTTCATTTTTAACAGCATGGGAATGAACGAGATCCATAATCACTGCTACGCCGGCTTCGTGGCAGGCATCAATCAGTTCCTTTAGTTCTTCGGGCGTGCCGAAGCGGGAAGAGGCTGCAAAGAAGTTGGAGACATGATATCCAAAGGAGCCGTAGTAGGGGTGCTCCATGATGCCCATGAATTGAACGGTGTTGTAGCCCATTTCGACAATACGTGGCAGGATTTTTTCTTTGTATTCCAGATAGGATCCAACCGTGGCATCTTCCTGGGCCATGCCGATATGCGACTCATAGATGAGCGGGGCGCCAATCGGTTTTACAGGATCTGGAAATTTCCATTGATAGGCTGTTTCAGGATGCCAAACCTGACCGCTGAAAATATGGGTTTCCGGATCCTGAACCGCGCGGCGCACATAGGCAGGAAGGCGTTCACCTTCGCCACCCGGCCAATACATTTTAAGTTTGTAGAGATCCTCGTGCTTTAGCTTGTCGGCAGGAAGTTCAATTTCCCAGACTCCGTCGCCATCCCCATAATGCAGGGCAAATTCATCTCGTTGCTGCCAGCCGGAAAAATCGCCGATCAGATAAATGGCAGTTGCATTGGGGGCCCATTCACGAAAGATCCATTGACCGTTTCGGAAGTGAAGTCCGTAATACTCATGCGCGTTCGCAAACTCGTTCAGCGAAATCGTTCCACCGGTCAGGCGTCCTTCGACCTGTTTAGTATGCGCTGCTCGGTGATGGATTTCTCCAAGAAAGGGTTTAAGCCATGGGTCTTCGGTAAGCTTCGTGTTTCTCATAAGTTTACCTAGTTGGTTTTCTCGAAAACTTCATCGACCAGCGGGCGGTTCAACATCTGCTGATAGATATCTATATAGGCCTGTGCAGTAACCTCATGGTTAAAGCGTTCCTTGCTTTCCAGCATAATCCGCCCGACATGTAAGCCGCGGGTATGCTCATCAAGACTATAAAATTCCATGGCTTGTTCAATCGCCCATGCCAGTCCATTGCCATCATAGGATTCGAACAGGAATCCGGTTCCTGTATTGTTTTCGACATCAAGATGACTGACCGAGTCGTGCAGGCCGCCGGTGTCGCGGGCGATTGGCAACGAACCGTAGATTGCGCTGGTCATCTGGGGAAGACCGCATGGTTCGAACAACGAAGGCATCAACATGAAATCGGAAGCGGCAAAGCCGATGTGGGATAGGCCCTCTTCGAAATTGGATACAGCAACGCGGCTGTAAAGATCATGCTGGCTTACGATGTCGTGGAACACCTGCTGGTATGCTCCATTGGCAATAAATACGACTTGAAGGTTTTGATTCCAGTATTTATCAACGGTCGCATAAAGGATATCCGCGACCAGCTGGCATCCCTTCTGGACGGGATCAAGGCGGGATGGCCAGAAGAGCATCGGAGCATCGGGATTGATATCAAGGCCAAGTTTTTCCTGAAGATAGACCTTATTCTTCCGTTTGGCATCGAAGTGGTCGGCCGCACTGTAGCGTTCGAACAGGTATTCATCTGTTTCCGGGTCGCAGGAACTATCAGGCGAGTTGAGAATTCCGGTACCGCAGCCTGCGTGGTATTTACTGGCTACTTCCCATTGAATATTCGCAGGAACAAACGCGTGCTCGTTATCCACAATCTCTTTCATAAAGGTCGGGCTGACCGTATTAATGAAATGTGAGCTGAAGATGCCGCTGCAGAGGAAGTCCACGGGATTATTATCGCGCGCTTCGAAATAATTCGTCGAAGGCGAATCGTAGTAAAGGTTGCTCCAGAATTCTGCAGCATCAATCCCCCGATCCTCGATGTGCGCGAGTGTCGTTTTAACGGTGTGGATATTGTGAAAGGTGAAAAGGCTTGGAATTCCAAGCATACGGGCTTCGCCGGGAATCAGCCCCGTCATCCAGTCGTTGCAGTGGATCAGGTCTGGTTTGACCGTAGGGATAATGTTGTTGATGACTTCGCGCTGGAAGGCGAGGGCGATCTTCAGATCTATTTCAGCCGAGTTACTGTAAACATTATCCTGATAATAGAAAATCCGGTCTTCGGCCAAATGAATCCGGTCTTCGGGAAGTTTGCTTTTATAAATCAACAATTCGTCATCGATGAAGCTACCAATATCCACATGGAACATTTTCCGGTAGTGGGGGAGCGCGACATGTACGTCAGCACCGAGTTCATATAGGGCTGAAACTAAAGAGGCTGAAACATCCGCCAAACCACCTGCTTTCGCCGAAAGCTTGTTGGACATATTTCCCATGCCGTCCGGTAGATAGGTGATTTCAGGTGTAACAATCAGAATACGTGGAGTTTTCTTCTTTTTTGTTTTTGAAGCCATGGACCATCCCCTCGATATATTAACGTAATCAAAACAACCGAGGCGTCTGTTTACAAGCACATACTCACCCGTTTAGTTATTTGACAGCCCAGGTAAAGCCCTGTGGAGTCCTCATGCTGAACGTGATGAACCGACCGAAGAGGTTGGAACTCCGAATGAGGAAAGTATGTATCGGGAAGGAGAAACGAGAAACGCAAAAGCGAGCGACCGCTCAAAAAGTTGGGCTATCTTTTGTGTTCAACCCGGCTGCGCTTCAATATGGTCCTGACATTGAACCCCTCCAAGTCAACCAGATCGTATTCGCTTTGGAGTTCTTTCGGATGAGGTAGGCTGTTTCGAGCCGTGTAATACGTGGAAGCTTTTCAGTAACCTGATCAACGTTCGTTTAAAACGTAGATTCCAACGCAGGGATGGTTATTTTCTTATATCTTGTACAATCAAATTACACGGTTCCAGTGCATCCTCCTGAACATAGATATTTGCAGTTGCCCCGGATCCGTATGTTCCGCCATATGCCGCCTGGAATGGACTCATGTTTCGAATGGGTGAATCATCAATTTCTAACTCAAAATTGATGTTTTGTTTTTCTATCAAATCACAAATCGTTTTTGTGTCGGACAAATCAAAGTTACCAAGAAATGTATATTCCAGATTATCATTCATATTGATATACCAGACCTTATGCCTGAAGTTGATGGCGCCTCGGTCCTTTTCCCTTTAAATTAAGAGGCGTGCCCTCGGGGGTTCCGTGGGCTGCTCCGGCGAGCCGGAGCCTATCCATAATTGAATGAACGAAGCATTCAAACCAAAGGAGCACGCCATGAAGG
>JAZGFK010000007.1:0-5671 GCA_036479375.1 Pontiella sp. | reverse complement strand
GCGCTCGTTCCAGTTCAAATACTTGCCCTTGCGTGTTTGGGTGCTACCTTTCTCTTGCTCCATGCCGATGCTCCTATCCTCGTTTGTGGTGAATTGAAGAAAGGTTCATTCTGGCATGGGGCACTCGATTTCCAAACTGGGCATTGTAATTTACAGTCTACCTTCTGAAGTAACCCCAGCTTGACGGACGCTCAGAAAGGAACTAGAAAAGTCATAAAGGAAAGTCCAATAAAAACGACAACCCTACAGGAAATTCAATAAGGAATCTACCAACGGAGGAGATTGAAATGAAGAGAATGCTATGGATTATGTGTGTCGCTGCGGTGGCGATGGGACTGCCGACGGTCACGCAAGCGGAAGAGGTTGCTACGCCGGGCCAAGGAAAGGATCAGATTGCGGCACACGATGCCCGCATGGCATGGTGGCGGGATGCCAAATTCGGATGTTTCGTGCATTGGGGCGTCTATTCGGAACTGGAAGGAGTCTGGAAAGGCAAGTCGGCCAAGGGCTATGCCGAGCATATCCAGCGTTCGCAGAAGATCACGCAGGAGGAATACAAGAAGGCTGCTGTGGAAAAATTCAACCCAGAGAGCTTCGATGCCGACCAATGGATCAAGATGATGAAGGAAGCCGGCATGCGCTACCTCATCATTACCGCCAAGCACCACGACGGGTTTGCCATGTATGATTCGCAGGTCAGCGACTACAACATCGTCAAGGCCACCCCGTTTCGCCGCGACCCGATGCGCGAATTGCGGGATGCCTGCACCCGGCAGGGCATGCGTTTTGGCTTCTACTATTCGCACGCCTTCGACTGGGGTGATCCCAATGGCCCCGGCAACGACTGGGAGTGGGAAAACCCTGGCGGCAGTCGCAATCTTTTCGGCGGCAGGAATTGGTGGGAGACACACCCTGAGCTACTCCCCAATATCCGCAAGAACTACGTAGATAAAAAGAGCATTCCGCAAATCCGCGAATTGCTGCTCCGCTACCATCCCGATATCATGTGGTTCGATACGCCACACAAGCTGCCTCCGGAAGAGAACCAGCGAATTCTGGATGCCGTGCGCAAAACCGCACCTAACGTGGTCGTGAACGGGCGGCTGGTCCGCAAGTCTTTCTTCGACGGAGGGGGGGACTACATCAATACCTGCGACCGGCCTGCCGAGTTTTATCCCGTGGATGGCGACTGGGAGGCGATTCCCACCACCAACGAGTCGTATGGCTATCACAAAAAAGACAAGTCGCACAAATCGGTGGACCACTTTATTAAGCTGATTTCCAAAGCCTCCGCCCGCGGTGGAAACCTGCTGATGAACATCGGACCGAAGGGGGATGGAACGATCGACGAGGCCGACCGGAATATTTTGCACGGTATCGGTGCATGGATGCAGATCAATGGAACCGCCATTTATTCGTCTCGAAAAACAACCCTGCCGGTTCATGCGTGGGGGCAGTCGACCCGCAAGGGGAACACGCTTTATCTGCACATTCACGATTTTCCGAAGGACAACGTACTGATGGTCGGCGGATTGAAAACAGCAGTCACAAAGGCCTGGATATTGTCAGATAAATCCAAGCGACCGCTTGAGGTGCAGACCTCTGGCGATATCCGGATCCAGCTGCCCGCCAGTTTGGCAAGTAAGCTGGTTCCTGTGGTTGTTCTGGAGTGTGCGGGTGCAATTGAATGCGATCCCGTGCGGCTCGTCTCGAACAAGCTGGAGAACCGCTTCCATGTCTACGACGGGCAGTTAAAGGGCGGGGAACTGAGCTATGGCGCCGGAAAAACCCGCGACAGCTACGTGAAAAACTGGACCATGAAAGAAGAATATGTCCTCTGGCGCAACCGCCTCGAAAGCCCCGGTGAATTCAAGGTCTATGTAGAATACGATGCAGATAAGGAAGCGGATGGCAATCGCTACACGGTTCGCGTCGGTGACCAGACCTTCACGAAGAACGTGGTGCCCGGCTCGGTCAACAAACGGTTTTTACTGGGTAGTGCGAAGCTGAAGACAGGAAGCTTAGATATCAAGGTCCAGGGCGAAGAGATGAAGTTTAAGAAACTCTTCAATCTTCGTGCGGTGATTCTGGAACCCGTGGGAAGTAGCCCTACAACAAGGAAAGTTGAAAAATGAATAGAATAATCTTGTCCATGTGTGCCGCCAGTTTGGCGGCTACTTTACCGGTGGAGGCGGAAAATGGTCTACGTCCGCTCGCTCCAGTTCCTTCTTCCGACCAGCTGGTGTGGCACGAGGATGACTTGACCCTGTTTATCCATTTTGGGGTCAATACGTTTACAGGGCTGGGGACGGGGCATGGCGATGAAAATCCCGATATTTTCAATCCAGTCAAACTGGATTGCTACCAATGGGCGCGAACCGCGAAAGCGGCGGGCTTCAAGGGAATGATCCTCACGGCTAAGCACCACGACGGGTTTTGTATTTGGCCAACCGCAACAACGAAGCACAGCGTCCAGTCCAGCGCCTGGTGCGATGGACAAGGCGATGTGGTCGGGGCACTGGCCGCCGCTTGCAAGCATGAGGGGATCAAGCTAGGCATATATTGCTCGCCGTGGGACCGCAGCCAGAAAAACTACAACACCGATAAAAAAGAATACACCAAGTTCTATCGGCAGCAGCTCGCCGAATTGCTCACAAACTATGGCGACATCTATGAAATGTGGTTTGACGGCAATCGGGCGATGATCGAGGATTGGGATAGTATCATCCAGCTAGTGCGTAAGCTTCAGCCCCATGCCATCATTAAGCAGGGTCCGAGGATTCAACCGGTCACCGAGGATGTGCGGTGGGTTGGTAATGAATTGGCGTTGGCGCCTCTGGCCAACTGGAACGTCTATCCCCCTCCCGGTGAAACCTCGAAATACCCTCGCGTCTGGTTTCCGGTCGAGTGCGACCCGAAGACCATGCGCAGTTGGTTTTGGGTGGACGACGAGCCAACGCCTCTGGCGGAAATGCTGGACAACTACTATACTTCAGTCGGTCGGGGTTCCATTCTGCTGTTCAATGTTCCGCCCAACACCGACGGTCTCTTTTCCGATGCGTGGGTGGCCCGCCTGCTGGCGTTCCGCACCGCGCTGGACTCGATTTTCGCCAAGGACCTGACGATTGGCGCAACCGCTTCGGCCAGCCAGGTGCGCGGCAACTCCGCAGAGTTTGGCGCAGATAAAACGCTGGATCATAATTCAAAGACGTATTGGATCACGGACGACGGGGAGCATTCCGCCTCGCTGACCATAGACTTTGGAAAAGAGGTCGAATTCAACGTGGTTCGCATCGAGGAGATGATTGCTTTGGGGCAGCGCGTTTCAAAATACCGGGTGGATGTGTGGAATGGTTCGATGTCCCGTTGGGATCTGGTTCATGAGGGCACCACGATCGGGCGGCGCAAGCTGGATCGCCTTCCAAAAACCAAGACCTCGAAAGTTCGGCTGACCCTTTTGGAGTCGCGGGCTTGCCCAGCCATCCGGTCGTTTGGCATTCATCTGGATTCAGTGTCGCCACCGGAACATTTTTTACCGAGCTTCGCCCATAGGGAAGTCGACCCGAGAAATAGGCATAGGAAAAATTAGAAGGAAAATGAGAATGAAGATGAAAATGAAAATGAGAATGAAGATGTTATCTCTTGTGGTTGCCGCTTTTCTGGGTGGTGTTTTGTCGGGAGCGGCTACGGAACGCCCGAATATTATTGTGATGCTGTGTGATGATCTGGGGCACGGAGATCTCTCGTGCTATGGACATGAAATCATAAAAACACCAAACCTTGACGGATTGGCTTCCGGGGGACTTCGTTTTACGGACTGCTACGCCGCATCGACGGTTTGCTCGCCCTCCCGGGCAGGTCTTTTTACCGGGCGCAACCCGAACCGCGCTGGCATCTACGACTGGATCGGCGGCGGTCCAGTCCATCTGCGGAGGGAGGAAACCACGCTGCCGGCCCTGTTGCAAAAGGCGGGCTACGCCACCATGCTCTCCGGCAAGTGGCACCTCAATGGTCGCTTCAACCAGCCAGATCTGCAGCCGACCCCAGGGGATCATGGATTCGACTATTGGTTTGCAACCTCAAACAACGCCGGCCCTAACCACCACAACCCTCAAAACTTTGTCAGGAACGGAAAGAAGGTTGGAAAGATTGAGGGCTATTCAAGCAGCATCGTTGTTCAGGAGGCACTGGGCTGGATCGACGGAAGAAAGGAAAAGAAAAAACCCTTCGCGGTTTTTCTGACGTTCCACGAGCCACACCAACCGATCGCCTCGCCACCGGATCTAATTAAACAATACAAGCCCTTTGAAACAATTCCCGGCCAAGCCGATTATTGGGCCAACGTGGCGCAGGTGGATCGCGCCGTTGGCGAACTGCTCAAGGGGCTGGAAGATCGAAAGGTTCGCGACAACACACTTTTGGTGTTCACGTCGGACAACGGCCCAGAGGAATGGATGCGCTATCCTGGCGTCTGGAATTCGCATGGAACTCCCGGTGCAGTGGATGGCGTGCCATTTCGCGGCTGGAAGCTGGATGTCTTCGAGGGTGGAATCCGAGTTTGCGGAATCGTTAATTGGCCCGCTGAGATAAAACAAGGGAGGGTGGTTTCGGTGCCGATTTGCGCAACGGATCTGCTGCCAACCCTGTGCGAAGTCGCGGAAGCGAAGGTGCCTGCCAATCTGCACCTCGATGGCACCAGCATCATGCCGCTGATCTGCGGGGGCGACTCGCTGACCCGCTCGGCTCCGCTTTTTTGGTTCTACTACAATGCGCGAGGCTACGCAAACTTTGCTTTGCGCGATGGCGACTATATGCTGCTGGCTCGGCGTACCGGCCCACAATACCGCGCGGGAACGCCCTATACCCCCGATCGCTTCCCGGGAATTGGCGAAACCACCGTTCGGTCTGCCGAACTCTACAATCTCCGCACCGACCCAATGGAGGTTGTGAATCTGGCGAAAAAAGAACCCGACCGGCTCAAGGCTATGCAAGTCCAGCTGGAGGAACAGCTTAAAGATATTCAAAAAACCGCACCCTCATGGAGAAAAGACAATGAAGAAAAATAGAGCGAGCCGCCAACACATAGCAGGACTGATCCTTTACGCCGAGATCATCATCATCATCAACTAGTAAGAAGACAATATTGGAATTTTTTTATTTCGTGCCGTGGTGCGATCAAAGTTTCCTTTTTTGGTGCACTGAAATTTCGTAACAGTTTAGCGGAATCCGCCGAGCTTATGATGTGTCGTGCGGCGGGATGTTTTCGATCCGATATAGGTTTTCGGCAGGCGTGTTTTTTCGATGGAGTAGCAGGGGTTTCAACAGCTCAATCGGATCTTTGTTTTGTCGCTTGGCTTCCCCGGTAGGGAAAGGTTGATGGCTAAGTTTTGAGCTCCTTCAAGAGATCGGCTCCCAAAAGATATTTTTCCGGAAGATGCCCGGAAGGCGCAAGGCTTGTTCGGCATGGTTGTTGGTTGGATCCATGCCGTTGACGTCTAAAAATGCGAAGAGGCGCTCGCCGTCCCGGTTGGGGAGGCTGACTCCTTTTCGCAGATTTTCGGCGTCGTCATCTTTTAGGGGGCTCGCGCAGAGTTCAGCCCTCATTTTTTCAAGTTTGGGTATTAATGACTGGGCTTTTTGAAGGCGAGCTCTCCGGTATTTCGTTGGCGAC
>JAZGFK010000006.1:0-11277 GCA_036479375.1 Pontiella sp. | reverse complement strand
GGGCATCCCGTATGTGTTTGGGCTTTTGGCCTTAATTGCTGAATTCTTTGGAGCTCTCGCTCTAATTACCGGCGTTGCAACCCGTGTTGCTGCATTCGGGATGGGAGTGACGATTGGTGTTGCCGCGGCGGTGTTCGTGTGTCCCCTTGATCGAAAAACGATATCTCCCGTTTTCAGAAGGTATTGAGGTTTTATGTCGCTCTGGTTGATCTTTGTCGCAGCGGTAGAGTTAATAAAAAATGAGTCGTCGATATCCTTCATCTGAAGGACGTGAGCACTACCTCCGGCAACCTCATTCAGTTTTCCTCTGAAGGGGTGCCCTGCGCTAATTTTGGCTATGGATTTTAAAGTTATCAATGCAGTAATCTCGTTACGATTGTTGGAAGTTGGATAAAATTGGTCCCCCTCTCAACATGTAATAAATGAAAAAACTGCGTTACTGCAAATAATAATAATGCCACCCCTTTTTCAGTCATTGCATAAATTGAGAGGAAGGAAATTTCGAATCATTAGATCAGATATGGTGAATCATAATAGAATAGTTATTTGACATTTAGCTAAATAACTAAATATAAAGGTGTCCATGAAAAATACATTGGACATCATGAAGGCACTTTCGGATAAAAACCGGACGCGTATTGTTGCCGCCTTATGGCGGTTTGACGAACTTTGTGCCTGTCAAATAACGGAATTACTGCAGGTGAGCGGAGCAACGGCATCCCGCCATTTGGGTATTCTGCAAAAAAATGGATTAGTAGACAGTCGTAAGGATGGTCGCTGGGTATATTACCGGCTCAGGAAACCAGAAGGGTCAGAGCAACTCTTCGAATGGCTGGAAAATTCACTTTCTGGAGCGGAAGAATTGGTTACAGACTTACAGGCATTGATAAAAATACTCGGCATCACCCGCGAAGACCTATGCCGCAAACAGCGCGGCGAAGCGTGTTGCCCGAAATAGATTTATGGAGGGTCGACGGCCTCGTCGACTGAGCACTGAGACCAGCACCTCCCGCAAAGGAATAAATATGAGTGAAGAAAAAGATACAGGAATCAGCTTTTTTGAAAAATATCTCACCGTCTGGGTGGCGCTTTGTATGGTGGTGGGCATTTTAATTGGTAAATATCTCCCGGCTATTCCCTATTTTCTCGGAAAGCTTGAATATGCCAAGGTCTCGATTCCGGTGGCGGTTTTGATTTGGATCATGATTTATCCGATGATGATGAAGGTGGATTTCAAGAGTGTGAAGTATGTGGGCGAAAATCCGCAGGGTTTGTTTATTACGTGGATTGTCAATTGGCTGATTAAACCCTTTACGATGTTCGGGATCTCGTGGCTCTTCTTTTTCGTCATCTTTAAGGCATTTATTCCTGCGGAACTGGCGAAGGAATATCTCGCGGGCGCAGTCCTGCTCGGTGCTGCTCCCTGCACGGCAATGGTATTTGTCTGGAGCCATCTGACGAAAGGTAACCCCGCCTACACCGTGGTTCAGGTCGCCACCAACGACCTCATCATTCTCATCGCGTTTGTGCCGATCGTGAAATTCCTGCTGGGTGTCAGCGATGTATTCGTTCCGTGGGACACGTTGTTCCTTTCGGTCGTGCTCTTTGTTGTTATTCCGTTGACCGCCGGCATTTTAACCCGTGGGCATATGCTGAAAACGAAGGGACAGGACTATTTTGAAAATACGTTTCTGCCCAAGTTCGGCAATACGACGATTATCGGCCTGCTCCTGACTTTAGTGATTATATTCTCCTTCCAGGGTGACGTTATTCTGAGCAATCCAATGCACATTGGATTGATTGCCGTGCCGCTGATTCTCCAGACCGTGCTGATCTTTTTCGTGGCCTACCTCGCGGCGAAAGTGCTCCGGCTGCCGCATAACGTGGCTGCACCGGCCGGTATGATCGGAGCTTCCAACTTTTTTGAACTGGCCGTAGCCGTAGCCATCGCATTATTTGGAACCACATCACCCGTCGCACTCGTCACGATTGTCGGCGTGCTGGTGGAAGTACCGATCATGCTCGCTCTGGTCGGCTTTGCCACCCGCACCACCCATTGGTTTAAATAAAGGGAATGCTATGCCCGAAAAAATTAGTCTATTGTATCTCTGCACCGGAAACTCCTGCCGCAGTCAGATGGCTGAAGGTTGGACGCATGCGCTGAAGAGTGATGAAATCGAAGTCTACTCTGCCGGCATTGAAACGCACGGACTCAACCCTAATGCGGTTAAAGTAATGGCCGAGGCGGGCGTGGATATCACGAGTCAGAAGTCGCAGCATATCGATGAATTCAAGGACACGAAGATCGATTATGTCATCACCGTTTGCAATGCCGCTCACGAAAGCTGCCCGTGGTTCCCGGCAGATTGTAAAGTGATCCACGTTGGTTTCGACGATCCGCCCAATCTTTCGCCTGCCGATGCGCCGGCAGCAATAAAACTCGATGGCTTCCGCCGCGTTCGCGACGAAATCAAAGCCTTTGTAGACACCCTTCCAGGCTTTCTGGAACAATAAAAAAATCCCTCGCAGAGGCGCAGAGGACGCGGAGCTTTTCTTTGCGATCTCTGCGTCTCTGCGAGGAAAATTTGGAGAAGAAAATGAAATCATTGAAAATATATGATCGCGCCATGTGCTGTTCGACTGGAGTATGCGGAACGGACGTTGATCCCGAACTGGTGCAGCTCGCCACGTTTCTGAAAAACCTCGATGCCTGTGCCGTTAAAGTTGAGCGCTATAACCTGTCGCAGGAGCCCGCAGCCTACACGACCGGTACGATTGCTGAGGTCCTGAAGGACACGGGAACGGAAGCCCTGCCGTTGGTAATACTCGACGACGAAATCATCAGCTCAGGTACCTATCCCGATCTATCAAAACTCAGCGGTATGCTGGGCTCTACTGAGATCTCCATGGAGATGCCCGACTGCAGCAGCTGTTGCGGGTGTGACTAATTTTGAACTGGAGGGTTGGTGGCCTCGCCGACCGGGCACCGAGGCCGGTGCCCCTCCATTTAATCAGGAAGCAATCTCATGAATGATTTATTAAACAAAGCCACACGCTTCCTGTTCTTCACGGGTAAAGGGGGCGTGGGTAAAACATCGATGTCTTGTGCGGTGGCCGTGGGTCTGGCCGAGGTCGGGAAAAAGGTGCTGCTGATCAGTACCGACCCTGCGTCCAACCTGCATGAAGTACTCGATACAGCTCCAACAGGGCATACGCTTCGTCTGCTGAATCTGCCTTCAGCATGGAATGATTTTATTGCAGGGAACGAAACCGGAAGCTCCTGCCTCGGTCCCGTCTCCGGTCTTGCCGAACAGAAGGGCCTGTACGAACAGGTCATTGCTGCGCTCAAAAATCCCGAGCAGACGCTGCTTGCTCTCGTGGCGCGTGCCGAGTCGATGAGCCTTGGGGAAGCGGCCCGTGCCCGTGCCGAGCTGGCTGAGCTGGGACTGACTAATCAGCACCTTATTATGAATGGCGTATTTACGGATGCCGGTGAAGATGTCGTGGCGCAGGCCTTTGCCAAAAAATCCCAGGCCGCACTGGATGCCATGCCTGCGGTTTTTGATGCCGTTGAAAAAACATCCATTCCGTTTCGTCCGCATGGCGTGATGGGGATTGATGCCCTGAAAGCCGTTGCGAAAGGTGAGTCCGATCCCGCGTGGTTGGATGCGCCTGATTCGCTGAATGAAGCGCTACCACAGGCGGTGGAAAAAATTCAGGAATGGGACGAATTCTTCGAATCGCTGGAAACACAGGAATGTGGTGTCATTATGACCATGGGCAAGGGCGGCGTCGGGAAAACCGTAATGGCCTCAACCATTGCCGCTGAGCTGGCACGACGCGGACATTCTGTTTTACTTTCTACCACCGATCCGGCCGCCCATATTGCCGAAACCATCGGCGATGGCTTGCCCAACCTGACCATTGACCGCATCGATCCCAAGGCGGTGACCGAGCAGCACTGTACAGACATTCTCGATAAGAATCGGGACAAACTTACCGCTGAAGATATGGAGCTGCTCGAAGAAGAACTTCGCTCTCCCTGCATTGAAGAGATTGCTGTTTTTCAGGCATTTGCAAAAACGGTCGCGAAGGGGACGGATCAGTTTATCGTACTCGATACTGCACCAACCGGGCATACACTGCTGCTACTCGATTCGACTGAAGCCTATCACCGGGAAGTGGCTAAATCGGCCGATGATCTTCCGGATGAAGTGAAACAGTTATTGCCACGTATTCGTGATCCGGAATATACGAAGGTTCTGATTGTTGCGCTGCCGGAAGCAACGCCGACGCACGAAGCCGAGGACCTGCAGCGCGACTTGCGGCGCGCCGGCATTGAGCCGTTTGGCTGGATCATCAACCGTAGCTTTGCCGTTTCCGGCACCACCGATTCGGTACTCTGTGCAAAGGGCCTGCACGAAACAGAATATATCAAAGAAATCGCGTCCGGTCTTTCAACCTCTAGAACCGTCATTTCCCCGTGGGTTGGCGAAGAGCTGGCAGGAGCTCAAAACCTTCAACACCTTACATCAGAAGTCATTTATACCTAATCTTCGGAGTTTCAGTGTTTAAAATAATGCGTCCCGTAGCCCTCTTATTTCTTTTGAATATTTCCGCCATGGCAACAGAGCCCTGCCTGTCCTGCAACGATGCGTGCGGCTGCACAATAGAGTGCGCCTGCAATCATGAAGCTCGAGCACCCATTGGGGTGATGGGTGATCATGTGCATACTAAAGGGAGCTGGATGGTTTCCTATCGCTACATGTTCATGAACATGGACAGCGTTGATGGCGATCTTTCGGGATATATGATGAAACCCGTCAGCATGGATATGCAGATGCATATGGTCGGTGCCATGTACACTCCGACGGATAATGTCGTGGTTGGACTCATGCTTCCCTATAAACGTAATATGATGGATATGCTGATGGGGGTTAATCCCATGACGGTGGCATCCGAAGGGTTCGGCGATCTAATTCTGAATGGAACCTATCGCGCATGGGGCACTACAGTACATCAACTGTTAATCAATCTCGGGATTGGTTTACCAACCGGCTCTATCGATGAAGAAAATTCGGCAGGTAATCGCATGCCGTATCCCATGCAGCTGGGATCAGGATCCTATGCGCTTATTCCCGGCATTACCTACACCGGGTTGGCCAATGGTTGGGGCTGGGGAGCCCAGGGCAATGCCACGGTGCAACTGGATGAGAACAAGCATGACTATCGTCTCGGAGAAAAATACACATTATCCGGCTGGGCATTGCGTGACCTCTGCAAGGCCTCCGCTATTTCGCTTAGGTTGAAGGGAACACGGCAGGAAAATGTTTGCGGTGTAGATACCGGATTGATTCCGTCTGCCGCGATGTCGCCACTGGCCGATCCGAATTTACGTGCCGGCACCCGGCTGGATCTACTGGCGGGCATTGACTATCGCCCATCTGGAAAAGCCGATGGATTACGTCTCGCACTGGAAGGCGGCGTGCCAATCTATCAGGAACTGAATGGCCCTCAGCTTAAGACCGACTGGATGATAACCGGCGGCCTGCAGTTTCAGTTTTAGGTTTTGGAGGGTCCCGTGCCCCGCTGACTGGGCACCGAGGCCGGTGCCGTCCATGAATAGTTTTATCGGCGACGAAAAACCCCTTCGTAGATTGCGGGTTTTCTTCCTGACTCGGGCTGGGGATATTCGGTGATCGGAATGCCGGGTTCCTGTACGAATCCAGCCGCATCCAATTCTTCAATCAGCTGTTGTTCGGTCAGAAAACATTGCGGTCTTCCTGAGAACTCCGTGTAGACAAAGGCCTCACCCTGAACGGGTGTGATTTCCGGTGCGAAAGTTGAGCGGGAAAAGGTATAGACGAATAACGCTGCGCCGGGACGGGCAACGCGCGCGGCTTCCCTAAGTGCGGACCGGAACTCATTCGCCGACCGGGCCAGGTTCCAGATGCCGTGCGCCACGATGAAATCCATACTTTGGTCATCAACGGGAAGCTGATCCATCGGGGCCTGCTCAAACTGCAACCGCTTTTCGAGGCCTGCTTCTGTTGCCCGGAGCCGTGCGGCCTCAAGCATCGGTAGAGAAAGGTCGAGTCCACGAACATTCCAACTGGCCTGGGCAAGCGGTACGGCATTGCTTCCGGCTCCGCATCCGATGTCGAGTAGATGATTTCCTGCAGCGCTTTCCCGCTCGCTGCCTTCAAAGCGCATCAGCACTTCATTTGGAGCCGATGTTGAAAAGCGGGCGACGACTTCCGGGGAAGCCCATGGTTCATTTTGAGGAGGTGTATTGGTCATGATTAGTTGGCCTTAAATATGGCTACGGTCAAGAGCACCCAGCCAATGATGAAGAATAAACCCCCGATGGGGGTAATAGCACCGAGTACTTTTATCCCGCTGGTCGAGAGGGCATACAGACTTCCGGAAAAGAGCAGAATGCCGACGGCCATGGACCAGCCACTGGCCGTCAACAGTTTTGATTCGACGTGCAGTGCTAACAGGCCGATTCCGAGCAAAGCCAAGGTATGGTAAAAGTGATATTCCACGCCGGTCTTATAGACGGCCAGCATTTGATCACAGAGTTTGTCCTTTAATCCGTGTGCGCCAAAGGCCCCGATGATTACGGCGAGTGCTCCGCTGATGGAGCCGAGTGATAAAAATAGTTTTGCAGTGGTGTTCATTGAATTTCCTTTGTAGTATGAGCACCCTGCCTGTGATCATGGGCTGGTAGCCCATGCTACTTTAATGGGTTGGTTACCCGGCCGATGAAAAGAATCGTGCCGGTTGAATTTTCGCGGATCAGGAAAAGGAAAGGTCGGTTGGCTTCAAACATTAAAGGCATGCTCGTTGTGCGAATTCCAACGGCAGTGGCCGCTGCCGCTTCGGTACCTTCTTCATTCACTTCCACGAACGCCTTATGAACCACCGCTCCGATAAATAGGTTGCGTGTCCCATCCATACCGGAGAGATCGGCTTGCTCGGAAAAGGGCAGCGGCATGCCCATCGCGGCCAGTGTCTTGCTCAATTCCAGATCCCATTCGAGTTTGAATTTTGGGAGGAAGACCATCACTTCCTGTTTGTTAAACTGGAGGTCGGTAATCAGTTCCGGGGTCAAGGAACGTTCGAGGGCTGGAAGTCCATCTGCTTCCGTTGGCAACAGGACAAGCATAGACAGATCATCACCTTCGTAGGGAAGTTCCAAGGCCTGGAAAGTTTTGTTGTAGGAAAAATTAAAATCAGAGGTCTGCGACATCATGGGAACTTCAACGCTGTTTCCCGGATTAAGAATGAATGGGGCGGGGCGGGTGGTTTCCGCTTTAAACTGTTTGGCCCAGTTTCCTTTAAAATAGATCGCGTTGGCCAGAACAAGGCGGGTCATCGGATCGAGCATATCCTCGGGAATGAGATCTTTAATACGGTCGTTGGTTTGGTCTTCTACCCAACCGTTGATTTTCTGTCGGGCACCTTCGGCATCGCTTTTGAAATCAACGGGAACGATTTCGCTGCCGTAGAACTCCCGGGTCATGGCGAGGTAGTCGGGAATAAAATTGTAGTCGACCTGCGGCCAAAGCGAGTTTGCCACGTGGAGCTGAATCTGGTTTTTGTCCTGAATGGTGGTCAACTTTTTCCGGAGATAGGAATACGCGGGGTGGGTTGCGCCCTGCCCGCCAAAGTGGAAAACGTTCTCCATTTCTAAAGCAGTATCGCTGCGAGCTCCGCCATAGACCATTGCCAGTGCTGAGGAGATGCTGTAGGGCGAAAGAAACAAGTTTCCTTTCTCGCCGGAGAGTTGTTTGTAGATGTTGAGGGTGAACTGGTTCACCGAGCTGGCCGGATCGAAGGCCGCTGCCGTGGATTTCGGATTCTTCCATTCAAGGTCGGTGATTTGCAGGGTGGTTTTGCTTCCTGTAACCTTGTCCTGGATT
This sequence comes from Pontiella sp., assembly GCA_036479375.1. GTDB lineage: Bacteria > Verrucomicrobiota > Kiritimatiellia > Kiritimatiellales > Pontiellaceae > Pontiella. The sequence continues at coordinate 3,349 of JAZGFK010000006.1, read as the reverse complement.
TCCAGATCCTTGGCGACCCACATGCCATCCATTTTCTTGATGCTCTTGATCTTCAAGCGGCGAAGTTGATTCTTCTTGGCATCCAGTGTCTGCGCTTCGAGCAACATACCCATTTTCTTTTCGATCCAGAGGCGCATGGTGTTTTCTGAGTTCGGAACCGGAACGTCGACCACATAGCTTTCGCGATTGATTTTCTTTTCTTCGTCGATCAGTTCTGAGTTGGGCCACCACAGGACGGAAAAGGTTAAGTCGGCCCACGTGATGCCCGTTCCTAGAATGGTAGCGGTAGGTGTGTTATTCCCGTTTGAAAAATTATAATTGGGCACATCATGGTTCCAAGTAATCTGTAGGGACTCTTCTCCAATACGATAATTCGCTGTAGGTTTTTCTCCTCCCCAATCCAATTCCATTTCAACCGGAAGGTTGGATTTCGTAAATCCGTTCTTCGTCCGAACTTTCAATGTGCCGGTCAGCTTGATCGGGTCCGATGGAAGTTTAGTGCGTACATACTCCAGAATCGTATCTGCCGGAATCGGTTTGGAATAACCGTTTAACAAACAGATGAATACCAGACTGGCTAACAGCAACTTTTTCAATTCACTAATCTCCATTAATTTGAACCACAGATTAACACCGATGATCGGTGTGCATCTAGGGTTCTTATTCTTCGGAAAGCTTCAGCGCATAGCGCAGAGCCTGATCAATATTTTTGACCGTTTTGAACGTCAGTTTCTTTTTCACATCGGCCGGGATTTCGTCGAGATCGATCTTGTTCTTTTCCGGCAACATAATGTGTTTGATACCGGCGCGTGATGCGGCGAGCACCTTTTCTTTCAGGCCGCCAATAGGGAGTACGCGGCCGCGCAGGGAAATCTCGCCGGTCATGGCGAGATCGGGCCGCACTGGTTTGTTCTGCAACATCGAGAGAATGGCGAGTGCAATGGCAACGCCGGCGGAAGGGCCGTCTTTTGGCGTGGCCCCGGCGGGCACGTGAATGTGAATATCGCTTTTAGCAAATATCGCTTTATCAATCTTGAAGGTAGCCGCATTGGCCTGGAGGTAGCTGAGTGCCGCGCGGGCGGATTCCTTCATCACATCGCCAAGCGATCCGGTCAGGATCAGGCCGCCTTTTCCAGCCATGTAGGTGGCTTCGATGAAGAGAATATCGCCACCGTATGGGGTCCAGGCCATTCCCGTGACTACGCCGGGCAGCGCTTCGCGTTCTGCAACATCCTTTTCGATTTTGACCGGGCCGAGGAAACTCTTGATCTTGCGCCCCGTCACTTCAACAGGGCGTGTTTTACCTTCTGCAAACCCGCGAGCCACTTTGCGGCAAACATTGGCGATCTGACGTTCCAGGTTGCGGACGCCGGCTTCGGCGGTGTAGCCACTGATGATGATTTCGAGTGCTTCCGCTGTAAATTTGATCTGTGTGCGTTTCAGTCCGTGTTCTTTAATCGCTTTCGGCACAAGGTAGCGGCGGGCAATATTCACCTTTTCCTGCAACGTGTATCCAGAGATACGGATGATTTCCATACGGTCGCGCAGCGGGCCGGGAATGGTGTCGAGCATATTGGCGGTTGTGATAAACAGCACTTTGGAGAGGTCAAACTCTACATCGAGATAGTGGTCGTTGAAGGTCGAGTTCTGCTCAGGGTCCAACACTTCAAGCAGGGCGGAGGCCGGATCGCCGCGGAAGTCTTTGCCGACTTTATCAATCTCATCTAGCATGAAGACGGGGTTGTTGGCACCGCAACGGCGGATGCTTTCAATGATGCGTCCGGGCATGGCGCCGATGTAGGTGCGGCGATGTCCACGGATCTCTGCTTCGTCATGCATTCCTCCAAGCGACATACGTACGAACTCACGGCCGAGTGCTCGGGCAACAGATTTTCCGAGCGATGTTTTTCCAACACCGGGTGGTCCGGTGAGACAAAGAATCGGCCCCTTCATATCCTTCTTCAGCTTGAGTACGGAGAGGTATTCGAGAATCCGCTCTTTGACTTTTTCGAGACCATAGTGGTCTTTATCAAGAATTTTTTGTGCGGCCAGAATATCCAGTTGATCCTCGGTGCCTTTATCCCACGGCAGCTCGGAGAGCACATCAAGGTAGGTACGGATCACTCCATGTTCGGGTGAAGCGGGCGGAACGCTCTTGAGGCGCTGCAGTTCCTTGTTAGCGGCTTGGCTGGCTTCTTTCGGCAGGTTGGCTTCATCGAGTTTCTTTTCGAGTTCGAGGATTTCATTGGCCATCGGGTCGTCTTCGCCGAGTTCAAGTTGAATGGTTCTAAGTTGTTCTCGCAGGAAAATCTCGCGCTGGGTCTTGGTAAAGGTTTCGTGAACCTTGGTTTCGATTTTATTGCCGAGTTTAAGGATCTGATATTCGCGATTGAGGAATTCCATCAACTTTTTCAGACGGCGCATCGGTTGGTTGTCGGCCAGCAGCTTTTGACGTACTTCGGGCGGGATCGGCAGATTGGTGGCAATCATATCGGAAAGCTGATCCGGCGATTCCATGTTGAAGATGGCCACGGTCAGTTCATCCGGCATGTTGGGCGACATGGTGACCAGTTGCTGAAATTTTTCGGAGGCATTGCGAACCAGAGCTTCTGCTTTAAGCGATCGATCCCGCTTGTCCTTGATCATCCGATAGTGGGCCGTGGGATATTCCTCTTCGGTATTCAGATCCTTTAGCTCACAGCGGGAAAGTCCTTCGACCAGCACATGCGTGGAGCCATCCGGGAAATTCAGTGTTTTGATCAGGCGGGCCACGCAGCCGACTTTATAGATGTCGTCCTTGGTCAGATTGGCTTCGTCGATCTCCTCCTTTCGCTGGAGGGCCGTGATAAAGTGCGGGGTGCGGGTCGAAAGCTGGGTGACCAGTTTTTTCGACTCATCCGTGGTGATGATCAACGGCGCGACCATCTGCGGGAAAAGGACAAAGTTTTTAAGGGGGATAACCGGCAGGAGGTCGGGGACTTCCGCATCGGGAATGAGTTCAATTTCAACGTCGGTTGGGTCTTCTTGTGCGCTCATATAAAAGTGGGGCTCGGTTGTTTGTTAATAGTTGTAGGGAACAGTAGGGCAGACTGTTTCCAATGTCTGGAAAAATGCGTGCAAATTTGAGATTTGGGGATGGCGGTTGAATTTTCTGGGAACCGTGGATTCAAAATAGTTTACTCTTTGTTGTAATATTAATGAGATAGCAAGGGAGTTAAATGTTTTCACAAATTAATTCAGGTGCCGTAGTTGGAATCGAGGCATTTCCCGTGGAGATAGAGGTGAATACAGGGCATGGCGAACCCAAGGTGGTGATTGTAGGGTTGCCGGATGTTGCCGTAAAGGAAAG
>JAZGFK010000005.1:0-27624 GCA_036479375.1 Pontiella sp. | reverse complement strand
GGTTTGGAATAGGCAACTATGCCTTCACTTTTTGACGCCTTGCATCTGCACCAGACTTATCGCGTGAATAGATCAGGCTAGATTTCTTCAACTAGGTGTGTGAGGCGGCTTCTGTTCGTGGTTGCCGTTTTCTTCGGTCACTCCAGCCTTAAAGACGGGCTCGCTTTGCTTCGGCTCGTCGCATTCATAGGATGGATACAGAGTGCTTCCCTTCATCATTGTTAGTCTAACAGTCGCTCGGAGAGGCCTTTGTAGGCTTCGATGCGGCGATCGCGGAGGAAGGGCCAGATGCGGCGAACATTTTCGCTTCGGTCTGAGTCGAGTTCGACGATGAGCTCGCTGGCTGTTTCGGCGTCGGCCTGTTCCAGTATTTCGCCCTGACAACCGGCAACGAAGCTGGAGCCCCAGAATACGGCTCCGCCGGGTTCGGTTCCGATGCGATTGATGCTGAGAACCGGAATGCCGTTGGCAATGGCGTGTGATCGCTGAATGGTGATCCAGGCATCGCGCTGTCGGGCTTGTTCTTCTTTGGTGTCGGCGGGGTCCCATCCGATGGCGGCGGGGTAGATCAGCAGATCCGCGCCAGCCATGGCCATGAGCCTTGCCGCTTCGGGATACCACTGATCCCAACAAACGAGAACTCCCAGTTTTCCGACGGAGGTTTCGATCGGTTCGAAGCCGAGGTCGCCGGGGGTGAAATAAAACTTTTCGTAGTATCCGGGGTCGTCGGGAATGTGCATTTTTCGGTATTTCCCCGCGATACTTCCGTCGGATTCGAGCACGACTGCGGTATTGTGATAAAGACCGGGCGCGCGTTTTTCGAAGAGCGATATCACGATAACGATGCCGAGCTCTTTGGCGAGTCCACCGAAGAGGTCGGTGGATGGGCCGGGGATCAATTCGGCGAGGTCAAAATTGGCCGGATCTTCTTGGTCGCAGAAGTAGAGCCCGGTATGCAGTTCCTGGAGTACAACGAGTCCAGCGCCCTGCTCCGCGCAGCGTCGGATGCCGGCGATACTTTTTTCTATATTGTCGGCGCGTTCGTCTGAACACGTTTGCTGTACGAGGCCTGCGATCAGTTTATTCATAGTACTCCTGCGGGGATTTGCATGGTGACGCAATGCAGTGATCCATGTTGAATAATCAGTGTGCTACAGTCTATACCAATCATTTCCCGGTCGGGAAATGCTTTTTGTATGACCTCCAGTGCCGCGGCATCTGCTGGATCGTTGTAGGTTGGAACGAGAACGGCGCCATTGATTACCAGATAGTTGGTATAGGTTGCAGGAAGCCGGGATCCATCGGTGTTAAATTTTGCGGTAGGCCATGGAAGGGGATGCAACCGGTACCCTTCGAATGACTGGAGTTCCTGTTCCATCGCTTTGAGGTCTTCATAGTGTTCATCGGTTGGATCGTTGCAGGCGACGTAGACGATGGTTTTATCGGGGCAGAGTCGGGCAAGGGTGTCGATATGGGCATTGGTGTCGTCGCCGGCGAGTGCGCCGTGTTTGAGCCAGAGAATGGTATGGGATCCGAATTCATTATGAAGCCGGTCTTCGATTTGCGCAGTGGAGAGATGCGGATTGCGGTTGGGGTTAAGCAGGCATTCGGTGGTGGTGAGCAGGGTGCCTTCGCCGTCGCTTTCAATACTTCCGCCTTCGAGAATGAAGTCGACGGTTTGGAGCGGCGTTTGCCCCAGGGCGCCAAGGGCATGCAGGTTGCGGGTAATGACATTGTCTAATTCTGCCGGATATTTCCCGCCCCATCCGTTGAAGGTGAAATCGAGCAGAAGCGGTTTTCCGTTCTCTTCTACTGTGATGGGGCCGAAGTCGCGCGCCCAGGTATCGTTCGACGGAATGTTGACCGCATCGGGCCGGATTGAAATGACGTGCTGGAACCGTAGAATTGCTGCGGAAATGGCATCGAACATCTGGAGGGCATCATCCAGTATTGGAGCCCAATCGGTATTTTCGTGAGGCCAGACCAGCAGTACGGCATCCTGCGGTTCCCATTCGGCGGGCAGTCTTCTGGAGTGTTTTTTCATGGCGGTGAGATGCAGAGAATGAATGCAACTTTGTCTGGCTGATTGGTCGGATCAGTCGACGATGTATTTTTCGAGATGTTTTTGGTCGGCTAGGAATTCCGGAATGAGTTTTTTGCGGGCTGAGGCACCGTGTTCGTGGACCGAAGCCGGATTGCCCGTGATGAGCGGGTGCCAATCGGGGAGGGGCTTTTCTTCGTGGACCCGGCGATAGGCGCAGGTGTCGGGCATCCAATCAAAGTGCTCCGGATTGTCGGTGGAAAGGACCGCGCAATCGGGGACAAGCTCGTGGCGGTTTGAATAGTTCGTGCATCGGCAGGTGTTCACATCGAGCAGGCGGCAGGCGACACATGTGTAGTGAATTTTCCTGGTTTCTTCGACTTCGAGTTTATGGACGCAACATTTTGCACACCCATCGCAAAGGGATTCCCATTCGAGTTTGTTCATTTCGCTAAGCGATTTTGTTTCCCAGAATGGTTTCACGCTTCTCCGGCATATTTATTGATGAGGTCGATGAGTGCCTGGCGGTTGACGGGTTTGGGAATGTAGTCGTCCATACCGCCGTCGAGGCATTTCTGCCGGTCGTCTTTCATGGCATGTGCGGTCAGGGCGATGATTGGGATGCTGCATGTCGGTTCGTCCATGGTACGGATTTTAGCGGTGGCTTCAAATCCATCCATGATAGGCATCTGGCAATCCATGAGCACCACATCATAGGTGTCCCGTCTGATCTGCTGGATCGCATCCTGCCCATTGTCGGCGGCGTCTACCAGACACCCGGCTTTTTTCAGGATGGCAATGGCGACTTTCTGATTCACTTTATTATCCTCAACCAACAGCACTTTTACGCCCGTGCGTTTCATTAGTTTGGTTTTTTGCGATTCAGGTTCCTTAATCGATGCGGGGGAGGAGGCCTGGGCGAGCGTGAGATTGAAAAAGAAGGTGGATCCATTCCCCGTTGAGCTGATCAATCCTATTTTTCCGCCCATCAGCTCAATGAGTTGTTTGCATATGGCAAGCCCAAGCCCGCTTCCGCCATAGAGACGTTTGGCTGTGCCATCGGCCTGAGTAAACTTATCAAATATGGTGGCTTGAGTTTCTTTGTTGATGCCGATGCCGGTGTCGATGATCTGGAAATAGAGTTCTGCTCCGCCTCGCTTAATCTTGTGGCATTCAATATTGAGGGTGACCGATCCGTTATGGGTGAACTTGAGCGCATTACCGAGCAGGTTGATGAGCACTTGCTCAATCAGGCCTTCGTCGCCCAATAAATACAACGGCACGTTATCCTGGCACTCGCATTTAAGGGTTACGCCGGCTTGATCGGCCTGGGGATGGAACATGTAGAAAAGGTTTTCGCAGATTTCCCGCAGGCTGAATGTACCTTCGCGGACATCCATTTGGCCGGCTTCGATTTTTGAGATGTCCAGAACGTGGTTGATTATATTAAGCAATCCGGAGGTGGACTGAAGAATCGTTTCGATACAGTTGTTTTGTTCGCTGTTGAGTTCGGTATCGGCGATTAGCTGGGCCATGCCCACGATGCCGTTGAGCGGTGTTCGAATTTCGTGACTCATGTTGGCGAGGAATTCACTCTTGGCCTGACTGGCATCCTCGGCCATTTCTTTTGCTTCTTCTGCCATTTGCCGGGCGGCATGGATTTTTTCTTCCGCCTCTTTACGCAGTGTAATATCCCGGACGTGTAGTTGGAGCACCTGATTGCCCCCGATATGTTGAAGGCCGCCCGTCATTTCGATCGGGTTGATGGAGCCATCGGAGGCCATGCTAAGCCCTTCGCATTGCTCTATTTCACCGTTGAACCACTGATCCATGTTGTCGTCGACTACGCTGCTGTATTCGGATGGCGTCAGATCGTGGATTCTTTGGGTCAGTAATTTTTGTTTTTTCATCTTCACCGATTCACAGGCACGGGAGTTTGCAGAGATGATATGGCCATCGCGGTCGACAACGAAAACTGCGTCTGGCGAGTTTTCAAAGATCTGGCGCAGACGCTCTTCACTTTCGGAAAACTGCCGTGTTCGGATTTCGACTTTGCGTTGAAGTTTACGGTTCCACAGTAGAATCAGGGCAATGATTATGGCAACGAAGGTTGAAGCGGCCGATGCGGTCATCAGCATGGTCCGAACCGATAAAGTCCGGCGGGCATAATCCGATCCCAGCCATTTGGCCTGAATCCGATTTAACGTTCCGCTATCCTGCGCGTGGGTAATACCCTTGTTCAGCAGGTTAAGCAGATCTCGATTTCCGTTGGCCACCGCCATGCTTAGGCGGGCCGTAAAGAGGGGGTCGCCCGCAATCTTAAGATCTCCTTGTCCGGAGGAATACAGGTAGTGCTGGGTTACGAGTTCGTTGCCGATCATCGCATCGGCCTGTCCGGTGATGACCAGTTCAACGCACTCCTGGATGGTGGGCATGAACTTGATTTCGCAGCGGATTCCACGGTGTTGCAAAATTTCCATGGCGCGGCTCGATGCCATGATGGCTACCTTGCGATCTTCCAGATCGTAAAGATTAAAGATATCGGTCTGATCGCTTCGAATATAGAGGGTGACCGGTGACTGTTTAATGGTGTTTGAGAAGTCGAATTCTCCATCGCGTTCGTCGGAAAAGAACAGACTCGTCATCGCGTCGGCTTCGCCGGTGCGCAGCATTTCCATTGCTTCTTTCAACGGGGCGGTTTCGAAACGGACTTTAAAGCCCATATCAGCAGCCATCCATTGCGCCAATTCGACATTCATTCCGCTCAGCTGATGTTTGACCGTAAACTCAAACGGGGCATAGCTTGGCTGTGAAACAAAGACGATTTCTTTTTTTTTGGATAGATAGTCGAGATCACGCTCACTCAACGAGGCCGATAGAGCCGTCGCCGCAGTAGCGGTTAAAAGGGTGCATACCAGCAGTTGTTTGATGAAAGTCGCCATAAAAACCAATTCGAGAAACTATAGAGGTTGGTCTGTATGGGGTAAATAAAAAGAACGGTCGAATCCATTGCCTATACGTGAAATAGAATACTAGATCTTCCACGCGTTGGAAATATGGTCTACCGTCACCCTTAGTTATGCCGAAACTAAAAAAAATAACCCATGTTATGCGCAGGTTTTCTCCCGATACGTGGGGCGGCACAGAAAGTGTTGTTTTCAACCTCTCGCGCGAGCTGATAGACCAACAAATCGAAAGTCCTGTATTTTGCACCGATATGCTCTCCCTCCCCGGATTCCAAACGTTAGACACGGTGCCTGTTCGCCGGTTCAGCTATGTATTCCCTTGGCTTGGATTGTCTAAAGAGGCCAAGAAAAAGTTGGCATTAAAGGGCGGCAGTCCACTTTCGTTGCCGCTGTTTTTTTCGTTACTGAAGGAGAAAAATGTCAGCGTCATTCATACCCATGTGCAGCATCGGTTGGGGGGCATGGCCCGAACCGTGGCCCGATTAAAACGCATTCCCTATGTTGTGAGTCTGCATGGCGGCCATTTCACGTTGCCGCAAGAGCAGGTTGAAAAGATGACTGAGCCATTCCGCGGCAAACTTGAATGGGGAAAGGTATGCGGGGCTTTGTTCGGGGCGCGCAGTGTACTTGATGATGCCGCGGCCATAATTTGTGTTGGAAACAGTGAGTACGAAGCAGTTAAACAGCACTATCCGGAAAAGCATGTTTGCTATATGCCAAACGGGGTGGATGTTAAACGATTTTCCCAGTCGGATGGATCGGCCTTCCGGCAGGCATACGGATTCGGGCATTCCGAAAAAATTATTCTATGCGTTTCGCGTATCGACGATCAAAAGAACCAACTTGGACTGATTCGCGCATTTTCCGTATTTTCGAAAACTCATCCCGACCACCGATTGGTACTTATTGGAGCGGTCACCGTAGAAGCTTACCGCGCCGACCTTGCGGATGAAGTGCAACGATTGGATCTGGCGCAAAAAATTATGATAATTGATGGATTTCGACCGGATAATCCCTTGCTGCCCAGCGCGTATAATGCGGCAGAAATGTTTGTGTTGGCCTCTATGCATGAGCCATTTGGTATTGTGGTGCTGGAGGCCTGGGCCTCCGGCATTCCGGTTGTTGCAAATCGGATTGGCGGAATTCCGGGTTTTGCCTCGGATGGGGAGAATATCCTATTGGTCGAACCCGGTAATGAAGAGGAGCTGGCCATCCGAATGGGGGAACTCTCAGATGATGTTGCGCTGCGATCGGATTTGTCCCGAAGAGCATTCGGTGAAGTGGCAACCTACTATGATTGGAAGAAAGTTATTCTTCAACTGCGCCAGGTATATGAGCAAGTCATCAATGAGGCGTGAATTTCCGTGTACGTAAATTTGCATATAAAGTCTGGCGACAAACGAGAAAATTGCGCATATTCGCGCGCTCTAGACATAAACCGAGGGAGCAGTATGCCGCATAATGAAATTAAGAAATCGATCGCCGATCTGAAAACCGAGCTGGAGCAAACGCCCAGAGAAACCGGCATTTTCGAAGAAACGCTGGAGTCTGCAAAGAATGGGATTGAACGTTTTACCCCGGAAGCCGTTCAGGAATTGGTACATATCCTGCATAATGAATCGGAAGAATTTGAAGTGGAGCACCCGCGCATCACGGCTTTGATCAACAACGTGATGACATCGCTTAGTAATTTAGGAATCTAAAACGGAGTATCTAGTATGACTAAAATTTGTTGCATTGGCGCCGGCTATGTCGGCGGCCCCACCATGGCGATGATTGCCAAACAATGTCCTGATGTTCAGGTGACTGTCGTTGATATCAACGCGAAGCGTATTGAAGCGTGGCAGAGCGATGAACTGCCCATCTACGAACCTGGCTTGCTGGATGTTGTGAAGCTCGCTCGCGGTCGTAATTTATTTTTCTCCACGGATGTCGATCAGGGGATTCGCGATGCCGATATTGTATTCGTAAGTGTAAACACACCGACCAAAACATTTGGCGAAGGAGCCGGCTATGCATCGGATCTCCAGTATTGGGAACTCTGCGCCCGTCGTATCAAGGAAGTATCGACCACCGATAAAATTATTGTCGAAAAAAGTACCTTGCCTGTTCGAACCGCGGAAGCCATGGAGCGTGTGCTGCATGCAGGTGATAATCCTGTACACTTTGAAGTGCTCTCCAATCCTGAGTTTTTGGCTGAAGGAACGGCTATTGACGATTTGGAAAGTCCAGATCGCGTACTGATCGGCGGACATGAAACTGAAAGCGGCCAAAAAGCGCTTCAGACGCTAGTTGATATCTACGCCACGTGGATTCCGCGTGAGCGTATTCTAACCACTAATGTATGGTCGGCAGAGCTCTCCAAACTGACAGCCAATGCGTTTCTTGCACAGCGTGTCAGTTCCATCAATGCCATTTCTGCTCTATGCGAAGTAACCGGAGCGAATGTATCCGATGTTTCACATTCCATCGGAACCGACAGTCGTATCGGCCCTAAGTTTCTTAAGGCAAGTATAGGCTTCGGGGGCTCCTGTTTTAAGAAAGATATCCTGAATCTGGTTTACCTTTGCGAGAGCTATGGACTGCAGGAACCCGCGGACTATTGGCGGCAGGTTGTAACGATGAACGAATATCAGGAAACCCGTTTCGTGAAAACAATGTTGCGCAACATGTTCAACACCATTGCCAGTAAACGGATCGCTATTTTTGGTTTTGCCTTCAAGGCCGATACCGGGGATACCCGCGAAAGTCCGGCGATCAAGGTTTGCCGCGAGCTGGCTGCCGAGCATGCAAGTATTGTGGTTTCCGACCCCGAAGCGATGGATAATGCAAAGCTTGAAATGCCGGAATTGGTCGCGAATATTGAATTCGAAGAGGATCCTTATAAAGCGGCCGAGGGAGCACATGCCATTGCCGTGCTGACCGATTGGACCCTATACAAGAACCTTGATTATCAGCGAATTTTCGATTCCATGCAAAAACCGGCGTTCATCTTTGATGGCCGCGCGATGCTGGATCATGACGCATTGTTCGAAATCGGATTCGAAGTTTACTCGATTGGCACCGGCTTGAAGTCGAATCTGAATTAGGTTATTCTAACTGTTGAACATGCGAATGGCTTCCATTATGGAAGCCATTTTTATTAGCTATTCGTTACGATCTGGATAATTGTTCCCTGAAAGTCGACCCTTTGGCCCTCGCGGATTTTACACCGTTTCCGGGTTTCTACTGCGCCGTCCACCAAAACCAGTCCTTCGGCAACAACTTCTTTTCCTTCGCCTCCGGACATCACCACATTGGCGGCCTTGAGTAACTTGCACAGTTCGATGTATTCTCCAGAAATCGGGAATTCCATAACGTTAGCGTCCAGATACTTTTCGGAGCTTTTTAACCAGCTCAACGTGTTTGAACGGGAGACGACGGCGGTTGTAGAGCGAATCGGTTTTTTCTTGAAGGTGATCCCAGTCATCGGACGTGGGTGGGGTATCATAGTCCCAAAACTCCTCGTCGGAGCGTTTGGTCTGCCACTTCATTTTTCCTCTGCCGAGAAAGGTAATACGGACGGTGCGCTTTATGCGGTCTTCGAGTCTTTCAACCCATTCAATATCTGCTTTCACAAGAATCTCCGGTCGTGAAGGATGGGCAAAGAAAGATCCCGTTCCGAGGCTGGGAAAAAAAGGGGAGAGTTATTTCGGGTAGAACCAGCGTCCGGCAGTGCCCGCAATCACGCAAATACCTGCAATCACGATACCGACAAGCGGAAAGATCATCCGTTGCTGGCGGATATGCACATCGATTTGAGCCTGATTCCCCAGAAAAAAGTAGAGCGCTCCGGAAACCGCTAAAGAAATGATCGCTACCCACCAAAGCAGGGCATGTGGTTGAAATGGACTTTTTTTGGCCTTCATAGAGATCGGTATATATGTAGGAAATGAGTAAGTATATCAAGGTGAAAGCCGACTTATATACTCGCTCTTAAGCCATCCTTGTTTGCCATCGTATTCCACTTCGATCCAGCCCTTTGAATCCGTATTGCTCTGGCGCACTAATGCGGCCAGCGGAATCTTAAAGTGAGCGGTGCTTCCTTCAACCGGGCCGAAGAGAGCGGTCGCTTCGGTTCGAACCACGACCCCTTCCGGATTCTCGCGCATCTGATGCCAATTCCGCCAACCCGCTGCAGCGATCAACAGGATGGTTGCCGGCAGAAGCCCCAGTTTCAGTAAATTGCGTCTGGCTGGTTTAAGGAGCAATGCAGCCAGCAAAAGGACGGTAAGGAGTATATATCCGGCTATGGCCAGCAGAATCCATTCACTCAGTGATATAGCCGACAGGCATCGCTCTATAAAGCCCGGAGCGGATTCAATTGCACCCGCTGCATTAAGAGCAAAATGAAGGTTTGCGCGAATATCGGGATCGCGTGGCATTTCATACCAGGCTTTGCGGTAGTGCCAAACTGCAGTGGGTAAATCACGATCCTTGAAACAGGCATTGGCAAGGTTGTAGTGAACTTCCGCATTGGAAATTCCTTCATCCAGCAAGGTGGTATAGAGCAATGCCGCTTCGGCATAGCGTCCGTCATCGTAGGCGGCCTGCGCTTTAAGGAAAACCTCTTCGGATGCAATGGATGAAAGAGGAACGATGAATAGCATCGTAAGCAAAAATAAGATCCTCTTGGAAGGACGACCGTTATGTCGTTCTGCAGCTGGACGGGACTGAGCCCGTTTCGCCAGGCATCGGCAGGATGAAAAAATCACAGCTTCCTCCTTTCACATTTTTTCAGCGTTGCGGTGAGTTCGCGCAGAAGCGTTTTCATTTCTTCCTTGGACGTGCTTTCTGCCGATTGAAGTCCATAGCGCCGTTGCTCAATCGAGTTAAATAAATTTGTGAGCGCGTCCTGATCCTCCGGTATACGGCTGAGTACGGCGTTCAGTGTGACTTCGCCGGGGGCGAGGTTGAGGCGATGACCGAAATATTCGACCAGGGCATCCCAGAGCGCCTCGTAAAACGTCGACTCGTCTTTTTTGCGTATGGCTTGTTCTGCACGCTGCACATTGCGACGCGCTGCTTTGGGTGCTTTCTGCCGACGGGCCAGGGCTACGTTGTTCGCCAGTGTATTATTTCGGGCTGTAATCCCGGAAACGAGGAGCAAGATCAGGGCGGGTAATGCCAGTAGGATATTGAAGAGGGTCGTGCGGTACCATGGGAGATTCGTTTCCTGCTTCCAGACTTTAGGGCGTTGTTTGAGATAGATGATGTCGCGACCCAGAATATGGGTCTCCAGCTGGATGGTACTTGGTACGGTAGCGATGACCTGAGCGGTTTGCTGCGGAGCCTCTTCAACGGTTACCGGGAAGGGACCCTGGGTGATAGTTCGGAAATCGGTGGTCTTCGTATTGAAATAGGAGAACGAGATGGCCGGCAGATTGGAGACAGAACCGGACTTTGGAATAATCACTTGCTCGAACCGGACCTCATTGGGGTTATCCGTTGCAACGGTTCTCGCATCGTACAATTTAAACTCATGACTTTCTTCAATCCGTGGCGGTGTTATTTTTGAAAGGTTTCCTTTTCCGGCAATACGCATCTTAACCGTAATCGGTTCGCCGGTTTTCACTTTGGCAGGGCCAACCTGGACGTCGAAATCAAATATGCCAACTCCGCCCGTAAAGTCATCGGGTCGGCCTTCCATCGGAATTGCGCGGACTTCTATATCAAGCTTATTGCAATCGAGTGTAAACGGACGGGTTTCCTGCCGCCCGAACATGTCTCCAAAAAAGGGATCGTCAAAACCCCACGACCGGCGCTGCTGACGGGGAATGACCACTTTCAGCTGGACCTGCGGTTGAAAGGTGAATGTTCCGGCCGTAAGTGTTTTCGCCGTGGTGCGGAGGGTGTAGACATTAAAGATGGTTCCGTTCACGTCTTCCCGTTCACGATCCGTTACCGTCCACTGCAATTCGCCATCCATCCCGTTTTCCGGCATCCCGCCCTGAATGCCGAAACTGCCATCGATCTGAACGCCGTCGCGGAGATAGACTTTCAGTTTAAGACCGAATGGTTCGTACACATGTGGCGCTTCACGATCCGTTGTGATTCGCGAAAACATGATTTCTGAAATCTGCTGGGCCTCCCGATCATTCTGAGGCTTGATCACCCTTAGCTGGCCGGTCAGCTCTTTCTCGCCGCCTTTGAACCGGGCGGTAACGGGGCCGATCGTGTAATCGCCGACTTTTGACGGGGTGATCAAATAACTGTGGATCACTTTGGACGAGCTCCTGAAGTTAACAATGCGCGTTTCGGAACTCTGCCCCTGATATTGGATGTTCAGCCCTTCAATTTGCGGAAAGCCAACGGCGTTACCTTTTGTATCCAGAAATTCAATTTTAAGTACGGCACGGTCGAGCAGACTGATTTGCTGCGGCTGAATACTCATCTGAACATCCGCAGCAAACACCGTACCGGTGATTGCGAATATCGAACAGAGAACAAAGAATATCGAATATCGAACATCCCATCTCTTCGGTTTTATTTCTAGCCCTTCGAAATTCATCATTGCCTGTTCATTATTCTGCGGTTTCCTACCAATCCTTTTCAACCTCAACTGGATTGCCCATGATTAAATGCATCTGCAGGCGTTTATTCTCTTCTTCCTGCTTCATGGCATCAAGCAAGCGCTCGGCCTCATCCTGACTCATTTGCTCCGCTTTCGGAGGTTCCGGCGACTGCTCGTCCTGCTCCTGATTTTTATCATCCTGTTGAGGATCTTGTGGTTCCTGCGGCTCATCTTGATCTTGATTCGGATCGTTTTCCTGCTGATCCTGATTCTGGTCTTGTTGTTTTTGATCCTGATTGTCTTCGTTCTGCTCTTGCTCTTCCTGTTGATCCAGCAGTTCTTTCAGGCGAAGCAGCTTCCCGTTCTCCGGAAAAACAGAAAGCCCCTCGACTACCAGATTGCTCGCGCTCGTGCTGTCGTCATGGATATACATGGAGGCGGCCGGATGGAAATAGGTCGAGTCGACCTCCACCGGATTCGCTAGCATGGTCGCCGCACAGCCTACTATTAGAATGGTTGTAAATAGCTTCATTGAACCTGGTTCATGGTTGGGAACAGATCTTCGATAATTTTCAGGACGTCCTTGCTTTTCTGAATCGTCTCTTCATATTGCTTCTTTAAATCGGGTTTGATGTCGAAAGCGTATTTTCGTTCATCCGTCTCCGTTGTCAACCGTTGTACGGCCAACATATACTGGTAACCTTCGATCTGTTGAAGAGCGACTTTAAGGTCATACTCCGCGGCTTCAACGGCGAGCTTTAGCATTTCGAGACGTTCTTCAATTCGGGGCACGTACTGTGCCGACTCGCCATGGTTTTGATCGACGTTTTCGAGAATATGTTCAAACTGCTTTTTCGCCTGACGGTAGTTCGTCTGCGCATTCTTGGCCTTGTATTCCTGCAACAGCGATTCCGCCTGATCAAAATACCAGGACCCAAGATTATATTCGAGTGTCAACCGCAACTGCTGCGCGCGTTCAAAGTTTTGTTTTGCCTCAACATCCTCCGGTGCCAGCAGAATGGATTTTTCAAACATATCTATCGCCTGGAATGAAAGCTCAATGGCTTTGCCGATCTGTTCCTGTCCGGTCAGCGCCGTCGTTTGCGCCAGCAATGCATTTCCACGATTAAAATAGGCTTTGGCCTGTAGCTCCAGATCGGTTGTCCGCAGTGCTTCGTTAAAGGATTCGGTGGCGACCTCGTAATCGCCCATGCGATACTGCGCATTCCCGAGGTTGTAGTTTCCAATGGCAGGAAATTCCAGTGCGGTTTTTTTCAATGACTGGACCGCATTGGTGTAATCGCCCGCCTTATAGGCCTTCAGGCCCTTGCGCATCGAAGAACGCGGCGTATCCTTTGCGTACACATTCGTTACGGAAAATGAAGCCCACAGATACACGCAGATGTACGCAGATACTTTCTTATTTATAAATCGGTGTCTATCTGCGTTCATCTGCGGGCACTCCTCCACTTGGTAGGCCGAATCGCTGTTTCGATCATGAGAAGCAAGAGCGCGGCGGCAATAAACCACTGGTATCGTTCAATCCAGTTCTTGGACATAAGCGATTCGCGTTCCTCCCGTTGCAGTTCGGCGATGCCCTGCTGGTAAACTCGCTCCAGGCCGAAATCGCCGGGGGCGGAGCGAACGTAAAAACCTTCGGTCTCGAAGGCAATACGTTCCCGCATGCCTTCATTGAGATGACTCTTGATTACATTGCCAGCCTTATCCTTAACGAGCCCGTCCGAGGTTTCAATCATTTCGCCTTCTACGGTGCCGACGCCAATGGCGAACACACGAATGCCATCTGCCTTAAGTCGGGGTAGCAGCGTGAGCGGATCGCCCGTATGGCCTTCGCCGTCGGAGATTAGAATGATGACCTTATCGGACGCGGTTTCTTCCATTTTTTCGAAACTCTCAATGGACGTTTCCAGCGCCTGAAAAAGATCGGTTCCACCAATGGGTACAATTCCCGCATATACATCGTCGAGCATCATCAGGAATGCAGCATAGTCGATGGTTGCTGGGCATTGCAGGAACGCATCGCCAGCAAAGGCCACCAGCCCAATGCGATCTCCTTGCAGTTCTTTGACCAAATCACGCACCCCCCATTTGGCCTGTTGCAGGCGATTGGGTTTAATATCCTGTGCGAGCATGCTTTTGGATGTATCGAGCGCCACAATAATGCTGAGACCCCGCTGTTTGACCTCTTCCCATTGGAAGCCCCATTGCGGGCGGGCGAGGGCGACTATAGCCAGCGCGATGGCCAACACACGGAGCAGATTTTTGAAGCGCTGTCTCCGCGGGGACAGTCCGGGCAGTATGGTTGGCCAAAGTCCTTGATCGGCCATCCGACCAAGCAATTTGGTGCGATGCTTTAGCATGATGCCGGTAATGAGCAACAACGGCAGCAAGGCGATCAGCCCCATCAATATATCTGGATTATGCCACATCATTACGGCAACCTCCCGAATCGGCTGAGTCCCAATATCTGTTCCAGTCCCAGAAGCAGAATGCCCGCAAAAATCCATTTTCCGGATCGTTCCTCAAACCGGGTAAAGCGCTCGACTTCAATCTCGGTTTTTTCAAGTTGGTCGATTTCCTCATAAACGGCTTCAAGCGTTTCGAGGCTACGGGCCCGATAAAATTTGGCATCGGTCGTTGCAGCAATTTTTCTGAGCGAGGTTTCGTCAACCTCCTGTCGTTGCATGAAAAATCCGGTTCGGGCGCCGCCCGCACCGATCGTGTAGATCTTAATGCCGATGGCTTCGGCCGCGCTTGCTGCATTTTCGGGAGAAAGGGTGCCGGAGTTGTTCGCCCCGTCTGTCAGCAGGATGATGACTTTGCTTTTGGCTGCACTATCTCTCAGGCGATTAATCGCAGAAGCAATTCCATCGCCGATGGCGGTCCTGCTTCCATCGAGCATACCGGTGTGCAGTCCGGCCATGCGTTGAATCAGCCATCCATGGTCGAGGGTGAGAGGGGCAACGGCATAAGGAACGGCAGCAAAGCCTACCATGCCGATCCGGTCGCTCGAACGTTTTTCCAGAAACCGCTCAATTACATTTTTAGACGCATCCAGACGGCTCATACGTCGACCAAAATTTTCAAAATCCTGTGTCTCCATCGATTCCGAGAGGTCGATTAGCAGGATGATATCAACGGCTTCCGTTCGGACTCGGCTATCTTCCAATCCGCGCTGTGGTCGGGCGAGGGCAACAACCAAGCAAACCAGCCCAAGAACGTAAAGTAGGGGGAGGATCGGTTGCAGGCGTATGCGCCAACTTTTCGGCAACCCGGCCAATACGCTGCCATTGCTAAACTGCATCGATTGTTTGCGCAGCATGAAATAGCGCAACCAGACCAGCAACGGGATCAACAAAAGCAACAGCAACAGGATGGGGTGGGCGAGTTTCATTTTTTATTAGCCGCGAAAGAACGCAAAGGATGCAAAAGAAAATAGGAGCGAGAGTAATTTTGATTTTGAAGATGAACTGCTGGTTTTAGATAAAACGAACTTTTGGATTTGGAATTTGTAGGAACCGAAGTTGATGAGCAGGCCTTGTTCGATTTCGGAAGAGCGAAGATAACCTATAATTTGTGCCTTGTGCTCGTCCGCAAAATTTTTGCAGGCTTTTAGTTCAATAATCAAAACGTCTTCTACAATTAGATCGGCGAAATAGTCGCCTATTTCGGTTCCATCCTCATCGTAGACCTTTATGGGATGTTGTTGCTTAACGTCCATCCCCGATTTACGAAGACGGTGCATAAGTGCGTTTTCATAGACTTTTTCAAGGTGTCCTGTTCCATGGTACTCATGAATGGCATATGAAGTTTCCCTAATTTGGTCACACAGTCCCTTGATTTTAGTATCCATTGTATCCAACCTCTACTTTGAGTTCTCTGCGCTCTTTCGCGGCCAATTCTTCCGTTTCCACGGTTTCTTCGATAAATTGCTTTGTCGTATTAAATGCGGATTCCATGGTGCTGCGATCAGGGTGCCCTTTCGCGAATTTCACTTCGTCGGCCTGTCGCATAAAGTCCTGGAGAATGTTTCGTTGTGTGCCATCCAGATCGATCGATTTACTCATTTCTGCAACAATTTCTTCTGTGGTTTCGTCGGGCGCATTGAGGTCAAACCGGCCTTCGAGATACGTGCGCAGAATGAGCGAGAGTTCGGTGTAGAACGGCTTGCACTCATCCTGTTCCAAAAGACCTTTGTTCTTCAGGACTTCCAAAGCCCGAAAGGCCAGAACGTGCGGCGGTATAGGGGGGGCACCCGGAATAAGGGTTGCTCTGTTTTTCCAGAGTTTCGATGAAATCAGGCCACTGAGAAATGCAATTGCGGCGACGGCCGGAATCATCCACAGCCACGCGGGAATCCGGCCGGGGAGGTGGTGGACGGATTTGATGTCGGCAATTTCCGAAGAAGCATCTACTTCGAGCGAGGTACTGACTTTCAGAACGATGTTTGGAAAGTTGGTGATATAGGTTTTATCTCCTACGATGCAGCTGATGTGGTTGGTGGAAACCACATGATCGCCCAAGCGGAAGGACGTAATGGAGTAGCGGGACTCGGATTGGCTTAAACCGTCATCTCGTTCTATGTTCTCCCAATCGCGTTTGAGCAGGATTACATCCTTCTCTCTTCCAATCTCGGGTAGTTCAAGCGTTCCGTTGGTTGGGAAATAGGCCGAGACGATGAGTTCGACCGGATCTCCAACCATAATAGACTCGCGATCAATGCGGTATTCAACGGTCAGCTGATCCGCCGGAATAGCCTTCGGCTCGTCCGGCGTGCAACCCATAAGCGTAATAGCGAAAGCAAGAATCAGGATGTGGCTTGAGTTGAACATTCTCATCTCCGGCTTGCTCGCTGGCGGAAAAATTTGATGAATTCTTTTTCGTAGGGTTCTCCAGCGAAGAGGCGGACCGTATCGATTCCCGCTTTCCGATGGAGATCATCGATGGCATTGGCCCGGCGGGTTTGTTCGAGCCCGAGCTGTTCACGTACTTTGCGACTGGACGTATCGACCAGAACCTTTTCCCCGGTCTCAGCATCATGCCAATTCATGATGCCGACATCCGGCCAGGCAATTTCGCGTTTGTCGCCAACGACCACACTAATGAGGTCATGGCGGCGCGCCGTAATTTTCAGCAATTTTTCGTAGTCGTCGTTAAACATGAAATCGCTGATGAGGAAGGTGACATTTTTTCGTGTGCTGATGTGATTCAGATAATCGAGTGCCGGTACGGCATTCGTTCCCTTGCCCTGTGGCTTGTGGGAAAGCATTTCCCGGATAAGGCGCAAGACATGGCGCGTACCTTTTTTTGGCGGGATATATTTTTCGACTTCTTCGGAGAAAAGAATCAATCCAATGCGGTCGTTATTACGGATCGCGGAGAAGGCGAGGACCGCGGCCACTTCCGCAGCAAGGTCGCGCTTCATCTGGGTGCCACTGCCAAACAGATTGGACGCGCTGATATCGACCACCAGCATGACCGTCATTTCACGCTCTTCGACAAATTTTTTGATGTGCGGCGATCCGGAACGAGCAGTTACATTCCAATCGATGGAGCGGATATCGTCGCCGGGGACATATTCACGCACTTCATCGAATTCCATTCCGCGGCCTTTAAACGTGGAATGGTATTGCCCCGCAAACACATCGTTGACGGCGTGTTTGGTCGATATCTGAATCCGCCGGACCTTTTTCAGTAATTCTTTATGGTCTAAAGAATTGCCGATTGATGATTGTCGATTGCCGATTGGTTTACTCATTTCGTGCTCTGTGCTGTTTTTCGTGATGCCGTCATTATAGCAGTCAATTCGTTTGCTTCCTTAAGAAGCGCTGCAACTTTAACCTCAGACAACATGCTTCCCTCAATAATGAGTTCCATCCAAAAGCAAGACTCATCGGCTTCTTCGATAACGATACTTATTTTCGAGATAAACTCGGCTTTTGAACGTGCTTTGCAACTGACTCTATAGTTGGCCGCAACCGATGTTCCAGCCCTTGCCAGTTGGTTCTGAACAACTTTGGCTTCAACTGTTTTGGGCAATGCTGCCGTTAACGTGAGGATACGCAAGGCAAATTGTTTAGTCCGGGTTTTAAGTTCGTTTTGATCCATGGTCTACTCCTGCGCGCCAAAGGTATTCAATCGAAAATCATCAGTCGAAAATCGGCAATAACTAAGGGACTGGAATTTCGGACAAAATGGTTTCGATGAGATCTTCGCTCGTCATCTCTTCGGCCTCGGCTTCGTACGAAACGATGACGCGATGGCGGAGGACATCGGTGGCGATGGATTTGACGTCCTGCGGTGTGACGTAGCCGCGGCCTTGCATAAAGGCATGGGCGCGCGCGCCCATGGTCAGATTGATGGTGGCACGAGGAGACGCGCCGTATTGGATGTAGTCTTTGATGTCGAGATTGTACTTTTCAGGTTCGCGGGTCGCGAAGACAATGTTGAGGATGTAGTCCTTGATCTTTTCGTCGACGTAAATTTCGTCGACGATTTCACGTGCCTTGATGATTTCATCCGGATGAAGTACGGCGTTAATTGGGATCTCGGTATTGGAATGCGCCATTCGGTCGAGGATGCGACGTTCTTCTTCGATGGTGGGATAGCCCACTTTGAGTTTTAGCATGAACCGGTCGACCTGTGCTTCGGGCAGGGGATAAGTGCCTTCCTGCTCAATCGGGTTTTCGGTAGCCATTACGAGGAATGGTTTTGGAAGTTTGAAGGTTTTGTCGCCAATGGTTACCTGCTTTTCCTGCATCGCTTCGAGCAAGGCGCTTTGTACTTTGGCGGGGGCGCGGTTGATTTCGTCGGCGAGGATGATATTGGCGAATACGGGACCCTTTTTAATGATGAAGTCGCCGTCTTTCTGATTATAGATCAAGGTTCCGATGATATCGGCCGGGAGTAGATCGGGCGTGAACTGAATGCGCTGAAATGAGGTGTCGAGCGCTCTGGCCAGCGTATTGATGGTGAGGGTTTTGGCCAGTCCGGGAACCCCTTCGAGCAGAACGTGCCCGCCAGACAACATACCGATAATCAGTCGGTCGATGAGGTATTCCTGCCCAACGATCACCTTTCCGATCTCGGTTTTTAAGGTTGGGATAAACGCGCTCTGCTCACGCACTTTTTGATTGATGATTTCGATTCCCGCCATAGTTGCTCCTTACGTATAAAATGATGTGAGATATGACCATGAAAATTAAGGTGTGTTCAATCTTCATGTATTAATTTTTCGCAGCGCTTCGTAAAGTACGATGGCTGCGCAATTTGACAAATTAAGGGATCGGACGGCATCCAGTTTTATGGGGATGTTACAGACCTGTTCTGGGAATTTTTCCAGCAGTGAATCAGGCAGCCCGAAGGTCTCGTTCCCAAAGATGAGGTAGTCGCCGCCTTTATATCTAACGGCCGAGTAGCTCTGATTTCCGGCGGTGCTAAAAAAATATTTATTCCCAGAAGGATTATTCTCAAAAAATGAATCCATATTCGGATAGGTGTTCAGATCGACCGCATCCCAATAATCAAGTCCTGCTCTTCGCACCTGTTTGTCCGAAATATCGAACCCCAGCGGTTCAATGAGATGTAACCGAGATCCGGTAGCAGCGCATAGCCTCGAAATATTTCCGGTATTTGGCGGAATCGACGGTTCAACCAAAACAATGTTAAGCGGTTGTTCTGGCCATTGGAACTCGAGTTCAACCCGTTTTCGTTCCGAGTGGCGCATCTGTTCATTCTTATTCATGAACGGAACAGAATAGCGGTGTGCGGAGTGGGCTGGAAGAGAATAAACACAAAGACACTAAGGACTCGAAGATTAGAATAATAGAGATGGTTTCGTTTTTTTTGTGCCTTAAGCGAGGCCACGAGCGGGTGTTTAAAAGTGAGATCGCTTAGAGTCCTGCGGTGTAGGTTACAAATGCGGCGATGCCTTTCAGCTCGGAGCTTCCTCCGACCTCTGAAAAATCAACATTGGACCAGCTCCCTCGGACTCCCAGACCCAGCATCCCTTTTTGATGTACGCGAAATTCAAATCCGGTTCGGGCATAAAGACCCAATCCGAAGACGGATTCACTGGTGTTGTAGGTTCCGCCACCCGTGCCGTCTTCTTCTCGTTCGGAACGGTAATCGGCGTAGACCATCAGAGGACCTCCGCCAGCATAGATCCGAAATTTTTGGTTTTTGTCCAGAAACAGGCTGGCGTAACCACCGCCAGCGAAATCAAACATCCACATAGAAGTTGAAATGCTGACATAAAGACCACTGCCCCCTGCCGATAGATAGTTTACTTCGTCGAATTTAAAGCCCAGTAGGAAGCTGCACTCGAGGCCATATTGGAATCGCTCTCCTTTGGGGCGAGTACCCCATGCTCCGCCAAGCTGGGGTATGGTTGACATATCAGTTTTAACAGTAGCCTCGGTGCCATCGGTGTTTTCAAATTCCAGATCGTCGAATTTAACTGCACCCAGTAGGGCCTGAACCGTGTAGTTTTGATCCCATTCATCATATTTGTGATATTGTGCGAAGCTGGAAGCCGCAATGGAGAGCGTTATAAATGTCATTAATGCGGTTGTTTTCATAAGTTGTTCCTAGCGTTAATGTTTTTCGATTACTTAGGAAAAATAGATTTCCAATCGTTTTTCATGCTGATAACCAGCCATCCACGTGACGGAGCTTCTTCAAGTCCGCGAGCGAGCTTACCAATGTGTGATTCCCGATCATAGGCATATTCCCGATCTTGGTCATCATGGTGAATATAGACGCCGAGATGTTTGCCGGATCCCGCGGTTGTCCATTCCAGCATTTGGAAATCCCCGTCGGAGTTCCCTACAGCCATGATGGGGCGACGTCCGATATGCTGATTAATAGCAACGGGCTTTCCTTCTTTGTCGTTGATGAAGTTGAGTTCCGGCAGCCGGGCAAGAACCGGTTTTCCATCGCGAATTTCATATTTCGTTTTAATGCTGCTGCCAATGACCTGCTCTGGTGGAATGCCGTAAACCTGTTCTACCCAGGGCCGCATGAATTCAATGCCCCCGCCGGAAACGATGTAGGTTTTGAATTCATTTTCGCGAAGGTAGTCGAGCAGTTCGAGCATGGGCTGATAGACCATATCTGTAAAGGGGCGGCCGATTTCCGGATGTTTCGCTGTTGAAATCCATTCAGAAACAAGCTGTGAAAATTCTTCGGTTGTCGTTCCCGCATGGGTCGCCATTGCCATTTCGATGAGCGCATGTTCACCTCCGGCCAGCGCCGATTTCAGATCGCCTTTTAAGACCAATGCAAAAGGTTCCTTCGTCTTCCACTCGGGATGTTGTGGCGCGAGTTGTTTGATGCGGTCAAAAATGAAGAGGGCTTGGAAGTAGATGGGGTGCTCGCTCCAGAGCGTTCCGTCGTTGTCGAACACGGCAATGCGTTCGGTGGGGGGGGCATAGTCAACGGAGTTCGTTGTGGTTACGGATTCGACAAAGTCGATGATGGTTTTTCGCGCGGCACCGTTGTTCCATGATCGCAGGGGAGCATCGGCTAGAAGGGATGAGATAGAGAGGGTGAGAATGAGGAGTAGGGCTTGTGTTTTCATGATATTTCGGAAACAAAACCGCTGTCCATCGGACAGCGGTTTTAAGTTTTTTAATGGGTGTCTTTAGTGTGATCCAGTCGCACCATTGTTCATGGCTTCTATTACTTTATCGAGATTGAAACTGGCGGCTTCCTGGCGCGGAGGGAATTCCTTGAAGGTACTCAGGAATTCGCTGACATAGGCTTGAGCGGGCACCAGCAGATAGACTCGATTGATCAACCAGTCGTAGTAGGTGTTGGAGGTGTGCTGAGCCCGTTCGTAGGGGTCGCGGCGCATATTAAAAATAAGAGGAACTCGGAGCGGTGTGAAGGGGTTGGCCCAGATTTCAAGGGTTCCTTCCACTTGTTGTTCCATGAAGATCAATTTCCAGTCGTTGTATCGTAGAGCCATAATATCGCCGTCGTCCGAGAAGTAGAAGATCTCATTACGCGGGCTTTCTGCCTTTTCTCCGGTAAGGTAGGGCAGGAAGTTATATCCATCCAGATGTACTTTATATGTCCGGTTAATGGCTGAAACCCCACCTTCTTTGAGGTTTTCTTTTATGTCAGGATCTCCGGCGACGGCCAGAAATGTTGGGAGCCAATCCATGTGATGCATGATGGCGTTGCACCAGCTTCCTGGCTCAATTTTCCCAGGCCAACGAACCATCGCGGGGACTCGAAATGCGCCTTCCCAGTTGGTATTTTTTTCACTACGAAAGGGGGTTAGGCCCGCATCCGGCCATGAGTTCATGTGGGGGCCGTTATCGGTGGAGTAGAGAACAAGCGTGTTGTCGGCAATGTTTAGTTCATCTAATAGAGCGAGGAATTGACCCACATGCATGTCGTGCTCGACCATGCCGTCGGCATATTCATCTTGCCCAGAAATACCACGATGCTCTTCTTTAACATGGGTACGAAAATGCATGCGGGTTCCGTTCCACCAGCAGAAGAAGGGTTTGTTGGCCGCATTCTGGCGCTTGATGAAATCAAGGGCCGCTGCAACGGTTTCGTCATCAATGGTTTCCATCCGTTTTTTGGTGAGTGAGCCGGTGTCTTCGATTCTCCCATCGGCAAAGGATTTGATGACGCCGCGCGGGCCGAATTTTTTGCGAAATTCAGGGTCTTTGGGATAATCCTCATGTTCAGGTTCTTCTTCTGCATTGAGGTGGTAGAGGTTGCCGAGGAATTCATCAAACCCATGATTGGAGGGTAGCATTTCATCTCGGTCGCCAAGGTGATTTTTTCCGAACTGACCGGTGGCATACCCTCTGGCTTTAAGCAGGGCGGCAATGGTCGGGTCTTTAATGTTCATGCCTTCTTTTGCGCCGGGAAATCCGACTTTAGAGAGTCCCGTACGGAAAACGCTTTGTCCGGTAATAAACGAGGAGCGACCTGCCGTGCAGCTTTGTTCTGCATAGTAGTCTGTGAAGGTTAGACCTTCACTTGAGATTCGGTCTATATTGGGCGTTTTATACCCCATCAAACCATGGGTATATGCACTGATATTTGCTTGTCCGATATCATCGCCCCATATGACGAGAATATTGGGTTGTTTCTCCTGGGCTTGTGCGGCTAGGACGGTGGCACAAATGAGACCCAGCATGATTCTCTTTGTTTTCTTCATAATATTTATCCTTTCAGTTTTATGATGCGACTTTATTTTTTTCCGTTTCTAGATCTATCCTTGGTCTACCGGACGCTTAGGCAGACTCATTGAGTGAGAGAAATATTTTACCGATCCTGATTTTGAATGATTCGGTTTATTTTTTTGTGTTGGGCATTTCACTTTTCTTTTCCGAGGCCTTCTGGACGATGTAGTAAAGCATCGGCACAAAAATCAAGCTGGCTACCGTGGCCACAAGCATCCCGCCAAAGACGGTTGCGCCCAGCACTTTTCGGCTTTCAGCGCCGGCTCCTGATGCAACGAGCAGCGGAATTACACCGAGAATGAAGGAGAAGGCGGTCATGAGTACGGCGCGGAAGCGGAGTTTTGCTGCGGACATGGCGGCCTCAAAAACGCTGCTTCCATTTTCGTGTTCCACTTTGGCAAATTCAACAATCAGAATGGCTGTTTTAGTACATAGACCAATCAGCAGAACGACCCCGACCTGAGCATAGACGTTGTTGTCGAACTTCCCGATCATCAGCGCGATTACAGCGCCGAGCAGAGCGGTGGGAACCGAAAGGCAGACGGAGATTGGAATGCTCCAGCTTTCATACTGCGCCGCAAGTACGAGATAGACGAGAATGATGGCCAATACATAAATAATATTGGTGCCGCCTTGTGCCGCTTTTTCCTGGTAGGAGAGTTCGGTCCATTCCACGCCCATTGAGGAGGGAAGTTTTTCCGCTGCCATATCTTCCACAATCCCCATCGCCTGTCCTGTGCTGAACCCGTCACCGGGCTGTCCCATAATTTTGGCCGAGGGGTACATGTTGTATCGATTGATGGACTGAGGGCCTAGGATTTCTTTAACGGAGGCAACGGAGCCGAGCGGCAGGCTTTTTCCGTCGCGGTTACGGATTTCCAAGTCGAGCACTTGTCTGGGTTCTGTACGGAACAACGGAGCCGCTTGCGCTTTTACCTGAAATACACGGTTCATGTAGGTGAAGTCGTTCATATAAACCGAACCGTAGTAATACTGCAGCGCATTAAAGACGGCGCTCATCGCTACGTTTTTCGTGAGCACTTGATCGCGGTCAATATCGATGAACAGTTGCGGAACATTGGCGCGGAAGGTGGTGTACATTCCGGTCAAGCCTGCTTGAGAATTACCATCGTTCATAAACTCATCGGCGACCTGTTGAAGGGTATTCATGCCTGCGCCGCCGCGATCCTGCAGTTGCAATACCAGCCCCCCCGACATACCGACCCCGGGCAACGAAGGCATCGGAAATGCAAATGCGACCCCATCCTGCAATTGGGAAAACTTTATATTGAGATCCCGGATGATGGCCGATTGGTGCCGGTCTTTACGTTCATCCCAATGTTTGAAGGTGGCTACGCTGAACGCGGCATTCGGGATAGCGGCACTATCCAGAATCGAGTATCCGGAAATCGACATAAAGTCGGCCATGCCCTCGGTGCTGCCGATCACTTTGTTTACTTTCTGAAGGAAGTTTTCTGTCCGCTCCAGAGATGCCGCCTCGGGTAGGAGAACATTGACCATGCAATACCCTTCGTCTTCCTGCGGGACAAAGCCACCGGGTAGATTGCCAAAACCGATAAAGGCAATGGAGGCCATGCCGATGAACAGCAACAACCCGATGAACGATTTGCGCAGGGCCTGGTTCACCACTTTCAGATAGCCGCTTTTAGTGGTGTTGAGTGTCTTGTTGAACCAACCGAGCAGACCGGTTGTTTTTTCGCCACCGGACGGGCGGAGCAAAATTCCGCAGAGCGCCGGGCTGAGGGTCAGCGCGTTAATGGTGGAGAATACGGTCGCCACGGAAATCGTTACGGCAAATTGTTTAAAGAGCTGTCCGGTAATACCCGGCATAAACATGGTCGGGATGAATACCGCCAGAAGAACCAGCGTGGTTGCGATGACCGGACCGGAAATTTCGGACATGGCCCGCATGGCGGCATCTTTGGGCTTCAACCCTTCTTCATCAATCAGCCGGGTGCAGTTTTCGACGACCACAATGGCGTCGTCCACCACAATCCCGATCACGAGTACCAATCCGAAAAGTGTGAACTGGTTGATGGAATAGCCCATGGCCGATAACGCGGCAAAGGTGCCAATCAGCGAGACGGGAATCGTGACGGAGGGGATAATCGTGGCGCGGAAATTCTGCAGGAAAATAAATACCGTCAAGACCACGAGGATCAACGTGATATAGAGTGTTTCAACCACTTCATCAATGGATGATTGAATTACAACGGTGTTATCATAAATGATGGTGTATTCCATCGTTTCAGGGAAGCCGGCCTTGAGCTCCTCCATTTTCGCCCGTACGCCCTCAACCACGGCAATCGCATTTTCTCCGGGAATCTGATAGACGGCTATGGTGGCCGATTGTTTTCCATTAAGTGAGGAGCCCAGCACATAGGTCTTGGCCCCTAGTTCAACATCGGCGACATCTTTAATTCGTAACAGGCGGCCATCGTCGCCTGTCCGCAGGACAATGTCGCCAAACTCCTCTATGGTGAGCAGGCGACCTTTCACCCGCATGGTCATCTGCAGGGCCTGTCCGGAAGGAACCGGTGGTTCGCCGATCTGTCCCGCTGCTACTTGTAAGTTTTGTTGCTGTACGGCATTAACGATGTCGTCAGCAATCAGCCCTTTGGCTTTCATCTGTTCAGGGTTGAGCCAAATGCGCATGGAATAGTCGCCGGCACCAAAGGCCTGAACTTCACCGACGCCCTTTACGCGCGCCACCTCATCCTTAACCCGCAAGGCAACATAGTTGGCCAGGAAAATATCGTCGTAGCGGTCATCGGTACTTGAAAAACCAATATAGAGGTTGGCATCGGTCGATTTTTTCTGGGTCTTCACGCCGAGTCGTTGTACTTCCTGCGGCAGCTGGGGAATGGCTTTGGCCACCCGGTTCTGAACGAGAACGTTGGCCATGTCCAAATCTTCGCCCGTGGCAAAGGTCACGGTGAGTTTCATGGTTCCATCATTGGCGCTGATGGAATTCATGTAGATCATTCCTTCGACCCCATTCACTTCTTTTTCAATCACGGCAGCGACCGTGTCTGCCACGGTTTGGGCGTCAGCCCCCGGATAGGTGGCATCCACGGTAATGGCGGGCGGAGCAATGTTGGGATAGCGCTCAATGGGCAGGCCTGTCATTGAGATTAAGCCGAGGAGCACGATTACAATGGCAATCACCATTGCGAAGATAGGGCGTCTGATAAAGAAGTGGCTGAACATAATGGTTCTCCGGATTAGTTGGAAGCAGGTGCTTCAACTACGGCTTTCGCTTCCGTTGCGGTAACCGGAATTCCCGGCCGTGCTCTTTGCAGACCATTGATGATGATGCGATCATTGCCGGTTAAATGGCGGTCCTTTGTCGGATCTTCTTCAATGACCCGCAGTGTGCCTACGAGAGGGCCCTTGTTGACATAGATGCTTTCAACAATACTGGACTCGTTCACGGTTAAGACGTAGGAGCCGGCCATGTCCTGTTGAACCGCCAGATCCGGAACGAGCAGTGCATTTTCGATTTCTACCGGAATGAGGATTTTTCCATATAGCCCGGGAACCAGATAAAGATCTTTATTTTCAAAAACCGCTCGGATTCTTAGCGTTCCGGTTTCCGGGTCGACCTCAGGATCCTTATAGTTTACCAATCCTTCTTCGCTATGCATGGAGCCATCGGCTAGCTCTAATTTTACAGGCGGCATTGTATCGCCAGTCTGGTTATCTCTGTTTTTTTCCAAAAATGGAATCAAGGAGCGTTCATCAACATTGAAGAAGACATCCATCGGCGATTCAACCACGAGCGTGGTTAACAGAGTGGACTGTCCGTCGCCAACCAGGTTGCCGATCGACAGGGTGCGCTGGGATAGGCGACCCTCCATTGGAGCATAGATTTTAGTATAAGAGAGATCCAGCATTGCATTGTCCAAAGCCGCCTGCGCTTCCATTACTGCGGCATCAGCTCCCTGTTTATTTGCTTCGGCGGTTAAGACGTCAACTTCAGAGACTGCTTTGGTTTTAAAGGCCTTCTGTGTCCGTTGTAGCGTTGCATCGGCCAGCTTTAGGGCTGCTTTTGCCTGCGCCATCCTTGCCTCGCTGGATTTTACGGACGCTTCGTACGATTCGGGTTCAATGGTAAACAACAAGTCACCTTTTTTCACGCGCTGTCCATCGGTGAAGTCGATCGTCTTCAAAAAACCCTTCACGCGGGCTCGGATATCGACATTATCATGCGCAACGAGTCGACCGGGAAAATTCACGAATACGGTTACGTCTTTCTGCTCAGGATTCTGCAGAGTCACGCTCGGGGGAGGGGGAGCCTGGAATTCGTTTTTCTTGGCGCATCCGAGTGTAAGAACAAAGGTCAGAACAATGCTGGCTGCCGATAGTTTTTTCATAGTTATCTTCTCCACAATAGTAAGAGAGGAGCCTAGTAACCCTGCTGGGTCATTGTCGAGGGTGAATGCCCTTTTATTCGGGTTATGGATTCCTTATTTTGCTTTTGTCTTCCACGGTCATCCGTTGGACTTTCCGACTACGTGGAGATCTTTTTTGAAATAATCATTTAGCCAACGCAATCGTGCCGACCGGATATGCTGATTGCCATGGTTTACATAAATTACGTTTGAGCAAGCGCGTTTAGATCGTTACGTTTCGATTCGAATTTAAGGACGTCATTTTTATGCTGAATCGAAGAACACTACTCGGAACACTTTTAGCGCTGCCATTCCTTCGTCGGCTCGGCTTTGCTTCGTCATCTTCTGAAGAACCGCTGGCATTTGAGGAGGGCGAAAAATTGAGCTACACGTTATCCTGGCAGTTTGTTCACGCGGG
>JAZGFK010000004.1:0-2726 GCA_036479375.1 Pontiella sp. | reverse complement strand
CCCAGCTTTACGCAGCGCGTCGATAAATCGTTCCAAATCAGCATCGTTCTTAAATGGCTGTGTTTTTTCATAATACCTGACGGATGCGTCGGGCTTCAATCTCAGCAGTTCCGTTATATGGGACTTCGCCTGCTCATTCTCGCCCAGTGCCACACAGCAGGCCGCCAAATAGGCGTAATCAAATTCAACGAGCTTGGCGATACGGTTGAAGGCACGAATGGCATTAGTGTACTGACCATCGACATAAAATGCGTGGCCCAATTC
Source organism: Pontiella sp. (assembly GCA_036479375.1). Classification (GTDB taxonomy): domain Bacteria; phylum Verrucomicrobiota; class Kiritimatiellia; order Kiritimatiellales; family Pontiellaceae; genus Pontiella. The sequence goes on along the minus strand of JAZGFK010000004.1, from coordinate 2,462 downwards.
CTGCCAGTACCAGTCCGGATGGTGCGGGTTGAGGCGCATCGCCCGCTTCACCGACGCCACCGCCTCCTGGTACCTGCCGGTGTAACTATAAAAACTGGCCGCTTTGACGGCGATATGCGCGTTGTTGGGATTAAGCGCGATGGCTTTGGAAATGTGATACTCCGCCCTATCGAATCGTTTTCTGTGCAAATAAATCGCTCCAATGATCCGGTGGGCTTCACATTCATTCTCATCCAGGGAAAGCGCTTTCTGGACTCTTGCCATGGCATCATCCATATGCTTCCTGCTGGGACTCGCGGGCCATAGCCCTGCCGACGCACAGGCCAGCCATGCATGCGCCCGGGCGAACTCGGGATCGAGTTCCACGGCTTTCGTGAGCATCTCGACGGCTTGAACGGCTTCTTCCCTTGTGGTTCTTCCGCTTTTGTGAAAATCCAGACCCCTGAGAAGATAGTCGTAAGCAACCATATTTTCGGTGTTCTTACGTTTTGCCCGCTCGATGCCGGCGGCTTCGATGCGCCCCGCCAGAGTAGACACGATTGTTTCCGTTATTTCGTCCTGAACGTCAAATATGTCCTCCAGATTCCGGTCATAACGTTCGGCCCAGACATGGTGTCCCGTGGCCACTGCTATAAGTTGGGCCGTTACCCGAATCCGGTTACCGGCTTTGCGGACACTGCCCTCGACAATGTACTCGACGCCGAGCTCCCGCCCGACCTGTCGTACATCCACCGAGTTGCCCCGATAGGTGAAGGCTGAATTGCGCGAGATCACGAAAATGGAATGAAACCGGGATAGTTCGGTGGTGATGTCTTCGCTAATGCCCTCGGCAAAATAATTCTGTTCCGGATCACCACTCATATTATTAAAAGGCAAAACGGCGATGGAGGGCTTGTCGGGTAACTCCAGCCTTGCGTTCAGCTTTGAAGCGGCGTTGTCGGTTTCTAGCTGCACTCGATAAGCCCTTACGGGCTCGGCGATATTCTTCAATTCTTTTTCACCGAGATATTCGAACTTCAAATCAAGTTTGGTTTTAACCTGATCGTAAGCATTTCTTGATATGCAAATGCCTCCGCCCTCGGCCAAACTTTCCAGGCGAGCGGCAATATTGACACCATCGCCATATATGCGGTCTTCTTCTTCGACGACGTCTCCAAGGTTGACACCAATGCGAAATTCCATTCGGTGGTCTTCAGGCAACTCCGCATTCCGTTCGGCCAATTTCCTTTGAATCTCTACCGCACATTGAACCGCATCCACCACGCTGACAAATTCCGCCAGTAAGTTATCCCCCGGGGAGTCAACGACCCTACCACGGTATTGTAGGATTAGCGCGGTTATCGCCTCTTTATAGACATTTAACGTCCGGATGGTGCTGATCTCATCATCACCCATCAGGCGGCTGTAGCCTTCGACATCCGCACTGAGAATTGCCGCGAGCTTACGTTTGACCTCAAGGTTGGGCATATATTGCTCCGTTTATCTCAGAGTGTTTGGAATCTCAAATTTCGATTTTTAATGCAAGATTAACTGGTTATATTCAGCGCTGGTAGGGCTTCAATTCAACTTAAAGAAGTTGGTTGATGAACGATCAGGAGCACAAGCAGCATTGAGAGATTCAGGTTCAGCAGACAGCTTGCACTATAAATTTAAATTTGCATCAAGTACCACATGGTGGCACGGACGTCAATAAAATAATTCCCGCGTACTATGATGTCCAGTTTTTATTACGGAATAGTCGCCGGTTATAATTTTTAATCCATCTTTCCACCACTTTTCCCGGGAGATCGGCGATATTGGTGTAAGAATTGACTGGGAGAAGAATATATGAAACATATGATTATAGAAAAAACTTTGAAAGGAATGTGTCTTGATGGACGATAAAGCAACAAGATTAACGGCCTTAATTATTGCCTCATTAAGCTCATTTATAACCCCATTTATGATTTCTTCTATCAACATCGCATTGCCGGTTATAGGAAAAGAGTTTCAGGTGGATGCAGTTTTATTGAGCTGGGTGGCGACTGCATACCTTCTGGCTGCGGCCGTTTCCCTGGTGCCGTTTGGCAAATTGGCGGATATTTATGGTAGAAAGAAGGTTTATATGATCGGCATGAGTCTCTTTACATTCACTTCGTTTCTATCAGCCGTTTCCATATCCGCGCCGATGTTAATAGTGTTCAGAATTTTCCAGGGTGCCGGCAGTGCCATGGTCTTTGCCACCGGGATTGCCATTTTAACGTCGGTTTATCCCCCTGAAGAACGCGGAAAAGTTTTGGGGATCGCTGTGGCCGCAGTTTACATCGGCCTGTCCTGCGGTCCTTTTTTTGGAGGGTTTTTAACCCAGCATTTCAGCTGGAGAAGTATTTTTTTAATCAATATACCTTTCGGTGTGATCATACTTTTGCTTATCTTTTTGAAATTAAAAGGCGAGTGGGCCGGAGCCGAAGGAGAGAGATTTG
>JAZGFK010000003.1:0-11304 GCA_036479375.1 Pontiella sp. | reverse complement strand
CGTCAGCAGCATTGAAAAGGGAATCGAAAGATCTACAGGATAGAGCGGCCTTCATAGTAGAATTATCCAGATGATCCTGTTATCCGGTCGAAAAACCTACGTTCTCCATAAAAATTAACGGAGAGCCAAATAGTTATGCAAATTTTTTAAACTAAGGGTGATTTAATGTCTTTAAGTTGGTTATTCAGGTTGTTAGGACATCAGAATTGGATGAGGCATGGAGGTCGAGCTTGGCTAATCGATAAAATTTATCCGGTGGGGACAAAGGGCAACCGGGAGTTCTCAGTTCCTTTTGAAGGAAAAAAATATGAAGGGAGCTTAAACTCCTACATTGATTGGTATGTCTATTTTTTTGGAGCATATGATCGGGAATGTCTAAACTTCATGAAAAATTTATTGCGAGTAGATCCCGAGTCTATATTTTTTGATATAGGTGCAAATGTAGGGCATCACAGCGTATTCTTAAGTGGTAGTTGTAAACAAATTCATGCCTTTGAACCCTATGATGTTGTAAGAAATAAAATGATAACTCGCGTGAGTTTTAACCATGTTACGAATGTGGAAATTCATCCCGTTGGTTTAGGGGAAGTTGATGAAAAAAGGGAGTTCTATGCTCCTATGGGCACTAACCTTGGAACAGGATCATTTGTAGAATCCCATGATCAGGACCATAACCAATTAATTGGAAGTCTTTCTTTGGTGAAAGGTGATGACTATGTGGAATCACTAAAGCTCAATAGAATTGATTTAATTAAGGTTGATGTTGAGGGTTTTGAAAAGATCGTGCTGGCTGGACTTAGAAACACCTTGATTAAATACCGCCCAAAAATTGTTGTCGAATTTACTAAAACAACGATGGATAGCTATGAAGGTATTTCGGAAATAATCTCACAACTTCCTGAAAATTATAAAATTAAGCGAATAGTGGTAAATAGACCGCTGCTGTTTTTGCTGAATCTTCCTAAGGTTATTTTAGTCACGTTTGACTATAATTCCGATGTGGATAGCTATTTATTGATGTATCCAGAAGGCACCGCGTAATCACTTATTATAAGTGTAATTAGTTGTATTTTTATGAAAGTTCAGGAAGCAGGGTTCGGTACTTGAAGGGGGGGGTACAGACAGCTTCCTTTTTCCCCAGTAACCCTTTGAATGGAAATATTTATAGCCTTATTTTTTATCTGAAATAGTTGATGCTCAGGCTTTTTATATTTCTTTTATGGTTCCTTATCTTTCCTACTAGAATTCAGTGAGTAATATATAGATTCAAATTTATTGCCAATGATTTTCTGCGAGTAGTTCGCTTGCACAAAGTCCCGCCCGGCAACTCCCATCTGCTGCCGCAAGGTGTTGTCATCGCAAAGCAGGAGGAGTTTTTCGACAATTGTGTCTACATCTTTCTGCTCGACAACAAACCCGCTTTTTCCATCGAGAAGGCCTTCTGGAACCCCGCCCGTATTCGATGCAATAACCGGAAGCTCCATGGCCTGGGCCTCTTGAATAACCAATCCTTGCGCCTCCTGTGTGCCGTTCTTGTCAGCAATGCCGGGAAAGAGGAAGATGTCGGAATCAGTCATCAATTTTTTGATGCATTCCTGATTGAGAGAGCCGTGCAGGCAAACGGACTCGCCTAGATCCCATTCATCGATTTTTTTCCTTAAAACACACATCATGTTGCCTTCTCCGACCATGTCCAGGTAAACAGGCCGGGTATTCTCCTTTTTCAGTATGCTGAATGCTTTAAGCGCAATATGGGGTCCTTTCAGTTCGCAAAGACGCCCAACGAAAAGAATCCGTATGGGGTGACAAGTAGGTACGTTTTTTCTTGGTTGCGGCTGGAAAATTTCGCTGTTATAGCTTGCAGGAATGACTCTTACTTTGTCTTCCGCACAGCCAAGCTCCAGAGCCTTTTTGTGGCTGAAGTGTGAGTTAACGGTGAATACATCTGTTTCCTGCTTCAGGAATCTGTAGAAGGAGCCAGAATAGTGGTGCAGATCACAGCCATGGAAGGAGACGACCAGTCTTGAGTTTTGAAATAGGCCCGTTTTCCGCAGTGCTGCAAGCGCAACGGCATTGATTGCGAAATGCCCGTGAATAATATCTGGTGCGGGTTGGTCTTTTGAATAATACAGTATCTGGTTAAGTAGAACGGCTTGGCGAACGATGTCCCGCAGTGGCAGATATTTCAGTGCTTTCCAGAAGAAAGGTTCGCGTAACGCCCTGACTATTTGCATAAATGCCCAAGAGACCCATTCTCGGATAGATTTAGGATACGAGTCGCCAAACGTGATTCGTTTGAAAATATTGCTTTGGAACGAAGGGTCGTTGTCAAATTTAGCGGTTTCATCAAATGTGCATAAAATAGAAATATCATGACCTCTCGTAATTATGTCATGAATCTGGTTCCTGATAAATGTGTGAGAAGTTTCAGGGAACTTGTGAATGAGATAGAGAATCTTCATTCGGGAGATTCTTTTGCTTCTTTGTAGAACTGTATCCACTGTTTCGCAATGGTTTTCTCCGAGAAGCTATTGAAATTGGATTGCGCTGGCACGCATTGCTTTTTTTTGGAAGAAAATTGTTCTTTCAGCGCTGAAGTCCAGCTATCCAAATCCAACGGAATGACAGTGGCATATTTCTCTGGACAGAACTCAACGGCGCCAATGTTGGGGGAGAGCAGACAGTGTGTTCCGCTGGCGACACTTTCGATGGCAACGATACAGAAGTTTTCGTCGAATGAAGGCAGGGCGAACAGGTCGGCTGCGGCAAGCCAGTTGCACCGTTCCTGTCCTTTTGCAAAGGCGATAAAATGGATATTCTTCGCAATGCCAAGCCTCTCGATTTGTTTCACCATCGCCCTTTTTAGATCGAGTTCAGGAGGGCCAATAAATGTAAGAAAGGCGCTTTCCCCCAAGTTCGCCTTGGCAAATGTCTCAACTAGAAGCGGAAGGTTTTTTTGCTTTGCAAGTCGTCCCAGATGGACGACATGAAAGTCGGAGTCTTTGAGACCAAGTTCCTTCCGTGCTTCCGTCCGGCTTGGTGGTTCCATGAAATCTGTTAAATCAACCGGGTTGGGTATGACGATCACCTGTTTGGCGTACTTCAAGGATTTTGCTGAAGTGTCGACTTCCCACTGCGCCGTTGCATGCATCGCACAGGCATGCTTGATGTTGTTTTTTTCCAGCAGTTGGAAAAGGATTTTCTTCATGTGGGGCATGCGCTGGAAATGGTATTCGCCAAAATGCCCTCGCATGGTGATGATGTATGGGATCTTGCGCGAGCGGGCAATTAGAGCTCCCAGAAATGTGGTTAGATTCCACGCTCCGTTAAGGTGGATGAAGTCAAATTCCCTGGCTCGCTTCCAGAGTTCGTACAAAGCCCCCGGAAACACGCCCAACACGCTTGGTCCCCAAAGGGGGGATGCGTTGATCGGTACATCCTTGCAACTGAACTCTTTCTTGGTTAGGGGATACTTCCGGCTATGGCCAACGAAAAGCTCTACATGGTGTCCTGTCTTCATAAGGGTAGTTGCCTGTTGTGCCATGGAGCGCGGAGCCCCCCCGCCAAAGGTTGAGAGGGACCCTCCAACGATTGCTATGTTGTATTTCTTACTCATCAATCTATGGGAGCATGGATTCCAATAGAGATACGAGTGTTAAAGGGCATATTTTTATATTGGCCCAAACATGGTGAGCATCCAACTGTTTCCGAAGTACACGGGTTCCGCCTTTTCCAACCAGTGCGAGATATTCCACGCCGCGTAGTACAGCGAGATGTTTGAAACAGGGGTTGAGGTAATAAGGGGAGAAGAACTCAATCACTTTGGTGCCCGGTCGGCAATAGACGAGGTTGGTTAGTTCGGCGCCGTGGGGGGAAACGATGATATCAGCTGAAGCGAACATCTTCATTTGTTTTGCAACGGTCATCTTGCCCGGATGCACCACTTCGAAACGGTGATGTTCGAGTAGGGGGAGTATTTTATTCTCATTTGAAATATGGCGTCGCCGAGTACCGGAACGAGAAATATAGATGCGTTTCCCGGTGCCTTTTTCAGTTGGCATAAAGCTCCGGACAAAATCCAGACCATCTGGTGAAGGCAAACCGGGCAGTCCCGCAAACGATGGGACAATTAATTCCGATGCTTGGATATGGCGTTCTGGGGAGGCTGAAATGATCTTGCTGGATGGAATACCCAACAGGCTGAGCCATTCGCGGTGGAATGAGCTGCGGTTATCCACATAGTAGCCATCTATTTGATTTTCCAATCCCCGGAGTTGGTGGAGCCGTGGGATGGAATCCAGTGTCCAATGGAAATAGTTTCCGCTTCCGGGTGATGCCACTACCGCTAGCCTTCCTTCGAAATGTTCAGGGGTTGGTATATTGTATTCACTCAACAGGTGGTGATGTTCTTGCTTCCGATGAAAGTCGGTGGTGCTTTCGGAAAGGATAGCGTTTTCGGGGGTAACAACGGTTCCATCGCCCAGTACCCGCCCGCCGGGGAGTCGAAGAACGAACGTTTCGGGGAATGCTACCTGTTCTTGCTGTTCAAGTATAGGTCGGGCGGCCTCAGGCTCGATTGTTGATTCAGGAAGTTGGAAGTTGCGGAGTTCGGATCGCTTATCATAAATGCAGGAATCGCCATAGGTGGCTAAATATTTTTGGACTTTAATAATGGAGTTTGGAGGCCGATAGTCGTATCGGCCTGCATTGCGCAACGCATTCAGTCGCATCCGGCCTTCAGACAGGGTTCGGAAGAGCGGGGAGCCAACCTTGTATTTATTCAGATAGCTCATAAACCTCCCGCGAGCTCCATCAAAGGAATTGCAGCGGACTGGGAGCTTATTTCGATATTGCTGATCTTTCGGCTGTCGTGGAGAACGGCTTCGGCCAGCCGTTTGCAGTCAGTGGAATTCGTCGCCATCTGGCGAAGTTTATCTTTAAATCCTGCACCGTCATCCGTCGGGAAAAGGAACCCGTTTTCGGCGTCGTGGATGATTTCGGCGATGCCCTTGAGGTTAACCGCAAGGATCGGTTTTCCACAGGCCATTTCATGGGCGAGGGTGTCGGTCATGTGGAAGTGGTCGGTTTCCTGGCCAATGCGCATCACGAGGCCAATGTCGGCGGAGGCGAGCGCGTTGTTAAGATCCTCCTCCGAGGGAAGCCATCCGGTGAAGGTGACTCGGTCGGCGATCCCAAGCGTGGAGGCGAGCTGTTTGAGATTATCCATTTCCGGACCGTTTCCAATAAGTAGGTATTTGAGGTTGGGCAGGTCGTCTTTCAATTCTTCCAGCCGATGGAGAATCCAGTCGTTTCCTTTATTGGGATGCAGAATTCCATGATGGCTCAGGAGAATGTCTGTATCTGTAAAGCCCAGTTTTTCGCGGGTTGCCGCGCGCGTAACGTTATCAACGGGGTGGAATTTGGTATGGTCGACGGGGTTTTGGTAGAGGTGCATCACTTCTTTGGGTACACCTTGCTCAGCTAGAAATTCCTGAGTGTAGAGCACCTTGGTGAAGATGATAGGAAGTTTCCGCCATGCGGAGAAATCGATACGTTCAACAAGATTCCGTAGCCAGTGGAGGTGAGGATGCTTATCTGTGTAGATCCGGGCAAAGAAGTCCATCACTGTAATCGCTACGTTTTTTCCGAAGAAAAGTTGAAGAATGGGGGCCGTGAAAGGAATCGTTTCATCGTTCCATATCAATTGGGTTCCGTTCACGCGACACCGGAACCCAATGATTGGAAGCCATAAATACCATAAGAGGGTTTTGTTGTATTTATCGTAAGGATTCGCGCGGTTGTAGCGGTAGGGAAGCTCATGCATCTGGAGCTTGGCGCGTAGGTTGGGGTTTTTCCCCTCGCTTGTCTTGGGGCCGTAAAAATGAATTTCCGCATCCGCCGATAGCTGACCCACAATGCCGGGGACGGCATGGCCCCCACAGCAGATCCAGCCTTCCAGTCCGTAGCGGTGGATGAATGCGATTTTTTTCTTTTTCGTCATGCCGCCTGAAGTGCCGCGTTGCGGTGGTGGGGTTGGAGGTTGAATTGGTATTTCATGAAGGATGTTAAAATGGCATTCAAGGCAGTCAATTGCTGACCGGTGATCTGAGTTTTAACTATAGCTGATGGATGTTCGGCTAGCTGCCATGCGCACAGGATGGCAAGGACATCGGGCGGGCTTTCTACGGTTGGTAGTTTTTTTTCTTTGGAGCAGCTTCCACAGACCACACCTCCCTGCGCGGAGCAGAAACGCAGATCCTTGTCGGCTGAGCATTGTAGGCAGTGATCGAGATATGGCGCGTGGCCATGGTGGTCGCAGAACTGCAGTTCGGACCAGATCAGGAACTGGGGATGTCGACCGAATTTTTCTGCGAGATCAAGCAACTCCTCATAGAGCTCGAATAACTCGGGATGGGGCGCTTCTTCCGGCGTGGTTTTGTTGAACAGAGCAGAGATGTAGGATGCGGTTTGCATGGCGCGCCAGTCGGTGCGGAAAGTACTCCGGCGTTGGAGCATGGAACATTCTTTAGCGGTATAGAGGGTGTCCGAGCGCTTGGCGTAGTAGAGTAACTCGGTTGTGCTGAACAATTCATGTTCTCCCAAGAATCGGTTTTTAGTGCGGTATGCACCTTTAAGCAGGGTTGAAATTTTTCCTTGATTCCGGGTAAGCCAGTGCACGATGAGTGATGTGCTCGAATACGGGTAATAGGCAAGGGGAATGGCTGTGGCGCGAACGATCATATGTGCTCCTAGGCCAAGTGGCTGGCTCCCACCATGAGCAGGGTAACTCCGTAGTAGATTAGCAGTGCAAAGATATCATTTGAGGCTGAAACAAAGGGACCCGAAGCGACCGCTGGGTCGACTTTGATACGATTGAGCAGCACCGGAACGAGTGCTCCGAATACGGCCGCAAAGGACATGGCGCTAAAGAGGGCAATGCCCACGGTGAGCGCGAGATAGGATGGTGCAATCACCGATGTCCCATCTTGGGTGATTATGTAGCCGGCCCAGAGCCCGATGGTCGATCCACAAATAAGGCCCATCGTTGCGCCTGCAATAATTTCGTGTGAAATAATCTTCTTAATTCTGCGGCTGTGACTCGCGCCGAGTGCGATACCGCGAATAATCAGCGTGGAGGATTGAATGCCTGTGTTGCCGCCCATTGCCATGATGATAGGAACAAAAAAGCTTAAGGCTACGATTTCGGAAATCGTGAGATGGCTCATAAAACTTTTCAGAATGAGGCTGCTCAGGAAGCCAGTGGCCAGTGTAATCAATAACCACGGCAGGCGAGCTTTGCATGCCTGAAGGGGGGAGGTATCATCCAGCTCCGAATCGCTCGATCCGGCCAGCTTGAAGATATCTTCCGATGCTTCTTCTTCCACGACATCCATGATGTCGTCGATGGTGATACGACCGACTAACTTGTTTTTCCAATCGAGAACGGGCAGAGAGCTTAGGTCGTATTTGGCGGAAAGGCGTGCCACTTCTTCCTGATCGGTATCGGTGTGAACGGTAATGGTTTCTTTTTCTGCCAGGTCGCCAAGGGTTCGGCTTTTATTCGCCCCTTTGAGCAGTTGCCAAAGCGGGATCCACCCCGTAAGAAGCCCATTGTTATCAACGACATAGATGGAGTAGATTGGCTCGTCCAGATCGAGTGATGAAATATAATCGATAGCCTCAATCGTGGACATGTCGGCATTAACGGAAACAAAATCCGTGGTCATGATTCCGCCGGCTGTATCTTCCTCGTATTGCAGTAATTCGCGAACCTCGTCGGAATCCTCGAGTTCCATGAGATCGAGAATTTCTTCGCGCTGTACATCTTTGAGTTCGCCGAGGACATCGGCGGCATCGTCCGGTGCCATTTCTTCGACAATGTCGGAGATTTCTTCATCCGAGAGTTCTTCAAGAATGTCGGCTTCCGCCTGATCATCCAGCTCAGCAAGTACGTCTGGCTTTATTGCGACTTCGAGCAGATCGAATAGTTTGTTATGTGCACCTGACGGGGCATGGTTGATGATTTCTGCGATATCGGCCGGATGCAGTTCCTCGAAAAACTTTGGGATTTGATCCCAAAGTTCACTCTTAATACAGAAATTAATCTGTTCTTTTATGCGGCTGGTGTCCGGCATGACATTATCCTATCAAGAATTCGGGAGAGAATAGACCGTGGTTATGGCAAGTCCAAGTTTTTAGTACTGGGGAAAGTGGGCTGGGTAGACTCCGTCCTCCTGACGTCGCCAGTGCTTATATGACCATAGCCAGAATTCCGGATGTTTACGAATTTGCTCTGAAATTCCATTCTGGATCTGCTGCGTTAATTTCTTGGCAACCACCGTGGCATCGAGATCTTTTTGGTAGGGGGGAGGGAGAATACTCTGCGTGACTTCAATACGATAGCGTCCGCCGGGTTCTGGGAGACAAAAACCCAGCATGATTTCTGTTCCGGTTCGGTAAGCCAATGAGGCCGGTGCAGGGGAGACGGGCATCGGAAGGCCGAGAAAATCGACAACAGTGCCTCCCTCTTCCTCGCTCGTATTCTGGTCGAGTACGAACGCGGCCTTGCCGTTATTCCGAAAACGGGAAATCAACGTCTTAAGCGCGCCCTTCTGTGGGATAATGGTTTGTCCGGTGCGTTCACGCTGTTTTATAAGAATTCGATCTACGGCTTTGTTTTTCAAGGTTGCCGCAATACTGGCCATATCGGCGCCCATCAATGCACAGGTTTGCCCCATAATCTCCCAGCTTCCCATGTGTGCGGTAATACAGATCACCGGCTTGTCCTCGAAAAAAGAGTCCTTCAATGGGCCTTCCTGCATATCGACATACTTCAGGATACGTTTTTCAGGGTTCCTTGAAAACCAGAAGACATCCAGCATGGTCTGGCTGAATGTGGCCAGCGAATTGGTGAGAATTTTACGTTTTTCGGAAGGGCTCTTTGTGTCGCCAAAAACGGCATCAAGATTTTTAAGTCCCACCTTCTTTTCGCGAGACGGAAACAGCATGGCAAGCTGGCCGGAGAGTCTTGAAAGGCCAACGATCGCTACTCTTGGCAGCAATGGTATAATCAACTCCAGCACGATCACCCCTCCTGTTTCAAAAGGGCGACGAACTTTTCTTCTGATTTTTTTCCAACTAGACATAAGGTATCCAAAATTGACTGGGAAACGTTATCGACAACCTCTGCAAAGACCAATATTTTTCAAACCTTTGTCAACCCAAGGAGGAATAATGATCAAACGTTTCGTACTGTTCACCATGTTGGCTGGTCTAATGGCCGGTTGTCAATCCCCGCAGGCTCCTGTTGCTGAAAAGGATAAAGAACTTGAGCCGCCAAAACAGGAACAAGCTCGGGAAAAAGTTCCGGAATCCAAAGCGGTCGAGGAAGCTGCCCCGGTAGCCGAACCGATTGCGAAGGTGGAAGAATCTCAGGAAATCAAAGAAGCAGTTAAACCCGCATCCGTAGAAAAACCAGCAGAAAGGACAACCGTTATGATCTTAATGAAAACATCCAAAGGTGATATTAAACTCGAGCTCGACAAAGAAAAGGCCCCCAAAACCGTTGAGAATTTCATGAAGTATGTAGACGCCGGTCACTACAAGGGAGTCATCTTCCATCGCGTAATCGACGGGTTTATGATTCAGGGCGGCGGATTCGATGAAAATATGCGTCAGAAACCGGCTCCACACACGGTCGAAAACGAAGCGGACAATGGACTGTCAAATGATGTTGGAACCATTGCCATGGCCCGTACCAACGACCCGCACAGCGGCGGGGCACAGTTTTTTATTAACGTAAAAGACAACGGCTTTCTAAACCACACGTCGAAAACTTCACGGGGCTGGGGATACTGCGTTTTCGGTAAAGTCGTAGAAGGCATGGATGTTGCAAATACCATTAAAGGCGTACCGACTGGAGCACAGGATGTTCCGAACGAACCGATCTTCATCGAAGATATCGTTGTAATCGAAGACTAATTTTCCAACTAGTTGAAAAGGTCTATGCCGGAACTTCCAATGACTGGAAAATTCCGGCATTCTTTTTGCCATGAATAATGAGCACAGCACCCTGATGGAGGCTATTCAGTCCAGTGGCTACAAAGCGGCTATTGTTGTGGCGGGCGGGGGAAGCGGAGCAACCCACGCGTTACTTTCCCATCCAGGGGCTTCCCGTTTCATCCTCGAGGTGCAGATTCCCTATAGTCCTCGGGCCAGGTTTGATTATCTGGGCGAAACGCTGGGACACGCCTGTTCGGAAGATGCGGCCAAAACGCTCGCTGGGCGGGCTTTTGAGCGCGCATCAATTTTTTGCCTAACGGATGAATCCAGACCGCCTATCCTCGGAGTATCCTGTACTGCCGCATTGAAAACGAATCGTGAGCGCAAGGGTAAAGATCGGGCATACATCTGTATAAAGGCACGCAAGAAGCAGGTCGTACAGGACGTTATATTCGATCCTGATAAAAGCCGTGCAGAACAAGAGGAGCACTTAACCGCAGAACTGTTTAAAACGCTCGCGAACTTTCTGGGAATCGACTTGAAATGAAAACCGCGCTGGATCAACTGATGGTTGGGGAAATTTCATTTATTATGGTTGGGTGCAATGACCTTCCTACTCATCCCATTTTGATGCCCGGCTCGTTTAATCCATTGCATGCAGGGCACGAAGGGCTGTTGCTGGCGGCCGAAAAAACAACGGGTCATGATGGAATACTTGAGTTGTCGGTAACCAATGTGGACAAGCCATCGCTCACGATTATCGAAGTCGAACGACGACTTTTGCAGTTGAAGGGGCGCTATTCGGTCGTCTTGACTTGCGCGCCCACCTTTGCTGAAAAAGCAGAACTGTTTCCCGGAGCCTCGTTCGCCATGGGCTATGACACTGCTCTCCGCCTACTGAGTGCAGCATATCATAATGATGTACCTGCCATGCTTCAGCGGTTCCAAACATTGGAAACTCGTTTTATTGTTGCTGGCCGGTTGCATGACGGGGTGTTCCAAGGATTAGATAACCTAAATATCCCCACGGGCTTTGAATCGCTTTTCATTCCGATACCGGAAAATATTTTTCGGGAAGACATCAGCTCGACTGAGTTACGGAGCGGGTTGTAGAGGGTCGAATCTCTGGCTGGTGTGTCCGGAAATTAATCACAGCGAGTTCAGTCAATAAAATTGGTTCTACGTTAATTTTTGTGGAGCGAGATCCCGCTTTCCACAGAAGAATAAAATGCTAGTTCTGTAGTTTTCGAAGTTCCTGAAGCCACGCGCATTCGCCTTGATCGTTTGAATCTTGGAATTGAT
>JAZGFK010000002.1:0-2615 GCA_036479375.1 Pontiella sp. | reverse complement strand
GGTTAACAATGACATGAAAATTGCCCGTGAGGAAATCTTCGGGCCTGTATTGTCGGTCATTCCTTTTTCCAGCGAAGAGCAGGCAATCTCCATTGCAAACGATACAAACTACGGCCTTGCCGCTTCTTTCTATACGAAAGATGTCAGTGCTGTTCATCGTATCAGCCGCGCATTGAAAGCCGGAACAGTTTCCGTTAACTGCTACTCTGAGGGGGATATGACAACGCCCTTTGGAGGATTTAAAGAGTCGGGCTTTTTTGGGCGAGACAAGTCGATTTGGGCTCATGAGCAATATACCCAGCTCAAAACGATTTGGATGCAGCTCGACTGATAAGGCCCAAATCGCTGATTTACTTTATTTTCAAATGTAATAAAATCAGAGCACAGAAAACATTGCAAGTGTTCATTCCGTTGTTTACGGGATTCTAAGAGGTTTAGGATATGAATATTGAAAAAAAGAACGATTTAAAAGGAGTATTTGCTGGTAAGAAACAATAATAACTTTCTGGAAGGATTCTTTATGTATAGATATTCGATTATTTTATTAGTATGGTTGGTTACTATGCTTGCAGGTTGCCAGGAAGAATCTCGCAGACAAGGGGGCAGTCTCACAGCCGGTACGGCACAACCTGAGAGCGCTAAACCGGCAAACATCCCATTTTTAGAACTCCGGGAAGTTATGATCCCGATGCCGGATGGCGTCAATCTTGCAGCCGATCTCTATATCCCGGCCGGCATGAAATCGGGCGAGCGTTTGCCGGTGCTGTTGGAATATATTCCTTATCGAAAAAATGAGAATCGCGGATCAAGATACCCGGTCTATTCATACTTCGTACAGCGAGGTTATGTCGTTGCACGGGTTGATATTCGTGGTACCGGCAACAGCCAGGGTCGTACAATTCCGTATGAGTATTCGGATATCGAACTGGACGATGGAGAGGTGATAATCGATTGGCTTTCGAAGCAGGATTGGTCAAGTGGCAATGTCGGCATGTTCGGCATTTCCTGGGGCGGGTTCAATGCCATTCAAATGGCGGTGCGTCACCCGCCGGCGCTGAAAACCTTCATTGCGATGATGGCCACCGAAGATCTGTATCAGGAAGACGTGCACTACATTGATGGAATTATTACTACTGATTCCTGGATGATGAGTAACGATCTGTACAATTCTATGCCGGGGGCACCGGAATTTCGCCTGGATGAGGACTGGCTACGTAATCGTTTTGAGGTCGAGCCCAGCGTGTTCACCTACATGCGGCACCAACGAGATGGTTCGTTTTGGGATCGTGCATCTGCACGGGATAAGTACGACCAGATCAAGATTCCCGGTTTTCATATCGGCGGTTGGTATGACGGCTACCGCGACTCGCTGCCGAGGATGCTGGAAAACGTCAAGGCCCCCGTCAAGGCGATGATCGGACCATGGGAACACTGTTTCCCGCATGATGCCTGGCCCGCACCACAGATGGAGTGGCGACATGAGGCGGTGCGATGGTTCGACCACTGGCTAAAGGGTATCGATACCGGAATTATGGATGAGCCGAGTTTCGCCATATACGTGCGTAACTGGCATCCGCCGGGGCAGGGAGTTGATACTGTTCCAGGAAATTGGCGATGGGAAGAGGGCTGGCCCATTGATCGCTGCGAGTGGCAGACGTTTTATGCCGCCCCTGACAATGGATTGTCATCAAGCCCTGCGGAGAAGGCAACTCATAGCCTTCACTACAAACCATCGATAGGCCTCGAAGGTGGAGGACCCATAGTGTGGTGGGGAAGCCTTATACCGGATCAACAAGGCATGGATGACGATTGCCTGGTCTATGACAGTGAGCCGCTCAAATCACCGCTGGAGATACTGGGTCTGCCCCGAGCGATACTGAACGTATCGACAGACGTCAGCCGAGCCAACTGGGTCGTGCGAATTTCCGATGTTGCCCCGGACGGCAGTGTGACGCAGGTAGGCGGTGCGGGGTTTAACGGTACGCATCGCAAATCAGCACGCGAACCTGAAGACTTAATTCCAGGTGAGGTTTTTCCACTTGAAATAGAGATGCATTTTACTTCATGGGTGTTTCCAAAAGGCCACCGCATCCGTTTTGCGGTGAGTAATGCTCAATGGCCGATGTTTTGGCCAACGCCGTATCCGATGACCACTACCCTGGCGATTGGTGGGCCAACTGGTGCGCGTATTGTGCTCCCGGTAGTGCCGCCATCTGACCGGCCCGCACCGAAATTCAAATCACCGGCAGCCGACCCTGTCCTGCCGAACTATGGTACCGTTGATTCAGGAAATCTCTCAGGTTATGCAGAGATCCAGAATATCCAACGTAATGAAGCTACCGGCGATGCATTTGCACTTGCGACCAACTCAACCACCTACCGTTACCCATGGGGCCTGGCACGTTTCGAAGAACGGATCGAGCACCGCACTTCAGACCTTAATCCGGCGCGAACTTCAGTTACCGGCATATATGCTTTGGTTGAGGAGCTCGAAAATCGGACGATTCGGCTGGAACAGGACGTTGAGTTCAAAAGTGACCCTAAGAATTTCCGCATGATCTTCATCCGCCGGCTTAAAGTCAACGGTAAAATTATGCATGAGAAGCATTGGGATG
>JAZGFK010000001.1:0-58588 GCA_036479375.1 Pontiella sp. | reverse complement strand
CAGATCGACTAGGTAGGGAGCGATCGCCGAGCGCGCCGCACGGCAGAGCGGATTCTACGCACGGACGGCTCGGCGAACCATCCCTACCTTAAAAGCGCCGCTCTGGAGAACGGCACG
The DNA here is from genome assembly GCA_036479375.1 of Pontiella sp. Lineage (GTDB taxonomy): Bacteria > Verrucomicrobiota > Kiritimatiellia > Kiritimatiellales > Pontiellaceae > Pontiella. The sequence continues at coordinate 58,471 of JAZGFK010000001.1, read as the reverse complement.
CCCAAACCTTCTAATAACCTAGACAAACACATGTACTTGCGCCTTTATCAGCACACCAACAATCGCTACCGTTCTGCTTATCAAAAGTATTCGGGTGATGGATAGAAATGACGCCTGCCTAATTAACTCTGTGTGAAAAAATGAAAAAATATAATTCCGTTTATATTTTAGCGGCACTGATAATATTGCTCACGGGATGCGCAAAGTCTCGAGCTACAGAGACTGATGCATCGCGATGGACAAAGAAGCTTTTCGCGTCACTGGACGGAACAAACAAGCTACGCATTCGTTCTGGAGGAACATGCCACCAGCAGGTTGAAAAGCAAAAAACACTGCTTGAAACCGATGACGTTGAATCCATAAACACTCTAATTAGACATATTCAGATAAATGATGCCGAAAGCGGTTTTCACTGCATGTGTTGTGGCACCCCGACATTTGAGTTTTACAAAGATGAGCAGATTGTGGTTTCCCTAGGTTTTCATCACGGTCAGAGCTTGAGGTGGGCAATTAACAGTCAATGGACGAGTGACGCGCGTTTAACAGAGAAGAGCGCTGAGTATCTGATTCATTGGCTAGCAGATCGTAATGTCAAAGGCCCCTTAAATGAGATCCTGTCTGCAAAAAATAAACAGGAAGAAATGGAAGCGAAACTGGAGCGAGCCACGAGGAATATGCCTGCTCCTCTAAAAAAATCGGTATCAAGTGATAAATTCAAGAAAACCTTTAAATCCACATACATATCAGAGGCTGAACAGATAGATGTACTATTGTTCATGCTTGGAACAAGTAATGGTAGCTGGAGTTCATATGATTGGATCGATAAAATACCTGATGATTTATTAAGAACCTATGATTCAGAAGCATTACAGACGGCTGTTCGAAAAGCTTTGCTTGGCAATGACAGGAAAAAGCGCCGGGGTGCGGCGCGGTTGTGGGAAGCATGGAGATCCCCTTTAGAGAACTGGAACCCTCCAGACCATATGAAATTGCACAGAGTCATTCTAACTGTTCAGCAAGAATCAGCATACTACCCTTTACGGCAACAGGCTTTAGGAAACCTTCGAAGCTGGAGCAACGCACTTGAGAAGAAAGACGTTGAAAGGCGGCTGCGGATAGGCCTACTTGATCCTAACGAAAGCGTTAGACGAAAGGCTATGCTAACTGCCGCAAGAATGGATCATCACGAAGCCATCCCTCATCTCATGACAGTTGTAGAGGGGAATCAGATTTTATATGGCATCCTTCCTCATATCCCACCGGATGAGCTCGTTTATGTGCCAGCGGGCTTTGATAATGTTGCAGGCAAACGTCATGAGGTCGAGGTGGCGGCTCTATCGCTTGGATATCTAAAATATATTCCGGCTGAAAAAGTAATTAGAACCATGAGTGACTCCCCCATGAAAGACGTTGCATTGGCGCTTCTTGGGGAAATGGAAAAACTAAAGCCGGAGCATTTTATGCTTGAAGAGCGCAACAGGGAACTTCAATTAGCCGCTGTTGAGGCCGTTATTAGGTCGAAGGGGCAAGTCGGTCTGAAATGGGCAATTGATTATAAGCAGTCTACTCATTGGTGGGAGCCGGAGTATGTATTAAAAAGGCTTAAGAAAATGCTTATAGCGAACAATGCTCCTGGTATTGAACGTGTTCAAAATGCTGCCAGTTTAAAGGAACTCGATGAATGGTACTCTCAATATGGGGAATCATATCTTAAACAAATCAACACATAATCAGCTAGTTGATCTTACTTGGAAAATACACGTTAAGTTAGGAAAATTTAAAACCCCAAGTGGCTCACCTTTAACGTTCACTCCTTGGCAAATACGGCCTACCCAACAATACGCAGTAAACAGCACACGATTACGCCTCAAACGTCACTCGTCACGCCCTTCTATTTCCGAGCACGCTGCACGAGGGTGAAGTAGCCGCGGATGCCGTTGGAGATTCCGCGGGCGACGTTTTCTCGATAGCTGGCGCTGTTGAGCAGCGATTCTTCGGTGGGATTGGTGAGAAATCCGCATTCGACCAAGGCGGCTGGGCATGGAGCTTTTTTGATTACGGAAAATCGGGCACGGCGTAATCCACGGTCATTGCGCTTGGACATTTTAACGAGGTTGCTTTGGATGGAAAATCCGAGCACGGCATTGGGCGCATCAAACTGGTTGTTGCGTTGGGCTGATTTGTCGCCGCCTTGACCATAGAAGTTGCTGGAGTCGCATCCGGCAGCGGTGCTGATAAAGGTTTCAACACCGGCGGCACTGGAATCGCCCGCGCCGTCGGCATGAATGCTGATGAAGAGGTCGGCGCCTACTTTATAAGCATAATCAGATCGCTGATCCAGCGTTGGATAGGTATCGCCCGTTCGGGTAAGGCGTACTGGAATTCTTCTGGCTTCGAGGTGCGCTTTAACCCGGTTTGAGATATCGAGTACAACCTGCTTTTCGAGAACCTTGTTCGCGCCGCTGGCACCGGAGTCCTTACCCCCATGACCGGGATCAATCACAACCAGTTTAGGTAAGTTCTTAGGGACATATGCATAGGGACGGAGAATAGGATCGAGCCCGCCTTTGAAATCGACTTCCTTGATTCCCCACCCGGTACCGGACTTGCGGCAGGGATGCTGCAGCCAGACCATGACTCCGTTGACCCAAGACCGGCGGCTATTGGTCTCGACCTCGAGCTTGTTGTATTTATTTTCCAGCACCATCTTCTTGCCGGAAGTCGTCATTCGCATGGAATAAAGACGGGCAATATACGCCAGTGAGACGGTGGTGGTGGACGAGGTTTTGGCCTCGACGATTTTGGTGCCGCATCCCGCCAGTAATACGACCTGATAAAGAAACAGCTTTCTAGTGATTGAATGCATAAAACCTCAGAACCAAGCTACTAAAAATGAATTATGTTTGGAAAGAGCCGAATCAATCCGTTTTAATCACACCCATGAGAACGACGATCATTAATCAGCAGTTGGTGTCGGGCTTACGCAAAGGCCTTGTCGCGATTGCACTGGTGCTGACGTTCGGCTCATTCGGTTATTCCTATATCGAAGGTTGGGGTTGGCTGGATTCATTTTACATGACTGTTATCACGATTTCCACCGTCGGCATTACGGAAGTGCATCCCCTGTCCGATGCTGGACGCCTGTTTACTACGTTGCTCATATTTGTTGGTGTCGGCGTGATGGCCTACTGCCTTACACGGGGCGGCGAATTCCTGTTCCAGCGCAGCCTTACCAATGTTTTAGGGAGGAGAATCATGATGAAGAAAATCGCCCAAATGAAAGATCACGCCATCATCTGCGGGTACGGCCGTACCGGAAGCCGCGTCGTTGCCGAACTGCAAGCAGCCAAGAAGCCCTTTGTTGTGATTGAAGAAAACGAGGACGAGATCAAACGGCTCGATGAGTTGGGTATTCCGCATATCTCCGGTGATGCTACGGATGAAGAGATCCTCGACGGTGCAAATATCTGCAAGGCCGATTCGCTGGTTGCCGCGCTCGACAGCGATGCTGAAAATCTATTCCTGACCCTTACGGCCTGTGGATTGTGCAAGGATCTACGCGTTATCGTCCGCGTTCATGATCCGGACAATGCGCGTAAACTTCGAAAAGCGGGCGCCCACCGCGTGGTGTCGCCTATCTCGACGGGAGCCAACCAGATTGCGCAGTTACTAACCCAGCCTTCGGTAGTCGACCTTGTTGAGCTCGTCACCAAAGACCGGAGTATTGCTCTGCAGGTTTTTGAGCACTCGATTGACGAAACGAGCGACATCCTCGGCAAGACCCTGTCCGAAGCTCGTGTACGCCAAACGCTGGGTTCGCTGGTTATCGCCATCAAACACGCCGACGGAAGCACCGCATTCGACCCCGGTCCGCAAACCCTCCTTAGACTCGGTGACGTACTCGTTGCCATCCGCCAGCCAGAAGAAGGCAATAAGACGCTTTAGGAGTTTGATATGGCATTAATTGAAACCCGCTTCTATTCCCCCTCGATCGATCTTTCGGTTGGTTTAAATATAATCCTGCCCGAACATATCGAAGCATGGAAAGAGCCGCCCGCCGTACTCTATCTCCTTCACGGACTCTCGGGCGATCATACCTCTTGGTGCCGCAACTCGTCCATTGAACGCTATGTACGGGAGTATAACCTAGTGGTTGTAATGCCCGATGCGCACAAAAGCTTCTACTGCGACATGAAGTATGGCTCGGACTATTGGAATCTGATCTCTGAAGAAATTCCTGCGTTGATCAACCGTTGGTTCAACGTATCACGCGACAAAAATACAACATCTGTCGCCGGGACCTCCATGGGCGGCTACGGAGCCATGAAGCTTGCACTGGGCTGTCCAGACCAGTATGCGGCGGCGGCATCGCTCTCGGGTGCGCTCGACATTGCATCCCACATTCATGACGAACGTGATGAAACACGATCCCGCACCTACGAAGCCATCTTCGGGAAACTTGAACGTATTCCCGACTCCGGAAATGATCTCATTGCCGAGCTTCAAATTCTGGAAAAAGTTCCAGACACCAAGTTCTACGTTTGCTGCGGAACGGAGGACTATCTTTACCCGGACTCGATCAACTTCAGGAATAAGGCTACTGAAGCAGGCTTGCAGCTCACCTACGAGGAAACAGAAGGCGATCACGAATGGGCTTTCTGGGATACCCAAATCCAGCGCGTTCTCAAATGGCTACCGATCGAGCAGCTAAAGCAGGACGATTAATGAGTGGAGTTGAACGCCATCCGGGAGCCATACTGCAAATTGATTCTTACTTCTTCACAATGTAGTGCGCAACATCCTCAAGCCGGACAAATCCGACAGGATGATTACGTGCATCAACGATCACGGCGCTGTGGCGTGGATTCCGGCGCAGGCGATAAAATGCCGATTTAAGACTCCTGCTTTCGAGAATCTTAACCACATCTTCGGCATAAGGTTTCAGGAGTTCCCCATCCGCAAGCTTCCGATTTACGATGGAATACATAGAGATCATTCCCACAACAACGTGCTTGTGCATCATAATGGCATCGGTTGTATTCCGCCGTGCAATCATCCGCTTGAAGTCGGCGACGGTCGCACCCTCCTGCAATACAGCAACCTGTTTTAAGGGTGTCATCAGCATACGAACCGGCACGCTGTGCATGGCAGTGACATTGTCCAGCATCCGGGTCTGGTCCGATGAAATGACCCCTTCCTTCTCGCTGGTTGAAAAATATTCCTTGAGCGCTTCGGGTGATAGACGATGCAGATCCCGTCCGGGATCAGTTTCCAACCCACGCGTCAATAAACGGAAGATCTGTTTGAGTGGCCAGGTAAAGGGATAGAATATCCACACCAAAAGCCGCATCAGATTCGCCAGGCGGTACATCAACGAATCCGCTTTCTTTCGGAATAGGTTTTTTGGCCCCACTTCGGCAAACAGGAACAGTGGGAACATAAGACTAACCGTGGCGGCAGCTTCGGCGTTCCATGGAATAAAACCGAGCAACAGGCGCCCGGTTTCCAGCCCGTAGTCTAAATAGAAATCCGTTACTTCTGTCGTAAGCAGATATACGGCAATGTTATTTCCGATCAAGACTGTGAAAATAAAAATATGTCGATCTTTGAGCAATCCGGCCAGTACCAGTGCCGAACGGCGGCGTTCCCGTACCCGCTGTTTAAGGCGAAGTTGGTTGATCATATACCCCCCGGTTTCAGCACCGGAAAAGAGGGCTGAAAACAGGAACCCCAAAAAGATGATCAGTAGCATGGAAAAGGTCATGACGCCCCCCCGTTCCCATTTGCCACCAGATCCAGCAAGACGGTTTCAATACGATTGGAGCGAACTTGTTCAACCGTAAAGCGCAGATTCCCCAATCGGGCCTCATCGCCGGAAACCGGCATGCGCTTGAGTAGCGAAACAACCAACCCGCTCAATGTATCAAGAGCCAATTCCCGCATCGCTTCATCCGGCAAAAACCCGACAAATAAGCTGCGCCATTCCCGGATGCCCAAGTTGCCCTGCAGGCGATAGGTTGTTTCGCCCAGCTGTTCGACAGCGGGTGTATCCAGAACATCGAACTCGCCGACTACTTCCTCCAGAAGATCTTCCAGAATCACGGTTCCGGCAAGACCGCCATACTCATCAACTACACAAGCCATGCGGAACTCTTCCGATAAAAACTCGCGCAACATGGCGTCGGCCCGCATGGTTTCGGGAACAAATTTGACTGGATTTGCATAGTCGACCAACGGACGGTTCGGCTCGTTCCCGATAAACAGTTCGCGAACTTCCACCACGCCCATCACTTGATCCTCATCTTCCTCGTAGATAGGAATCAACTCAATTTCCTGTTCCGCGGCATCGAGTAACGCCTCGCCTGACGGAGTGTTGGAATGACGGAACAGCTGTTTGACGCGGGGAACCATTAGCTCGCGAACCCGGATTTCGGGTAGATTCACGATATCCTCCACAATCGCCTTTTCCTGTTTTCCAAAGGTTGGATCATTCTGGGTGGCATCGATCAACATTCTGAGTTCATTCGGGTTCATTCGGTTATCGGGGTGATCCGCTGGTTCCATCCGTATTGTGATGACTTCCAGTACAATCCGAATGGGTCCCATAAAATGAAACCATCCCCTCAGTAGCAATGAATTCAGCCGCACCACGCGTTCAGGGAAAGATATACCTATGGCTTTCGGTAAAATCTCGCCCGTAAGAATAACGATAATTAGCACCGAGATTCCGGTGGCGGCCTGCCACCAGTCGCCATACAAATTTCCGATTTCCAACGCCAGCACTGCACTTGTACTGAAGAAGAGAATGTTTACCACCAGATTCCCGAACAGGATGGCGACCAGCAGGCCTGTAGGATTATCGGTAAGTATCTTCAGTAACCGATCAACATGATGCCCGTGGCTTCGGAGCTGCCTCACCTGTTCTCGAGTCAGCGAAAACAGTGCCGTTTCCGTTCCCGAAAAAAAAGCCGAGCAACAAAGCAACAGCCCCATAACAAGTAGCGAAAGCAAATTATCTGTAAGAATATCCAATCTTTGTCCCCTTCTATAACGGCCATAATTAAACCGTTCCCACGCCCGTATTGGAAGCCTCTGGTAACGTTTTTACGGTCCTCATAAACTTTCCGCTTCAAAATCCGTACGGTTCGGATAAGGTGTCGCTTCATGAAAAAATTCAGTACACAAACCAACTCCAGAACCGACTTTATCAAGATCGACCGTCAAGTCGCTGAAATCGTTAATGAATCGGGACTTATGGAAGGTATTGTCACGGTTTTTGTGCCCCACACCACGGCCGGCGTAACGATTAACGAAAACGCCGATCCCGATGTGACTGCGGACATGGAACTGGTACTGGATCGGGCGATCCCCTGGGAAGGTGGATATCGCCATGTTGAAGGGAATACGGCTGCCCATGTAAAAGCCAGCATGATGGGCTCCTCCGCGCAGGTAATCGTTTCGAACGGAAAACTTCAGCTGGGAACATGGCAAAGCCTCTATTTTTGCGAATTTGACGGACCACGCACCCGAGAGGTGTGGGTTAAAGGAATTTCAGAGAAATGAAAAATAAAAGATTTATCGTACTTTCAGCAAGCGTCTGTCTGACCTTTGCCCTATTTATCGGTTGCGGCGAACGTTCCGGTGAAAAGGAATATAACAAAGCCCTCTCAGCATGGGAAAACGGCGACCTTGTTCGCGCCCGTGCGCTGTTTGAAAAATCAATCCGCAAAACCTCCGGCAACGAAAAAAAATCCGTTGCGCTGAATCAGCTCGGGCTGATTCTATGGGAACTGGGCGAAACCGAAGCCGCGGTCGATGTGTTCAGCAAGTCCTGTAACCTGACTGAAACACTGACCGGTGCTAATCTGAATATGGGCATTGCCCTTTTCCACGCGGGTCGCACCGACGAAGCGGAAGTGGCACTGAATAATGTGCTCGGCAATAATCCGAAAAACCAAACGGCGATGGCTATGCTGGGTCTGATCGAAATGAAAAACCGCAACTGGGCAGGCGCATCAGAGGAACTCTCTAAAACCGTGAGCCTGAATCCGAGAAGCCCGGCCGGACAAAATGCGCTAGCCCTGGCGGAACTTCATCAAAACACGACCAGTGACACGGCAGTTAAGCGACTGCAACAAGTGACATCTGCCTATCCTGATTATACTCCGGCCATCTATAATCTAGCCGTAATTAACGACCAATGGCTAAGTAACGAGAGAGCGGCGAAACGCCTGTACGAACAATACATTCAAAAAGCCGGCGCAAACGGAAGCCATACCGAAGTAGCCAAAAAATCCGTTGCCCTGCTCGGCACCAAAAAAACATCAACAACAAGTCAGCAAACAAATCCCGATGCAGCGAACCGTTTTATGGCCGAAGGCGCTAAATTCCACAGCGCAAAAAAATATACCGATGCGGTGAAAACATATCAGAAAGCCATTCAAGCTGACCCGACGCAGAAAAATGCGTTCTACAATATGGGGCTGGCTTACTATGCCGACGGGAAATATACCGATGCGGCAAAAGCCTGCGACTCCGCGCTGCGGATTGATCCACGTTTTTCCGATGCCCGCTACATGCTTTCGCTCTCCTATTTCCAACTTAAGAAATGGAGCGATGCCGAAACGGCTGCCAATGCATTGGTTCAGATTGATTCAAAACGCGGCGAGGAAATGCTGAAGTACATTTCCAATGCCCGGAAACGCTAACCCTTATTTCTTCGGTGGAAATTTCTTAAGAATGCTGGAAACCGACTGATTCACGATCTTCGTAATCTTCTTTGGATTGTTGTTTTCGTATGACGTACGACGACCAACACCCCTCCAGAAGTTTTTCCCCTCTTCCGGATCGATGACATCTATCGTCAAATAGCCTTCTTCATAATCGGAGATGCCGGTGTTGTACCCAACACCCGCAGCACGACCATAGCTTCCGCCTCTCATGCCGACACTCATGGTTCCACCGCCGATGCGTTGCTTGTATTCCACAAAATAGGCCACGAGAAAATCCGCTTCGGGTTCTTCAACCAAGTTGAATCCCTTTGCAGATAAATCACGATTCACCGCCGCGCGAACCCGCTCATCGATTAAGTCATTATCAATCCGGGGATTCCCCGTCTGCGGCTGATCCGCATGTTGCCATGCGAAGGTCTTCAACGTACTGAAATCGGTCGTTTCGTTGTAGTCGCGCGTAACGCTCGTGGAAGAACACCCCGAGAGAATTGAAATACTTACGACACACAGAAAGAAATACCTATTCATGATCTACGCTCCATTTAAATTGGGTTCATTATAAATCATTATCGATTGAATCCAAGTTCAACATTCAGCCAAAACGCTTCTTCACATGATTGATCATTGCACGATCGATCAGACATGAAGGAACCAGCCGTGCTGCCAGGACACCAAGATGTGCAGGGATTGTTACCTTGTAGCGGATCTTTGGGCGCCCCGATTCCAGGGCATGTAAAATCTTATTCGCCACCGCTTCGGGTGGCAGGCGAAATCGGTCCTCGCTCATTCCGCCATTCCGGCGTTTTTCAAAATACTGTTTGTAGGCTGCACCAAATTTTGAGCCGGCAACATCCAGCTGCTCCTCGCCCTGCCCTGCGCAGTTGGTTGAAAAACGGGTTTTGATCGGGCCGGGTTCAACCAGCGAAATGCTGATCTGATCCGGCGAAAGCTCAACGCGCTGCGCATCACTGATGGCTTCCAGCGCAAACTTGGAGGCCGAATAGATTCCCATGAACGGAAGAGAAATTCTACCCACCACAGAGCTGATATTCACGATTCGTCCGCAACCCTGTTTACGGAAAACAGGAATCAGCAAGTTGGTCAGTTCCTGAAGGCCAAATACGTTAACTTCAAATTGTTGGCGCATCGCATCACGCGACAAATCCTGTATGGCTCCGGGCATTCCAAAACCTGCATTGTTCACCAATGCGCCGAGGTGGCCTTCGTTAATAAACAATACCTGGTCGACAGTTGCGGCAACCGAAACACTCGAAGTCAGATCAAGTTGGATCGCAGTGAAACCCGCTGCTTCAAGTCGGTCAAGATCTTCGACCTTGCGTGCAGTTGGAAAAACCTTCCATCCATTGGAGCGAAGGAGTTCCGCCGTCGCCAGACCGATGCCAGATGAACACCCCGTCACCAGTACCGATTTATTTTCAACCTCCGGGTATTTCATTCGTAAAGCTCCCCAATCATCATCTCACCACCGTGCATTCTATTTCTTTCCCATCTCGTTCGACCACCACGAGGGCGGTGGTTCCTTTTTTCCCGAGCATAATTTTTTTCACGTCGTCAGAATTCATCCCGGTGATGGAGGTTCCGTTGATTGAAATAACATTATCATCTGTTCGCACCCCCGCCTTATAAGCTGGAGAAGATTCGAGCACCCAAACCTCGTATATATCGGACTCTTTTCCTTGGCCGTACGTGAACCCGAGTTCCACCAGATCATGACTGATTTTTTTAGGTTTCAGCATTAAATACACAAAGGTTGATTGGGCTCCTACCACATCTGAATTTTGGTCAAAATCAACGCGGAGTTCCATTTTTTTATTATAGTCCGCAGAAATATAAGGGTTTCCCCCATCCGTCCAGTTTAGTTGATTACTGGTTTTTATTGCAGATGGAGATGTTCCAAATTTAAGCCCTTGTGGCAATTGCCCCTCAAAAGCATAAGAGCTAAATGAGATTTTTATAAGCGTGTTGTTATAAAACTCTAGGCCGATCCCCTTACCACCTAATTTTTTCCGATTAGAGTCGATTCCAATATTTATCTTTTTCATGGCATTGAGATGTATGAATGCCGTAATTGCCGGGTCAGAAAAATCTCGTTCCAGCAGTTGGAATAAATCATCCCCCTCATACGGCCCATTAAAGGGCAGGTTGATGGCTGGAATTACCGCCTTCACTAATTCTGCTTTGCCACCGGCGCCTCGATGAAGCATATATTCTTCAGCGTTTTCTTCCTGATACCTTCTGCAGAATTTTACCTTTACCGTACTTCCATTTCTACCCTTCAGCAGTTTATTGATATCGTATTCGTCTTTACCTTGAACAGGATTCCCATTTATTTCTAAGATCCACATACCTTCGTGAATCCCTGCTTTTTTAGCCGCGAACCCTACGTGCGTATTGTCCACCGAAACCGTACCTGAATTATGGATAGAGAAGAGTAAGCCTACGCCCAGATTGCCCATTTCAATATCCTCCCGCGCATCCGCGATGATATTCTTTTGAATTAGGATGTTTGAAAGTTGTTCTTGTTCCTCGGGTTCAAAACGAACTTGTGTAGTAATTCCGTCATTTTCATAGCTCACATAGCTGGCGCGCTGCTTTCTCCAAGAAATGGAACTGGAGTTAATGGAAGAAACGGTGGATTCCCAGTGCATGCCTTTAGGCAGTTTTCCCTTAAACGTTCCAAAGGCAGGTGAATCGCTTTTAAATAATTCGACCTTTGATAAATGACTTTTTACAAAGGTTAACCAAATCCCGAGGGCGTCATAGATACAGACTTCAGAATCACCATTTCTACTTTTTTTAAATCCATATTCCGGGGTATTCAGCCATTTTCTGAGGGAGGGATCATCCCAGTGTCGCCCCAGTAATAAATATAAATCATCCCCTTCGTATTGGCCTGAAAAGGCCGGATATTCGGCGTTGGCTGCATAGGTTTTTACCGGGGTCACATAGACCGGGGGATTCGAGTTTTTCTTTCTGGAAATCCACAGTTTGGTGATTCCGAACTGGGAGTCCGCCAGGGTAATTTCAAAAGCCATATTCGGCTTTTCATACCGGAGAAAAAACTGACCTCCTTTTTCTTCATACGCTGCTTTTGTTACCCTTGGAAAAATGACATCCATTTCACGTAATTGGTAAGCCAAAACGGCATACGGATAATAATCGAAAGAGGAGATCCAATCAACACGACTCTCATAACGATGGATCAAGGAAGAATAGGCCCCGTAAAAAATACGCGCACTCTCATAGGTGGTCACTTCTTCAAGAAAGGTAAATGCCTTCCCTTTTTTACCTTGTATCTCCCTAAACTTATTTTCCGCCATTTCGAATCCGCTCGTCAGCTCCTCCTTTAAGCGTTTGGAATCCAGTGGGATGAATAAGCGAAAAGTACAATTATTTTCCTCTTCTTTAAATTGGATGAACCCACAGGGTTTCCTGAACCTGGTTAATGCGTATGTCTTAACCGTATCCCGTTGTTCTATCACCTCTACACGAAGCCCATGCGAACTCGGATAGGACTCGATGGCCTGAATGAGGCTATCCCGATAAGCCCATTGATCCTCACCCAAACTCTTCTTTATTTGAGTAAAATAATAGCTAATCCCGCTGTCTCTTCTATATATGTGGGCCGGTTTCGTGTGGGTTAAATACACATCTGAGGGATAAAGCGTATACCCCTCCCTCTCCTCTCCATTACGTACGGTGAACCCTTTTTCTACATCGGCAAAAAGAGCCCCAAATTGTTGATGCAGTTTTTTCTCCAATTCTTGTCCGGTTAAGCCCTCGGCTGCGCCAGGAATGAGCGGATTTCCACCCTGCTTATTCATCTGAAAATAAAGGTATTGGTTCTCATCATCTCTAAAACTAATAAAAACACCCTCATACCCCAGTGATGCCGGTAAAAGGGAAACGGTTACGGCTGTAAATGCACGGTTGGTATGAGCGAATTCAAATTGAAGTTCCAGGCTTCCATTCTCAGCAATAGTTGCCGTTTTGGGTTTAAGCCGTTCATTAATTTCCAGATCATCCCCTTTTCTATTTAAACTAAGTGACAAGGTAAAATTTGCTGATAGTTCTATGCTGACTTCGGTTTCTTGTTCCTGTTCCCCTTTTCCAATATCAAATGGATGCCCGGTATACGTTCCAACCAACGTTGAAAAATCAAATTCGGTTTGAGCAAAAGTAAAATGGCAGGACAACATGCACAGGACAATGAATAGGTGTTGTTTCAAGAGTCCCGTTTTCACCAAAGAGGCTCGTCCTAAAAAAGAACGATTCATATTTCCTTTCATGCTCACCTCCCCTTTCTCACTCATACAATTCCGAAAGTTTATGGAAGGTATAGCCCTGATTTTGTAGGGTTTGATAACTATCCCGAATGGCGGCCGCCGTTTCTTTACTCCAAATATGTCCGATCACAATGGTATATCCATCTTCCCGGGCATGAGCGACGGCACTGCTCCACATCTTACGGACATATTCACGATCATGATGGATATCCATGAAAATATTCCGTTCCTCCATATGCATGTGTTCCTGATTCGCAACATTGGGCACCTGCGAATTGTAAGCCGTTTTGCTATCGAGAAAAAACAATCCGTTCCCCTTACAATAACGCAGCACTTCGCGAATCAACTGCTGGTTTTCGGTTACCCGCGAACCCATATGATTGTTGATGCCCACGGCACCCCGAACCGATGACAGGTTCTGATTCAGAATGGCTGCAATATCAGCGGGCTTTGTTGCGTTAAAAATGGCCCCCGGACCGGGATCTTGAGTTATGTCATAAGCCTCCATCGGTTGATGAAGAATAATTTCCTTATCCTTATGACGATGAATCGCCATGCAAACTTCCCGCGTTTTTTTCAGATGCGGCAACACGGCAATCGTCATTGGAACCGGAATATCGAGAAACTGATTCGTTTCTTCCAGAGCCAGTCCCGCATCGTCGATCACCAGATAGATCTCTTTATGCCGTTCCTTGGCAAGGGTAAAGCCACCGGACAATTGGATCAGGATCAATGTAATTAAAAAAACGCGCATACATTATCCATTCAGGTTCAGGCGATAATCCTGCCCGCCACCGAATTCAAGAATGCGCTGCACGTGTTTGCCGAGTATGTCGGCCTCCAGATTCACCTTCGTACCCACCTTGAATTCCGACATATCAGTTTCCTGAATCGTGTGCGGAATGATGTGTACGATGAAGCCGTTATCCGTCAGCTCTGCTACTGTTAGAGAAATCCCATCGATTGCAATTGAACCTTTTGAGACCATCAGCATCAGCATGTCTCGCGTACACTCAATGGTGAATTTCCAGTCGCGTCCGACTGCTTCAACCTTGGAAACCGTTCCTGTGTTATCGACGTGTCCGGTAACAATATGGCCGCCGAGCGTGTCGCCCAACGCCAACGCCTGTTCCAGATTAACAACATCGCCCGGTTTCTTTTCGCCCAAGTTGGTTTTATCGAAGGTTTCGCCCAGCACATCAAACATGAGCTTATCGCCGTCCACTGCAGCCACCGTAAGGCAGGTTCCATTCACGGCAATACTATCACCAAGACCGATTGGTTTATCAAATGGCCGATTCGGCAACATAGTTATACGACCCGCCGTTCCTTCCATCTTCAGATCAATAATATTTCCTAAACGCTGAACAATTCCAGTAAACATGATTTTTCCTTTCGTAATGCGTGATTCCTAATGCGAAATTTTCGAATAGGGAGAATCATGCCTACCGATGCACGATTCAAGCATTAAACAGCACCGCCCCCTTGCCGTGCTTAACATCGCACGGCGAAGTCTATAGCTTTGGGTATGGCTCGAATGCCCAATTCAAGCCGCCACCCCGGCGCGCAGCTTTCCAAAATCGGATTCCCACGCCATTGATCTCTACGACAACCTCGCCAAACTTCACCTCAACTAAAAGCGGAGACGCGGTCTCCGCACTCCAAAGCGCTCCGCGCACAAAGCAACCAAAAGATCTGCGGCGAAGCCGCTCTGGAGTGCGCTGACGACCTCAGCGCGACAAATCAGTTTAAAAAGCAACGGGCAACCTGCCCATGTACCGCACCGGACACCTGCTTCAGCCAGTTGGCGGTGTCGTGCCACTTGATCAGCAGGATCGGGTCGGAGAACCTTCTGGAGTGCGGGGGCAACCAACGGGCGACACCGCTTTTCTTTCGTTCCGGCTCTTCATGCGCAAAAGCGGCGTGGCCTTTCAGTTCCCGCCGCACTCCAGAACTCGTTCGCCTTTGGCGAAACTAAAAACCCGGCGCGCGCGCCGGGTTCGTAAAGGAAAAAAAGGTTAAAGGACAAAGGGATTACCGCCTAACCTTCTGCGCATAAACAACGCGAATCCGCCAGCGACCCTCTACCCATCGTCACTACCCACCCTCCTCCGGGTTGGTTTCGCTTTAATCAGTATGTCATTCCCCACCCGTTCCACCGATTGGAACACTAAATTTTCCACATCCCCAATCAATCCGCCCATCTTAGCGAAGTTTGGCAGGCCGTCCGCGCCCATCAGTTTCGGAGCAATGAAGAACGCAAACTCGTCGACCAACCCGGCTTCAACCAATCCCGCGGCCAGCTTTCCTCCGCCCTCGCAAAGCACATCCATAATGCCGTGATCCCGGGCCAGCTCTTTCAGAATCTCCTCAAGCTTCCCGGTACGAACCAGCGTTTGTTCGGCAGCCTCATCGGTTAGCACCGTTGAGTTCGAAGGAATTTCTTTTCCGATGATGATCCGCCAAGGATTACGGCCATCTGCAGGTCGCGGCAGCAAGGAGGGGTTGTCGGCAAAGACAGTTGCCGACCCAACCATGACCGCATCGGTACGACGCCGCATTTCCTGCACGCGTTCACGTGCTTCCGCACCGGTTAACCATTTTGAATTCCCTTCACTATCGGCAATTTTTCCATCCAGCGTCGAAGCGAGCTTTAACGTGACATACGGCAAACCCGTCGTAATAAATTTCTCAAATGGAGCTATCAGCGCGCGCCCTTCGACTTCGCACACGCCGGACACGACTTCAACACCGGCTTCCTTCAAAAGATCCAGCCCCCTTCCGGCATGTTGCGGATTCAGATCAACAACGGAAACTACGACGCGTCCAATTCCCTTTTCCAGAATGAGGTTTGTGCAAGGCGGCGTACGCCCATGGGTTGAGCAAGGCTCCAATGTGATATAGAGCGTGGCCTGTTGAAGCGTAGCCGCAATCGGTGGCAATTTACCGAGGCAATCGCGCTCGGCATGATCTTCGCCTGCTTTATGATGCCAGCCCTCTGCAATGATCTGATCATCAATCACGAGTACAGCACCCACCGGCGGATTCGGGCGGGTTAATCCCTCGCCCCGTTTCGCCAGTTCAATCGCCCGCTTCATATATTTTTCGTCAAGTGTCATTATGTTTCACCACGAAGATGGGGAAGAGCACGAAGCCCTCTAAAGAACCAACCTTCTAATACCATCACGCAATAAGACCGAGTTAAAATTAATCACAAGACCCAAACCAATGTTGGATAATTTCATGTAAGTCATAAGTTGAGCTTCATGAATGCGTTGCAAATTTTCAACACTCTTGAGTTCGATAATCAAAGTTCCTTCAACGAGGATATCTATCCGGTAACCGCAATCAATATCGACTTCCTTATATTTAACAGGAAGTTCTTTTTGGTATTCAAACGGTAGGCAGACCTTTGATAGTTCGTAGCACAGACACTTTTCATACGTGGATTCCAGCAAACCCGGACCCAACGTTCTATGAACGTTCAAAGCACATCCAATCACCTTATTCGATACGTCATCAAATTTCATTTAATCGGTTCTCCTTCGTGCTCTTCCCATCTTCGTGGTGAAACTATTCCTTGCTACTTTCCCCGAAGAGGGCATCAACAAACTCCTCGGGGTCGAACGGAACGAGGTCGTCCTCGCTTTCGCCAAGACCGGTAAAGAGTACCGGGGTATTCAGCTCAGCACGCACAGCAAAAAGGAAGCCGGCTTTGGACGATCCGTCGAGTTTCGTAATCACGATTCCGGTGAGCGGAACCACTTCATTAAACTGCTTGGCTTGGATAATGGCATTTTGCCCGAGCGAGGCATCGAGCACCATCCAGACTGCGTGCGGGGCTCCGTTGAGCCGTTTGTTCATGGAACGGCACATCTTCGGCAACTCATCCATCAGCGGCTTTTTGGTGTGCATCCGTCCGGCGGTATCAACAAACACGACATCGCATTTTTTTTCTAACGCGGCTTCCACAGCATTAAAAGCAACACCGGCCGCATCGTGCCCCATTTCACCCCCAACAAAATCGCACCCTACCTTTTCGCTCCAGAGTTTCAGCTGGGAAGACCCTGCTGCACGGAATGTATCGGAGCCACAAAGCATGGGTTTAAGCCCCTCTTGCATCGCTTTTTTTGCGAGCTTAGCGGCGGTAGTTGTTTTTCCCGAACCATTAATGCCCAACAGCATGACAACATACGGTTCCGTTCCGGCTGGCCATTCAAATGGTGCGCCCTCGCCGAGTTCAGCTAACAGCAGGTCTTTGAGTAGATCTTTTCGGGAAATTTTACGGGATGCGGATTCAACTTTATCCATTATTTCCAGCGTTAGTCGCGCGGGAACATCGGAGCGCAACAGGATTTCTTCCAGCTCTTCGATATCGAGCTGTTCAATATCCGCACCGGGAGAAAACACCTTTTTAATGATGTTCCGGGTTTTGGAAAGCGCAGAAAACCAACCGGCCATATTATTCTCCGCGGGGCCTTTGCGGTGTACGGGCCGGGCGATCAATCTCTTTGCGGATACGGTCGAGAACGCCATTTACAAAGCGGCCAGACTGTAAGCTGCTGAAATCCTTGGCAAAGTGCACGGCCTCGTTGATGGAAACCACCGGAGGAACGTCGTCGCGGTAGAGCATTTCAAATAGAGCAACCCGCATTACCGTGCGGTCCACAGCACCCATGCGGTCGGAATTCCAGCGGGTGGCATATTCCGAAAGTTTTGTATCCAGCTCTTCTTTGCGCTGCACGACCCCTTTGATGATTTCTTCGGCATAGGTTTTTTCGCGCTTGATCGGCGTCTTTTCTTCCCAGAAATCATTCAAGGCAATATCGATGGGCTCGGGATTGAAATCGAGCTGAAATAAAAACTGAATAATCCATTCCCGCGTTTCACGGCGGCCATTAACTTTTTTCTTTTGCTGCATAAAATTATCCAAGTTGTTTGTAAACACGGGCCGTTTCAATGGCCGCTTCTGCAGCATACCAGCCGCGGGTATTTTCGCCGCCAAGGCAACGTGCCTCAGCCTGCGCCCAAGTGCGGGCACCGACGATTTCGTTAATTACCGGAATCTGATGGCGACAGGATATATCCAGAATAGATTGGCCGGTTGTATCAATAATCATCTGTGCATGCTGCGTTTCGCCTTCGACCACAACACCCAGTACAATCAGAGCATCATATCGTTTACTTGCGGCCATTTTTTCAGCGACCACAGGAATTTCGTACGCACCGGGAACGCGAACCAAATCAATGGTTTCGATCGTTGCGCCGTTCTTTTCTAAACACTGGAACGCACTGTTCGCCAGCTCGTCTGTCAGCTCATCGTTAAAACGGGCTGCCACAATGCCAAAACGCATCGAGGATGCATCCAGACTCCCGACCACCTGACGGGATGCAATTCCGGAGATTGTATCAATTTCGTTTGAGATTCCCTTAGCCATTAGATGATATGTCCCATTTTATCGCGTTTTGTCGCCATATAAAAATCGTTGTGCTCGGAAGGTGGAAGCACGAGCGGCACCCGTTCCTGCACTTCAACACCATACTTATCCAACCCAATAATTTTTGCTGGGTTGTTTGTCAGCAGATCAATTTTGGTCATACCGAGATCCAGCAGAATCTGGGCCCCGATACCGTAATCCCGCAAATCAGCATTAAAGCCTAGATGCTCGTTGGCCTCAACGGTATCCATTCCTTTTTCCTGCAGTTCGTAGGCGTGCAGTTTTTTGGCTAAACCAATACCGCGACCTTCCTGGCGCATGTAGACGATGGCTCCATAGCCATGTTTTTGGATCGCATGCATTGAGGCGTGCAGTTGCGCACCACAGTCGCATCGGAGCGAGTGGAAAACATCGCCGGTAAGGCATTCGCTGTGCACACGAACCAGTGGAGTTTTGCCCGAATCAGCATCGCCGCAAACTAATGCAAGGTGATCCTTCTGATCTACTTTGGAGCTGTACAACTTTAGGCGAAACTGGCCGGCATCCGTCGGCATATTGATTTCGCGTTCGAGTTGAATGAGCGTCTCGTGGGCATAGCGGTATTTAATCACTTCTGAAACCGCGGTCATTTTCAGACCGTGTTTATCGGAAAATTTTCGCAATTCAGCAACGCGCATCATATCGCCGTCGTCTTTCAGGATTTCGCAAATTACTCCGGCGGGTTTCATTCCACAAATTTTCGCAAGGTCGACCGTTCCTTCCGTATGTCCGGCGCGTTCGAGTACCCCTCCTGCAACGGCCTTGAGCGGGAACATATGGCCGGGTTTGATGAAATCGGCCGCCTGGCTGGTGTCGGAAATCAAGGCGTCAACGGTTTTTGCACGATCGCCTGAACTGATTCCTGTAGTGGTTCCTTCCCGGATATCGACCGAATCCATGAATGCGGTGTGATATTTGTCGGATGAGTGCGCGGGAACCATATGCGAAAGGCCGAGTCGACGAAGCTGATATTGTTCCATAGGAACACAGACGAGACCCCGTGCATGGGTGATCATGAAATTGATGATTTCAGGCGTGGTTTTTTCCGCGGCGCAGATCAGGTCGCCTTCATTTTCACGATCCTCATCGTCGGTCATAACGATGATTTCGCCATTCTGGAATGCCTCGATAACATCCTCGATCGGGTCGAACAGGTTCTCACTCATATTACTAGCTCCTAAACAAAATACCCACAAAACAAGTACGGTCTTCAAGGCATTTGTCCGGAGCACACGAATGCGCACCGATTCCGTTCTTCTTCCATCCAGACTATACAGTCGATTGCAGAATTCCACTGCATCATGCTTTTCCAACATTTGGAATCGCTCGCGGACTATCACCGCCGGTCGGGAATTTCACCCTGCCCTGAAGAACGGTGGCAATATGCTTCAACTCAGGAAGGCGGGCAAGTCTAAATTCCCATGAAAGATGCGCCATTCATGAGGTCAGGTTGATGCCCCTCATTCGGAGCGGTTTTAAGCGTATTTCATTGGCGGTTCAGGATTCCCTTTAGCCTATCCTCCCTCCCGGAAACCAAGCTTTCCAGCGGCATGTAGAGTAATCGGTATGTGGAAATCTATGTACCGAAAAACAGTTTGTTGCCTACTCTTTCAGAAGCCAATCTGCCGAACTTCTAAGAAGGCTTGATAAAGCCTTAAGTTCATAATCATAAACCACACGAATACCAATCTCGATTTTGGAGATACCTGCTCGATCAATCGTTATGCGAAGTTTTGCAAGCTGTCCCGAAAGCTGATCCTGCGATAGCCCCTGCTGTATTCGAGTCTCTTTAATGCGTTTGCCGGTAATGTTTCTTTTTCGGGAATCCATGCTGGACAAAATAACAATCAGAACGCGACACAGTGTTCTAATATAGAACATTTAAAGTTGATGTACCAGGTAGGGATGGTGTTGAGCCGTTCCTGTCGGGCCCTTCCCCGCTCCAAAATAGCCATTGCCGGAGACATAAAAATTCGGAATTTGGCCGTCAGCATTTTCGAGAGGATGATGGAACGGGCTTTTCTGGGCGTAATAGACAAAGCGGTTTAGTTCCCTTCTGAACGGAGCATTGGTATCGGCATGGTAGTAGCTCGGAGTGAGTATGTCTTGATCTTGCGCCTCGGCATTATCCGGATAGGGTTTTTCGAGTTTGAAGTAGGATTTTTCAGGCGGTGCCGAGCCCAAGACTTCCGTTGCGGTGAGTTGCAAGTCCGAGCCATCGCCGGTCTGGGAAGGGCCATCATTAACCCAGTCCACAAGATTGGTGGAGTGCACCATGCGATAGTCCACTTGGTCCTCCCCATTCCATTCCAAGAGGATGGTGGAGTTCGTATGCGATATGGATAGGGCCGACCTGACCGAGGGGCTGTACAGGTTGAGCAAGAGAATGGCGGTGACTAGTTTTCGTTTCATGCGGAACATAACGAAGGGGTTCGCCGTTTATTGTAGATGGTGCGCTATGAAAGTATAAATGCGGATGAAATGCTCCGTAAACAGATCGAGAAGCGTAGCTATCGCGAACTTAACCCTGCCCCTGTAAACCTCATTTCACGGGCAGAGCTTTTTTCGTTTTACTCCGCCATCTTGAAGCGGAAGAATTTGATTTCGGTATCGGCTGGGATGGTGGCGGTGGTCGTGTTGGTGATCGTTGCCCAGTCGACGAGGTTGGTGCTCTCGTCAATTTCAAAATGAATGCTTGCTGCGCCGTTGGATACCGCGATCATGGAACTGCCGGGACGCAGGTCGGCAATTTCACTCGGATAATATAAGGAATGCGATCCGGGGTCGGCCAACACGCTGTCGATGCCCTGAGTGACCCCATTCGTAACACCCACCGAAAGAATGGCAGATACATCGGTGAAGGGCGTTAGGCCAATAGAAACCAATATTCCATCTGGAACGCCATCCCCAGATGAATCGGGGTTGAAACGATTGGATCCAAAGCAGAGTACTTCATCTTGATCAACCACCCCATCCCCATCACTATCGATCGGACTCAAAAAGAGGGCTAATCCCGTATTCACGGGGGTCGTTTTGTTGACTGTGGTGCCGTCGCCCAGCTGACCCTCGTTATTGAGCCCTGTGACCCAGACCGTGCCATCGCTTTTCAGGAACAGGTTGTGGTATGCCCCGGCGGCGATCGCGCTCACGGCGCTTAAGGCCTCCACCGGGGCCGATTTGTTGACTGTGGTCCCGTCGCCCAGCTGGCCATAGCCATTGTCCCCCGTGGCCCAGACCGTGCCATCGCCTTTCAGGAACAGGCTGTAGTAAAACCCTGCGGCAATGGCGGCCACGTTGCTTGACACCTCCGCCGGGATGATTCTCCCAGTGAAAGTCCCATCGCCCAGCTGGCCATTGCCATTGTACCCCGTGGCCCAGACCGTGCTATCGTTTTTCAAGAAAAGGCTGTGATACCCCGCTGCGTCGAGCGCGCTTACATCGCTTAAAACCTCCACCGGGGTCGATTTATTGACTATGGTCCCATCGCCCAGTTGGCCAAAGTCATTGCCCCCCGTGGTCCAGGCCGTGCCGTCGCTTTTCAGGAATAGGCTGTGATGATATCCAACGGCAATGGCGGTCACGTTGCTTAAAACCTGCATCGGGGTTGTTTTTTGAATGGTGGTCCCGTCGCCCAGCTGGCCATAGCCATTGTCCCCCGTGGCCCAGACCGTGCCATCGCTTTTCAGGAACAGGCTGTGGAAGTGCCCGCAGTCGATGGCGATCACATTGCTTATCGAGACCTGCACCGGGGTTGTTTTCTGAATGGTGCTCCCATCGCCCAGCTGGCCAAAGTCGTTGCGCCCCGTGGCCCAAACCGAGCCGTCGTTTTTCAGGAACAGGCTGTGGGAACCCCCGGTGGCGATGGCGGTCACGTTGCTTAAGACCTGCACCGGGGTCGTTTTCTGAAAGGTGCCCCCGTCGCCCAGTTGGCCAAAGTCATTGCCCCCCGTGGCCCAGGCCGTGCCGTCGCTTTTCAGGAGCAGGCTGTGGAATGCCCCTGCGGCGATGGCGCTCACGTCGCTTAGGAGGGTCTGCACTGGGGTCGATGTGTCGGTCGGCGTCCCGTCGCCCAGCTGGCCATAGACATTGTATCCCGTGGCCCAGACCGTGCCGTCGCTTTTCACAAAGAAGCTATGGAGCTGTCCGGCGGCGATGGAGGTCACATCGCTTAAGACCTGCACCGGGGTCAATCTGTCGACCGTGGTCTCGTCGCCCAGCTGGCCAAATAAATTCAATCCCGCGGCCCAGACCGTGCCGTCGTTTTTTAGAAAGAGGCTATGGTAATTCTCTCCGGCGGCGATGGAGGTCACGTTGCTTAAAACCTGCACCGGGGTCGATGTGTCGATCGTGGTCCCGTCTCCCAGCTGGCCATATAAATTGTCCCCCGTTGCCCAGACCGTGCCGTCGCTTTTCAGGAAAAGACTGTGGGATGCCCCTGCGGCGATGGCGCTCACGTCGCTTAGGAGGATCTGCACCGGGGTCGATGTGGTGTTCGTCGTCCCATCGCCCAGCTGACCCTCGTCATTCGATCCTGAGGCCCAGACCGTGCCATCGTTTTTGAGGAACAGACTGTGTTGTGTCCCTGCATGGATCGCGCTCACGTCGCTTATCAAGACCTGCACCGGAGTCGCTTTATCGCCCGTCGTCGCGTCGCCCAGCTGACCCTTGGTATTGCGCCCCGTGGCCCAGACCGTGCCGTCGCTTTTCAGGAACAGGCTGTGGGTACCCCCAGCGTCGATGGCGATCACATCGCTTAAGACCTGCACCGGGGTCGTTTTCTGAGTGGTGCCCCCGTCGCCCAGCTGACCATAGGCATTGTGCCCCGTAGCCCAAACCGTGCCGTCGCTTTTCAGGAGCAGGCTGTGGTATGCCCCTGCGGCGATGGCAGTCACATTGCTTAAGACCTGCAGCGGGGTCGATTTATCGACTGTGGTGCCGTCACCCAGCTGGCCATTGCCATTGACCCCCGTTGCCCAGACCGTGCCGTCGCTTTTCAGAAATAGGCTGTGGTAATTCCCTGCGGCGGTATCGATGACCGGATTGAGCACGATGAGGGTTGATGATCCGGTGGCTTGGATGCTGGCCGGCCATGCCATCAACAGGGTAAGAAAAAGTAGCGCACAGCCGGTTGGCGATTTTTTGGAAATACGAAACAAGGCATTCATCGGGCGATCTCCTATGTATGGTTCTTAAAACACTATAAACGGGTGATCGTCGAGTTTAGGCGTCTATTCACCCTCCTCCGAAAACCTCCCTTTCTTATCTTAAAGGGCAACCTATTTCAAATTTGTATTCTTTAGCAATTAATAATAAGGGCTAATGGTATGTCTTTTTACCTTTTTCATCTTCGACGGTCTCATCAAACAAGTGTAAGCGACCGAGATTCGACCCCCTAGCCAGATTTCAATGACGCGATAAAATCGCTGACTTCAATTAACCAAGGAGTCGATGATGTTTCACATGAACCAAAACTTAAAAGTGGTGCTGGCGGTCGAACCGGTGGATTTGCGAAAGAGTTTTAACGGTCTATATACGATTGCGCGCAGTGAGCTCGGAGAGGTTCCTGAAAATGGGGCTCTGTTTATTTTCTCCAACCGTACTAAAACAAGGATCAAGGTGCTGTGTTTTGACGGCACGGGTTGCTGGGTATCGGTAAAGCGATTGGAGCAAGGAACGTTCAGCTGGCCGAAGGGAATCGACAAGGACAAGATGGTGCTCAAACCGGAGGCGCTGGCGCTACTACTTGATGGCGTGGATCTGCACAGCGCAAAAATGCGCCCGTGGTATCAGCGCTGAATTTTTCCGCATTTATTCCATCTTCATGCCGCCTTTTTTCACCGAGTTTTGGTATAATGTGCGGCATGGATTTAACGGCGAAAAACTTCAATTCAATGGCGGCAGAACTTGCGCGGCTCCGGAGTCGCCAGCAGCGGAAGCCGAGGTTGAGGAAGTCGCGCCGCCTCGTAAGAAGCGCACGCATAAACCGCTGGCCGAACGAATCCCTAAAGACCTTCCCGTTGAAGAGGTCGTTATCGAACCCGCAGAGGTGCTGGCCGAACCGGAGGCCTTTAAGCGCATCGGCGAAGAGGTGACCGAGGAGCTCGATGTGGTACCGACGAAGTTCTTCAAACGCCGCACCGTGCGTCCAAAGTATGTGCGCATCGCTGACCGTTCACTTCCTCCGATGGTCGCACCCGCACCCAAACGCATCATCGAAAACTCCTATGCCTCCGCCGGACTACTCGTACACATCGTGCTCGGAAAATATGCTGACCACCTCCCACTCTACCGCCAATCGCAGATCAACAAGACCCGCCACGACGTCGACATCAGCCGCCAGACCATGGCCGACTGGATGTTCCGCCTCGCGCAAATGCTCGCCATGATCTACGAAGCCATGCGCGAAGAAATCCGCGCTGAAACCTATCTCCAGATCGACGAAACCCCCGTGCGCTACCAAAATCCCGGCAACGGAAAATGCGGCCAGGGTTACCTCTGACCCTACCATGCCCCCGGCAAGGCCGTCTTTTTCGAATGGCATACCGGACGCGCCAGCGAATGCCTCGATAAAACCCTCAAAGGATTTAGCGGCATTGGCTACAGCGCCTACGGCGCGTTCAAAAAAAGGCATCCCGATACTCGGATCCAATACGCCGCATGCTGGTGCACGCCCGGCGTAAATTTCATGAATCGCGCAACGAAAGTTCGCTGGCCGCTCGAACGCTGCTCGAAATTCAAGGGCTCTACCAAATCGAATCCGACCTGCGAGCAAATCCAAAGAAAGACCACCGCGCTGTTCGCCAAGAAAAGAGTGTTCCCATCCTCCAGCGCATCGGCCTCCAGCTTCAGGCCGAGCAATCTGCGCATCTACCCAAAAGCCAGACCGGCAAAGCCATCGCCTACACCCTCAACCTCTGGAATAAACTGCTCGTCTATACCGAAAACGCCCAAATGGAAATCGACAACAACCTCGTCGAGAACGCCATCCGCCCCACGGCCATCGGCAAAAAGAACTGGCTCTTCTTCGGCAGCGCTGCCGCCGGTCGCACCAGCGCCATCCACTACACACTCTTAGAAACCTGCCGCATGGAAAGCTATCCGCGACGCAGAACAGGGGTGAGACTTCGGAACGCTTACCTTACAGTCGTTAAAATGAACCCACAAGCCAACCAATAGCATTGGCAGTGCCAACCTATAAAATATGAAGTTGGGTAAAGCTTCTCGGAACCGCTCAGCCACTCGCCGCATAACCCCGGTTGGTGATAGCCATGCACTTGCACACCTTGGCAATTACCAGAATCGGGTTGCGCTCCTGTCGGGAGCGGTATTTTCCTACATCAAACTGAACATACCAACGCTTTGCCCTCCTCGGAGCGCTGCCCCAGTTAACCACCCTTTTCTGACCGGCACAGGTGCTGGGTCATCTTCAGGGTTCAAATTCGGCCAAGTAACCGGAAAGTAGGTTGTTATTGCGTGGGCGCGGGTTTATCCGACTGAAAGCAGCACGAGTGTTGTCGCACCTGCGACGAGGCAATAAATCCCAAAACGCCAGAATCGGCCACGTTGCAAAAGCGATACGAGCCACTTGAGCGAAAAATAACCTACCCCCGCTGAAATCATGAAACCCAATCCCAGTTCTAATGCACTGTTTCCAGAGGAATTTCCATTTTTAAGTAGATCCAGCAAAGCCAACAGACTTACTCCAGCCAGCAGTGGCGCGGACATTAGAAAGGAATATTCAGCCGCCTCTTTCGGCTCAATGCCCAGAAAACGTGCCGTGCAAATCGTTGATCCTGATCGACTGATTCCAGGTAGCATAGCGAGGGCCTGTGCAAGCCCAATGATCAGGCCGGACACCCACCCCACTTGTTTTTTTCCAGGCTTGGCAAAATGACTCGCAATCAGAATGAGCCCTGTAATCATCAGCGTGCAGGAAACAAATTTCGGATTTAGGAAGGCCCCTTCCAGTTGATCCTTTGCAGTAAGACCAAGGATGATGGCAGGAATACAACCCAACAGGATCAGCAAAGCAAAACGAATTGCGCTTTTCTCCCCGCAAATTACTCCGGTAAAAATTTTCGAGATATGACGCCAATAATAAGCAAGAATCGAAACCAGTGTTCCACTGTGAAGAACGATTACGAGTGTAGCGCCGTTTGGTGTATCCAATCCGAGGAAATGCTCTGAAAGCACAAGATGCCCGGAACTGCTAACGGGCAAAAACTCCGTAACGCCCTGTATGATTGCAAGTAGAATGACCTTAAGCAGATTTTCCATAAATAGACCCAAAAAGAGCAGGGACATTACGTTTCACAAGAAGGAGAGGCAACTGGAAATCCGCAGGGACTTTGGATGCATGCACGATCGCTGAACGCAATTATCATTCGACATCCCCGGCATTTCGCTCAACGAGCGGAACATCATTTCCTCCGTTGCCGTAAAATGATTTGATGAGAATGTTGATTCCTACAATAATAATGAAGCAGGCAAACATGCGTTTAAGAATGAAATCGGGAATGTTAAAAACAATCTTAGAGCCAATAAGCGCACCGAGTACACCGCCGATGGCCACAATCCCCACCACCGATAATTTGACCGGAATATCGGGATTGAGATGGTATCGCATTGCTCCGACAAGTGCCATTGGCACCATAATGGCGAGCGCCATTCCCTGCGCACTTTTCTGACCGAATCCGAATACAATGCTTAATAAAGGCACCATCAAAATACCGGCGCCCACACCAAACATGGAGCTCAGAATCCCGGCAGCGATTCCACCCAACACATACCACATCCAGATTTCCATTATGCACCTTCCTTGATAATTTTTCCGTCCTGCATATTAAAAACAACATCCGCCAGCTCGCGCGCTTCGTCCGGGTTATGCGTTACATGCAGTACCGTGACTTCGGTATCCCGTTGAACCCGACGGAGCAGATCATACATATCGCCGCGCGTTTCTTCATCCACCGCACTCAGAGGCTCATCCAACAGTAAAATCCGGGGATGAAATGAGAGCGCGCGGCCCAAGGCCACACGCTGGCGTTCCCCTCCGCTCAACCCGAACGGACGACGGCCGAGTAAACCATCAATTCCTAGCCATTCCGCCAGTTCATCTACACGCTGTGTAATCTGACCTTTCGGGAGCCGCCTGATTTCCAGAGCGAAGGCCAGATGTTCACGAACCGTCATGGTATTAAAGAGCGCGCCATCCTGTGGAACATAACCGATACCACGCGCCGCCGGACGCTCATAAGTAACATCGGTTCCGCCAACCATAATCTTCCCGTTCCGGATCGGCTTAAGTCCGATTACCGCTTCGAGTAAAGTTGTCTTCCCGCAACCGGTACGGCCCATAAGTGCGCCGTATTCTCCAGCCTCCAATCTGAACGAAACATTGCTCAGCGTAAAGTCGCCTGCGTCGATTGTGATGTTATCTACCGCAATCATACCATCACATCCTTTGCTCCCCAGATGCGGGTGATGAGCAATACGGTGACGGCGGCAAATACCATAATGAGCGACACGGCCACGGCAGCTTTGAGGTCGCCGATACTGAGTTCCAGAAAAACCGTGGTCGAGAGAACCTCCGTTTTATTTCGGGTTGCACCGGCAAAAACAAGCAGCGGCCCGAATTCGCCCAGCGCGCGTGCCCAGGCCAGCGTGAATGCCGTGAGCATGCCGCGCCCCGCTTCAGGAAGCGCCACCCGCGTAAACGACTGCATGCGCGAACAACCCAAGGTGAGCGCAACCTGCTCGCAACGCGGATTAATTTCGTCGAACGTCGCTTTCATGGTGCGGACGGCAAAAGCGGCGGCGACAGAAAACTGCGCAAGAATGACGGCAGGAATCTGATACACCACCAATTCATTGAGCGATTTTCCAATGAATGGAATTTCTGCCGTAAACGGCCAGAACTGGAAGAGGATTAAAAGGCTTAGACCGACGACCAGCGGCGGAAGGACAATCGGGATGTCGAGAATGGCATCCAGCAGGTTTCGACCGCGGAAGCGGAAACGGGAAAGAAGCCAACCGATTGGAACGGCAACAAATAGGGCAAGTAATGCCGAGAGCGTGCAGGAAATAAGGCTGAGCACGATGGAATAACGAATCTCCGATTTGGCAAGTGCCAGCACGATGGGATTTTCATAAATAATTTCATACCAGCCCGATCCCTGCAGCATGTAGGCGGCATCGGCAACGAGCAAGAGAACGATAAGCAGCACATATGCTCCACCGATGATTCCCATGCACAGGAAGAACAGTGAATCCGTTAGCCCCGCACTCTTTGTAGTTCTATCTTTCATTCCGTAATTATAATGACGCCTTCAGCCTGAACACTATTTCGTTTTTCCTACACGATAATGAACCCATAGCTTCACAAAGCGCTCTTCAACTGCAAAGCCTATTCGGTGTCGTTAATCGTCTTAAACCCGCACTCAGAAAAAACAGCTCTGCCTATCGGACTGTTGAGATAGCGAGCAAATCGTAAGGCCGCCGCGGGCTGCTTGCTCGACTTCAGTATGGCTATACTGACTTGCATACGCACCTCATCAAACAGCGGAATATGCACGGCTTCAATTTCGAAATACTGCGCCGCAGTTGAATCCCAGATAATTCCGGCATCTACCGCGCCGAGTTTCACATCGTTCGCCACTTCCGGCACCGTTGGTTTAAAGACGCCGGTTTGTTCCACCTGTTTTTTTACAGACTTCCAGTTCCCAGCTTTCTCCAACAAATATTTGGTCTGTTTACCGATTGAAGCGGATTCCGGATTGCCGAGCGCAAGACGTAGATCCGCCCGTTTAAGATCTTCCAGCGTTAGGATCTTTTTGGGATTCCCTTTCGCTACCGCAATCACCGGACTCTGTGTTGCCAGCGGGAGTATTTCATCAATCAAACCTTTGTCCGCAGCAATCTCGATATAACTTTGATCAGCGGCTATATACAAATCCCCCAGGCGCGCCACCTGGACATTACTCAACAGGGTTCCGGATCCTCCATACATAATCTGTACCGCCTGTCCGTATTGCCGCTCAAATTCAAGCGCCAAGGGAAGAACTGCGGGTTTTACCCCAGCGGCGCAATAAAGCATTAACGGCGGGGTCAACGCCCCGTTTTTGGATGAATTCAAACTGGAGAGAAGAACCACTAAAACCACCACAGCAAGGACTGCTGCACTTATAAACTTAAATCCTTTATTCATGGTGCATCCAAACTCCTGTCATTCCTCTATCAACCCTTCGGAGATGACGATGATCAGATTATGTATTTCAACACCGGATCTTCGTTCTCAATAATTAACACACATTGAGCCGAACGCATTCGATAGACTGATCGAAGCAATCTAACACAATACAGCCAATACCCAACACCGCGAGTAGCGTACTATTTTAGAGATACCCACCTAAACTAAATATCTCGTATGACGGAGAAATAAA
The DNA here is from genome assembly GCA_036479375.1 of Pontiella sp. Classification (GTDB taxonomy): domain Bacteria; phylum Verrucomicrobiota; class Kiritimatiellia; order Kiritimatiellales; family Pontiellaceae; genus Pontiella. Next base: position 28,514 of record JAZGFK010000001.1, on the reverse strand, counting down.
AACGGCGAACCCGCAATGGGTTCGCCGCAAGAAAACAGGGTCGATTCGATTGAATCGTAATTGCAGACCTCGGCCCACATAACCCCACTGGTTCTGTTATTAATTACCGGACAACAGATCTTTGGCTTGCTTGTATACGTTATCGGCCGTGATACCGAATTTTTCGGCGATGATAGCGCCCGGAGCTGATGCGCCGAAATGGTCGACTCCAATGATCTTTCCATCGAGACCAACGTATTTTTCCCACCCCGTTGACCAGCCTGCTTCGACAGCCAGACGGTTTCTGCATTCGGCAGGGAAGACCGAAGCTTTATAGGCATCGTCCTGCTGCTCAAACAGTTCCCAGCAAGGAAAACTGACGACACGGACTTTTTTGCCTTCTTCCGCCAGTTTCTTACCGGCATCGATAGAGATCCAGACTTCAGACCCGGTCGCAACAATCAGAATATCGTGATCGGTTTCTGCATTTTCCCAGATCGTGTAGGCCCCCTTCTTGAGGTTTGATGCAGGAGCAAGTTCGGTGCGGTCGAAGATGGGCAGGTTCTGACGCGTTAACAGCAAAGCGGTCGGACCGGTTTTGTTTTCAAGCGCGGCAATCCAGGCGTATTTGGTTTCCGTCGCATCGGATGGACGGATCACGGTTACGTTCGGGGTGATACGCAGGCTCATCAGTGTTTCAATCGGCTGATGGGTTGGTCCATCTTCGCCGACGTAAAAGCTGTCGTGCGTGTAGATATAAATCACCGGAAGATTCGACAATGCGGCCACACGGGTGGTCGGGCGAACATAGTCGGCAAAGACAAGGAAGGTGGCACCAAACACACGAAACCCGCCGTGCAATTGCATCCCGTTCATAATGGCACCCATTCCGATTTCGCGCACACCGTAGTGCAGGTTACGACCAAGGTAGGCATTGGCACCCACATCGCCAAGTCCCTTTAGATCCGTGTTGTTCGATGGCGCAAGGTCGGCCGAGCCACCTACGAGATAAGGAACCGCTTTTGCAATATCCTGCAGGACTTTACCGGAAGCTGACCGCGTGGCAATGGATCCACCCGCTTCGAAATCCTGGATCTGATCAACCAGGTCAACAGGTAGGTCGCCCTTAATGCAAATATCCCATTCAGCAGCCTTTCCTGGATTGGCGGCGGCATATTCAGCATAGAGATCGTTCCATAAGGATTCGCGCTTGGCATTTTCGCCAGCAACTTCCGCAAATGCCGCATAGACTTCTTCGGGAACATGAAATTTTTCCTGTGAAATACCGAGTGCATCCTTGGTCAATGTAATTTCGTCATCGCCCAGTGGTGCACCGTGGCAGTCGTGCGAACCGGCTTTGTTCGGCGATCCAAAACCGATGGTGGTATTGCAGATAATGACCGACGGTTTGCTGGTTTCTTTCTGCGCGATGCGCGTAGCTGAAGTGATGTCGTCAAAATCATGACCGTTGATACGCTGTACGTGCCAGCCATAGGCTTCCATGCGTTTTTCAACATCATCGGTGTAGGTGATATGGGTATCACCTTCGATGGAGATAAAGTTTTCATCATAGAAGACAATCAGATCGCCAAGACCATGGTTACCGGCCAGCGAGAAAACTTCGTGCGAAATGCCTTCCATAAATTCACCTTCGGATGCGATGGCATACGTAAAGTGATCAACGATTGTATGATCGGCCGTATTAAAACGTGCCGCGAGCATTTTTTCCGCAAGCGCCATGCCGACCACGTTTCCACAACCCTGACCCAATGGACCGGTCGTGGCTTCAACCCCATCCGTGTGACCAAATTCCGGATGGCCGGGGGTTTTTGAACCCCACTGGCGGAAGTTCTTGAGCTCTTCGAGCGGAAGGTCGTAGCCGGCGAGGTGAAGCAGGCTGTAAATCAGCATGGAACCGTGACCGGCAGAAAGTACGAAGCGGTCGCGGTCGGCCCATTGTGGGTTCTCCGGGTTGTGTTTGAGAAACTGCGTCCAAAGCACAGCGGCAACGTCGGCCATACCGAGCGGTAGACCGGGGTGACCTGAGTTGGCGGCTTGTACGCCATCCATTGAGAGTCCACGAATTGTGTTTGCAATAAGTTTAAGATCCATTTTCTTAATTCCTGTTTAATCGTTCAATTAGTTGGCGCGACAAATTTCGCACCATTTATTCAGAGCAGATTTCCAAATAGCGGTATCCTGCGGTTCAAATTCGCGTGTCTCTTCCGAAAACGAGTTTCGAATGATTTCGCGCCCTTCTGCCAGCGATTGGATCTCCCCCATCGCCAGCATTTGCATAATCAGATTCCCCGTAGCGGTAGCCTCGACCGGACCCGTCACAACCTTGCGGCCGACGGCATTGGCAGCCAATTGATCGAGCAGCGTATCCTTACAGCCGCCACCAACAATCCGAAGCGTGGTCAACGTACGTCCGGTTAGTTGCTCCAATTTGTCATACACACTGGCATACAGCAAAGCCAAACCTTCATAGGCCGTACGGATAATCTGGGAATGGGTTTCAGGTCGAGCCTGTCCCGTACGTTCGCAGTAATCCTGAATACGGCCCGCCATATCACCCGGCGCAAGGAAAAGTTCATCGCTTGGATCAATAAAGAATTCGAAGGGTTGAGATTCCAATGCCATGTGCTCCAAAGCAGCCCATGAATAATCGTAATCCTGCTCGTTCCAACTGCGGCGTAATTCCTGAATCATCCAAAGTCCGGAAAGATTCTTCAGGAAACGTACTGTATTACAAACCCCCACTTCATTTGTGAAATTTTCGGCCAATGTATCCGCGTTGATTACAGGCTCATCCAATTCGATTCCGAGCAACGACCAGGTTCCCGAGCTGAGGAAGGCACACTGTTCGCCTTCGCAAATGGGTACCGCTGCAAAAGCGCTGGCCGTATCGTGCCCGCCGACCGCCACAACAGGTAGTCCATCCACATCCCCGATGACGGTTCCTGGATCGACCAGTTCGGCAAAAAGGTCGGTGCGAATGCCCAGCTTTTCGAGCAGGTCATATGCCCAGTCCTTTGTTACCGGATTATAGAATTGCGAGGTACTGGCAATGGTTCTCTCCGCCACCATGTTCCCTGTAAGCCAATACGCCAACAGATCAGGAGAGAAGAGCAGTTTCTTTGCATTGCGGTATTGAAACGAATCTTCCAGCGAGAGCGCCATCAGCTGATAGACGGTGTTGAGTTCCATAAACTGGATTCCAGTCTGCGAAAACACGTCCGCCTTGGGAACCCGTTCAAAAACCTTTTCAAACATGCCGGTTGTGCGGCGATCGCGATAGTTCACCGGATTGCGCAACAAGTTTCCATCAGCATCGAACAAGCCGAAATCAACCCCCCAGGTATCGATCCCCAAAGAAACGAGTCCGTCGCCAAATTCCTTCTTCGCGAGGGCAATGCCTTCCTTGATATTACGAAAGAGATGTACGAAGTCCCAAAGGAGCGTACCGCGAACTTCCGTCGGCCCGTTCCAGAACCGGTTCATCTCTTTCAGCGTCAGCTTGCCGTTATCCAGCGTGCCTACAATCGTTCGCCCGCTGGACGCCCCTAAATCGATTGCTATATAATGCTTAGCCATACCTTCCCCTGTGTTATCTAATGAGCTTCTACCATCCGATTATCCACCAAACATATCTTCATAATCTTCGATTGCCGCGGCAATCACTTCTTTCGCCCGAGCGGCATCATATCGTTTAACAATCTTCACGTCAGCGTCGCCGTTCGGCGTAGATTTGTAGGTTTCGAAATAATGATGCAGGCGATCCACCAACGCTTCAGGAATCTGATCAATATTGTTAACCTCACCCCAAAACCGATCTTCATGGAGAACGGCAATAATCTTATCGTCGGCCTCACCGCCATCAATCATCTGTACGCCACCGATCACGCGGGCCCGCAGAATGACTTCACCCCGATTAATCGGCCGTTCGGTAATCACACAAATATCCAACGGATCGCCATCTCCTCTTTCCGAGGACGGGGACAAGGCCTGAACCCGCGCACCACAATACGTACGCGGGACAAATCCATAAAGCGTCGGCGCCATGGAAGAGGTCAGCTGAGGTCGATCCACCCGCAGGTAGCCCGTGGTTTTATCGACTTCATACTTCACCGCATCAAACGGAGTCATCTCAATATATGCATTGACGATATCGGGACATTTGCTCCCTCTTTCAAGCCCGTGCCACGGGTGTGGCCGCCAACGATAAAATGTCTTTGGGAAACTCATATTTTTTGCCGTTAAATGGCCGGTGCGTTGACCAACAAAAAGCGTTCCGCTTCCGCGCTCCACAATCCATTATGTTTTTCAACAATTTCAGCCAAGCCCTGATAAAGCTCGCCTTCCAGATTCTTAAGATCGTCCAACGCAACCAAGGGCATGCTCACGTTGTTATAAACCAGTTTCTTTCCACCAGGAATATTCGGCAGGTTGAGTGTCGTTTCAATTACGGCATCCAGTCCACCCACATGCGTGAGCATGGTCGATGGATTCAGCAGACCTGCTTCCATCATCTTGAGCGATTCCAGCATGTCATCCGTATTGCCACCGCTGGTTCCCACAACGTGGGTTGCACCGTAGTGTACGTTATAGAAATTGAACGTGGCTGAAAATTCAGGATCCGTCGGCCCGGCAAAGAAGTTCAGGCAACCATCGAATCCAAGCAATTTATCGGCCTGTTCAAGAACCGGACGAACCGGCGCATAGACAAAGACATCGTCGAAGCCGCCGTTATCAGGCGTCAGTGATTTAAGGTAGTCAACGCCTTTACCCTCTTCTGCGGTATTAACGTAAATGAGTTCAACCCCATTTTCTTTGGCTTCTTCAACGGTAAAAATAGAAGCCGCACGCGCAAGCCGCGCATTGTCTATATCCGTTACCACCAGCAATCCCGGTTTGCGATCGCAGTGAATTGCATAGTCGATTGCACCGAGTCCCATCGGACCCACGCCGGCAAGCAGTGCCATGGAACCCCCCTCAACAATACCCATTTCGTGAACATAGCTGCCGGGCTTTGTGTGGTAGTTGGCGTGAAATCCTCCAATTACACATGAGACCGGTTCCGCGAGTGATCCCAAAAAGAATGCTTCGCCATTAAAGGGTAGCAGGCATTTTTGCGACATGACTTCAGCGGGGATGATTACGTATTGCGAATCACCGCCGATGTATTTGTAGGAGTACCCCGGCGCTGACAAAATTCCGACCGGACCGTCTTCAAAATTGATAGCAGGCTGAATGGAGAACCGGTCGCCCGCCGAGAAACTATCGGCCCACTTACTGCCCACTTCGACGATTTCACCGCAAAATTCATGGCCAACAATAATAGGTTCTTCGGCAACATTATTGGGAATACGTTTATGTTTTATTCCCTGCGATGATGCTTTGTAGGAAGACATGCAAATGGAGTCCGATACAATTCTAGCGAGAATTTCGTCATTCCCAATAGGTGGAAGCTCGAACTCTTCTAACCGTAAATCTTTTTCGCCGTACATTCTAACTGCTTTAGTTTTCATGGGTTTCACCTGTTTTAAGTTTTAGGTTTTAAGTATTAAGCCACTTCAATATTAGACATTGCTTGTTCGATTTTCCCTAATTCAACATGACCTGGCCGCCAGTAACGGGGATGGCCTGGCCGGTTTCATATTTCTGTTCGACTGAATAAAGAATGGCTTTGGTTACATCCGCTCCATCGCAACCGCGGTTCATGGGAACCTGTGCTTCGTAAAACTTTTTAACATCCTCGACCGTTGTTGCGCCGGGCACTTTGCCTGTACTCAGATATTGCACAAATAAACCGCGCTCCGGATCACTCCAAAGCGGCCCATCAAAAAAGTTGCCGGGGCACACGGTGTTTACTTTCGTATTATCGGCTACCAATTCCTTGGCAAAGCTCTGTACGAGTCCAACCGCGCCAAACTTCGAACCGGCATAAGCACCGTTCTTGTTCGAACCTTCCAGTGCGGATTTGGAACTTATTGCCACGATGTCGGTAAAGTAATTCCCGGAAGGCGTGTTCATTAATTCCATCACAGGAGCCACATGCTTGGTGCAGAGGAAGAAGCCAACATAGTTAACGTTAGTCACGAACTCAAAGTCCTTCAGACTCAGCTCCTTCACACTACCCGCCTTAAGCACACCCGCGTTGCTGACAAACAGATCGATGCCCCCTACCGTTTCAACGATGGTGCCGACCATTTTCAAAACAGATTCTTCGTCGGTAACATTTACCGACACCCCAAAGGCGACGGTTCGGCCTTCTTGTTCATTAAGAGCGCGAGCCAATTTTTCGGCACCATCCACATTCATATCGGCAATAAAAACGGTAGCTCCGTTCGAGATCAACTCGCGAACAATTCCTTCGCCAAAGCCCTGAGCTCCACCCGTCACTACGCAAACCTTGTTGTTCACTACAGCGGCACGGCCGGTAATTTTCGAAGCCGTGGAAGTGCCATTGACGGCATCGTCATAATCCTCGCCCAATAAAAATCCGCCCACCCCTTCGACCACAACAGAGCGCATACCTTTACTGAATTTTTCAGCGAGTTCATCGATGCTGCAGGTCAGTTCCGGTTGTTCGATGGTTTTACCGGAAACAACGATATCACCTTTTTCGCCATCAAATGACAGCCCTCTTAACCATGAGGAAATTTCATTTATTTTCATATTAACTCTATTGCCTTTTCGGGTTGGGTATGGTCCATGCGTTTTCCGATTTTCGCATACTTTTGAATCCGTTCTTCCACGTTCAGTTTGGCAAATGGATTTTCTAGATTGAACAACGCCAATTTCGAATCCTGCGCCGTCAGTTTTTCGTGGGCAATCAGCGCCCAGGCCGCATCCGCCAGATGAAGAAAGTCCGGTTCGAGTAGAATCGGACAGTTAAACGACTGCCGCGAACTGTTGATGTCGACTCCGCTGATTTCCATCAGTCCGTTTTCTTTACAGAGACGCTGAAGTCGAGTGAGCTGCTCCAGCGTATTTCGCGGCGGCATGTACGTGATCGCCTGAAAGCCGATCTTCGACAGTTCGGGAATCAATTCATCCAGAAAATCATCTTCAAATTTTTCCGCTTTCTTATCCCCGGTCGGCGATTCGCCGACATCGCCCAAATAGGCGTAAGCCGGAATAGCACCGATACAATTAGCAAATTCAACTGCACGGTAAACCGAGATACATTCCTCATACGTGGACTCAAGAAAGAATTCCGGAACGAGGGATGATTTAAACGCACCGAGTAAGTCGTATTCATAATGTGGATTATAGACCTCCAGAAGAACCTCTCGGAGGGCGCCAGCCAGCGGAACCTTCATCGTCTGTTCGACGAAATCAACCAACGGCTGTCCTTTGCCACATTTTTCAATCAACTTGAGTGAAAGCGCATACAGAATATGCCGTTCTGTAATGGAACCTCCATCAGCTGCCTGCGAAATGGCAAGCACATCGGCATCAAAATCCAACACCGGCGCACCCCGTTCGCTAAGGCGCTTATTCAGCTTATCCACTTCCAAACGGTCACGCTGAATCCGCGCCTCGTGAATCGGCTTTAGAAACTGTCTTACTTCATCAAACTTCGTTGCTGGAATACCGTGAAATGCGATGTACGTGATATTCGGTTCATCCGGGTTATTGGTCTTACGCCCCTGCATCATCGTGTCATCCATATTCACGCGAATTTCACAACCGGTGGTGCTGGCTACATTCACTACTTTCGCCGCTTCAAGAAACTCAGCGCAACCTGACACTGAATCGTGATCCATGATCCCCACGGTCCGCAAACCGGCTTCCGCAGCTTTCACCGCAATCATTGTCGGCGAATACGGGCTGAACGAATAGATGGAGTGAACATGATTATTCACCTCTTCCGTTTGCGCTACACCGTGTTTGAAACGCTCTTCACCTAACTCGTGAACCGCCGCAAGGCGTGCCTCGACGGTCGGTGCATTTAGATCTTCATATCCCATGGTTAAAGCCTTGGTTTCGTGACGAGTGAGCCGTGAAATATGAATCACGACTCAATCGTCACATTTCCATTTTACACACCCAGACGCGCAATACGCTTGATTTCTCCGTTGGTGTAGTTGTGCTCAACAACGTGGCCCGGCAGCGGAACAACCCGCTCGTGAATTGCGTCGATAATCCAGCTCGCCTGCGGGAAGTAGTCTGTTTCCATTTCCGCAGCCGGAGAGATCCAGTTTTTCGCGCCGATCACCACCGGCGGCGCATCGAGGTAATCGAAGCACAGGGTAGTCAGGTTCGCCGCAATGTTGTGCAGGCAGGAACCACGCTCCACCGAATCGGAAGCCAGAACAACACGTCCGGTTTTCTTAATGGACTCTACTAGCTTGTCGTAGTTCAGCGGGTTTACGAAACGCAGGTCGATCAGTTCGACGTCCATTCCATACTTTTCCTTCATCTCATCAACGACCTTCATGCCGCTGTAGAGAACCGGACCGAGTGTAATCAACGTCAGATCCTTACCCTGCGTACGTACGGCCGGCTCGCCTTCTTCCGTTTCGAAGTAGCCTTCCGGAACCCCGCCCTTTTCAAACAGCTCGCCGACCCCATAGGTCTTCTGCGATTCGAAAAAGATGACTGGGTCGGTACCGGCAAGCGCCAGATTCAACATACCCTTTGCATCGCAGGTGGTCGCCGGATAGTACACTTTCAGACCCGGAATATGGTTCACCATAGCCGTCCAGTCCTGCGAGTGCTGGGCGCCGTATTTGTTGCCCACAGAAACGCGGAGCGTCAGCGGCATTTTCAGAATACCGGCCGACATGGACTGCCATTTGGAAATCTGGTTAAAGATTTCGTCACCGGCACGCCCCATGAAGTCGCAGTACATCAGCTCAGCCACCACGCGGCCGCCACTCAGGGCATAGCCACAGGCCGTACCCACAATGGCACCTTCTGAAATCGGGGAGTTAAACAGACGATGGTAAGGTAGCAGTTCCGTCAAACCGTTGTAGCAGGCGAACGCCCCGCCCCAATCGCGATTTTCTTCGCCATAAGCGATCATCGTCGGGTCAGTCGTGAAACGATGCGCCATCGCTTCGAAGATACCGTCGCGGTATGTGTAAAGCTGGTTTGCCTTATAAGGCTTTCCATCGCCATCGAACGCGTACCGTTGTTTGCGCTTCAGCTTCTTGACACGGTCGTTGTCTTCGAGCTTCTGGAGCAATTCCGGTTCGCGGTCATCGAACTTTTCAACCTTACCGTTCGAGTACATTACTTTCTCAATCAGATTGATGTCGGAATACGGAGAAACGCTTTCGTCGATGGCCAGTTTCATAGCCTTGACGATCTTGGCCGTAATCTTCGCTTTCATGGCATCCGCATCGGCTTCAGTGATCGCACCATTGCTGATGAGGTATTCTCCGAACGTGCGCACACAGTCAGCCTCTTCCCAAAGTTCCATTTCTTCCTTCGAGCGATAGGAAGACGCGTCGGACGGAGAGTGACCTGACATGCGGTAGGTTATGATGTCCAACAGAACCGGCCCCTTGCCATCAAGCAGGATTTCTTTTTTACGCTCGGTGGCGTCAGCCACGGCCAGCGGATTATAGCCATCCACACGCTCCGCATGCATCTGATGGGCATTGATGCCGGCACCGATACGCGCGGCGTATTTGTAGCTCATGGTTTCACCAACGGTCTGGCCACCCATGCCATATTGGTTGTTCATGATATTGATCAACACGGGAGGATGCCCGAACTCTTTGTCCCACAGCTCAACGTACTGGTCCATCGCAGCCATCCAGATCCCTTCATAAACCGGCCCACACCCCATCGAAGCATCACCGATGTTGGCGATCACGATACCTGGCTTTCGGTTAATCAATTTGTTCATGGCCGAACCGACCGAGATGTCGGCAGAACCACCTACGAGTGCATTATTGGGCATGGAACCAAACGGAATGAAGAAGGCGTGCATGGAACCGCCGAGTCCTTTATTGATGCCGGTTTCACGAGCGAAAATTTCGGCGAGCGTTCCGTAGAGAATGAAGTCTTCTGCCAGATCCTTCACGTCCTCGTGCGATCCATCCTTAACCACATTCAAGGTGGCGCCTTCGAAGAAATCTTCCATGATGCCGTTGAGCTTATCATCGTCGAGCTTGCTGATGGCCGAAAGACACTTCGCCATAATTTCACCATGTGAACGGTGAGAACCGAAGATGTAGTCATCGGTGTCGAGGTGAACCGACTGACCTACCGCGGCGGCTTCCTGACCGATCGACAAGTGAGCCGGTCCGGGGTGGTTGTATTCCATGCCTTCGTAGGAACCCTGAACTTTAATCTGGTTCAGCATAGTTTCGAATTCACGGATCACGAGCATGTCGTAATACATTTTGACCAGACGGTCTTTTCCGTATTTCTTTTCTTCCTTCTTATAGTCCGATTTATACTGGTTAATCGGAATCGGCTTGAAGGTAATCTCGCCCGCTTTGCGGGATTCGGCGGGATATATCACTTGATTTTTAGGCATTGGTATTCTCCTGATTAATTCAATTAAAGTTAAACATTGTACTTCTGATTACTTCACCGACGGTCGGGTGCGGAAAAACGATTTCCTGAATATCCTGGACCCGAAGTTCAGATTCAATCATCGCTGCGGCACCCCAGATGATTTCCGAACAGATACCACCGAACATATGCACACCCAGCAGCACTTTCGAATCTGCATCCACGACCACCTTCACCGAGCCCGGACCGCGCTTACCGTTTTCAGCAAGAAAGCGCCCACTCATGATCAGCGGCAAGGATGACGTTTCAACCGTATGACCGGCCTCTTCGGCCTGCTCTTCCGTCATTCCACAACCCGCAATTTCGGGCATGGAATATACCGCCCATGGAATTGCGTTCGTACGGAAACGGTCTTTCTTACCGAGAATGGTATTCAGGGCAACCTCACCCATTCGTGTCGCCGAGTGCGCCAGTTGTGATTTCCCCGTCACATCGCCAATGGCGAAGACATTCGGAAGGTTCGTCCGTTGCTGGTCATCGGTTTTAATTCCCTGACGATCAAAATCCAGTCCTACTTCTTCAAAGCCCATTCCGGCGAGATTAGGAGCACGACCCACCGACATCAGTACGATATCCGCGTTGATCGATTTTTCCTCGCCGCTCTTCGTGGTGTATTTCACGTCGTGGCCATCAATGGCCGTAACGCGGCACCCCATATTGAAATCAACTTTACCTTTCAACGCCTTGCGAAATGCAGCCGCCTGTTGGTTGTCCATGAAGGGGATAATTTCGTCGAGCATTTCAATAACGTCGACTTTCACTCCCAGACTGCTGAAGAAACTGGCGAACTCTATGCCGATTACACCGCCGCCAATTACGACGAGTGATTCGGGCATGGCTTCCACACTCAGGATTTCCTTACTGGTCATAACATGGGATTGGTCGGCCCCAGGAATCGGTGGAACAAATGGAGACCCGCCCGTCGCAATGACTACGTTGGCTCCTTCGTAAACCGTATCCTCGACCTGCACCTTGCCCTGTCCGAGCAACTTGCCTGCGCCGTAAACCACTTCGACCTTGTTCTTTTTCATCATGCCGGCAATACCGCCGCGAAGCGTTTCAATCACGTCCTGCTTCCAGCCCATGGCCACAGACAGGTCGAATTTAACTTCTCCCGTAGTAACACCGAATTCCGGTGCTTCTTTGGCATGCACGTAATGTTTCGCTGAATTGAGCAGCGTCTTAGTCGGAATACAGCCCCAGTTGAGGCAAACACCGCCGAGATATTTCTTCTCAACCAGTAGAACCTTCTTTCCTTTATGCGCAGCACGTTCGGCCATTTCATAGCCGCCTGGTCCTGCACCAATAATGATAATATCATGCATAAAAATCACTCCATTCGTTATTCGAAATTCTCTAGCCTGCGAGGGTTAGTTCAAATGCGGCCAGCTTGATTCTCATGCTGGCGAGGAATCGGGCTGCCGGAGCGCCATCTGCGGCGGCGTGGTCAAAGGTGAGCGAGAGTCCCATGTGCGGAATAAACTCAACATCGCTGTCCTTCATCACTGGTTTCAGCTGAATGGAACAGACGCCCAGGATTCCGACTTCCGGAGCGTTCAGCACCGGCGTAAAGCTTTCGATGCCCATGGCGCCGAGATTCGTTACCGTAAAGGTTCCGCCGCTCAATGCATCTGGATCAATCGTGCCCTCAATGGCAGCCTTGGCCAAACGCTTGGCTTCTGCTGACAGCTGCTTGAGGTTCATCAGGTTGGCGTAGCGAATAACGGGAACCATCAGGCCGCGCGGTGTATCCACTGCGAATCCGAGATGCACGTTACCGAACTCGACGATCTTGGTGCCCAGCATATGAGCATTAAGTTCTGGGAATTCGTTTAGCGTCTTGACGGTGGCGAAAAGTACTACATCGTTAATGCTGATTCCGCCGACACCGGCTTCTTCCGGAGCAGCTTTGCATTTTGCGCGATAGCCCAGTACGGAGCGGGCATCGGCCGAGGTATTAAGCGTAAGCTGTGCGGTGGTCTGTAGTGAATTAAGCATGCGACCCGCAACCACTTTGCGAACACCCTTAACTGGAATCTCGGTGGCATTACCGGGGAAGTCCATGGAAGCAACTACAGCTCCAACAGCATCCGGAGCAACCGCCGCAAGATCGGCCGCGAGTATACGTCCGCCAATTCCGCTACCCGTTGCAGGGATAGACAACCCTTCCGCCGCGGCTTTCGCCTGAGCAGCCGGAGAAATTGAACCCGGTTGAGCTGCAGCAACATCGCGCTCAATTACACGGCCATTCGGACCACTTCCGGCAACGGTGGAAACATCGACCCCCTTTTGAGCAGCAAGATTTTTAGCACGAGGCGACGCGGCACCGCTGAACGCTGATGCTTGCGTTGTGATCGTTGCACTAGGAGTTTCGATAGCAGCAGGCTGTTCATCAACCACTTCAGGAGCTGTTTCAGGTGCCGGTGCGGATTCTTCTGCAGGAATCAGCGCAGAGACATCTTCCCCAGCTTCCCCGATAATTGCGATCGTCTTTAGAACTTCAACATCGGCTTCTGCCGGATAAAGAATCGCCAAAACGGTTCCATCGGCAGTGGCTTCAACTTCGAAGGTCGCCTTATCCGTTTCCACCTCACAAATTCCCTGTCCGGTTGTGACGATATCGCCTTCGTTGACTTTCCATTCAATAATAATGCAGGACTCAACGGATTGTCCCTGTCTTGGTAGTAATACTTCAGTAGCCATTTTTTTATTCTCCTTGGAATATTACGATTTGACGATCCGCACCCCGGCGGTTATCAGCTCTTCTTCAAACTCAGTGGTTAAATCATTATCAGTTACGAGCGCGTCCACTCCTTCGAACGGCAGAATCCGGGCAAAACCCGGGTTGCCGAATTTATCGGAATTGGAAATCACGATTACTTCATCGGCCTGAACGGCCATCTTACGAACGAGATCGGCACTCTCGACTGAATTGGCCGAAAATCCCTGTTTTAATGAGGCTCCATCAATTCCGATAAATGCCTTCGAAACATGGAACTGATCGATGGCCGCCAGCGCCATCGGACCGACAACACCTTCTTCTTCAGGGCGAAACTCTCCGCCAACGAGCGTTACGCGCATTTGAGGGTTCGTACGGGCATAGGCAAGGAGAAGGGAATTATTGGTAACAATGTGCACCCCGCGCTTGCCTAAAAGATATTTAGCAATCAGAGCCGTCGTCGTTCCGGCAGAGATGATTACGGTGTCTCCATCCTCAATCATTGCGGAGGCGGCCTTGGCGATGGAACCCTTAACGCCCTTATCAGCCTGCATGCGTTCCATGATTTTTGGATGCTTCGAAGGAACGGCTCCACCATGCGTGCGAACGAGAAGACCCTCTTCTTCCAGTGCAACAAGATCGGCTCGGGCAGTAACAACGGTCACATTCAGGCGTTTTGCCAGCTCAGAAACACTGACACCACTTTTCTCGATCAACATTTCCAGAATGATCGATTTGCGCTCTAAAAAATTATTACTCATACCTAGCTCGCTTCCCTTTTTCTATCCGATTGCTTTCTTTTTACCTTGTTTTTAGTTTGCTTCAAGTTGTTTTTTGATTTTTATTTGCTACACATCCGCTACTGAAAAGGATTATACGTATGAAAAAGAAAGCCCTGATTACCGGAGCAAGCCGTGGAATCGGCCACGCGATTGCGCTAAAACTGGCTAAAAACGGCTATAACCTGGTTTTGACCGCCCGCGATCTGCCTATGCTTAGAAACGTGAAAACGGCCTGCGAAGGCCTTGGAGCAGAAGTTGAAATTTTTACCGCCGACCTTTCCGAAGAAAAGGAAATCATCGATCTGTTCGAAAAAGCAGGTCAGATCGACTTATTAGTGAACAATGCCGGATTCGGAACCTTTGATGCCATTGAAGACATTAAACTTGAAGACTGGCAGGCCATTCATAAGGTCAACGTTGAAGGAACATTCCTCTGTCTGCGCGAAGCCATGAAAGCCATGAAACACGCCGAAGGCGGGCGGATCATAAATATCTCATCGGTCGTGGGCGTGAAGGGATACCCCAATCAGGCGGCTTACGGCGCCAGCAAACATGCCCTACTCGGCCTGACTAAAACTGCCATTGAGGAAGGACGAGACCACAATATTCGCGTGCATGCTATCTGCCCAGGAGGAGTCGCCACAGAGATGATTAAACAGTCCCGCCCGGATCTAACCGATTTCTCATCTATGATCCAACCGGAAGATGTGGCAGATGCGGTTGCCTACCTCTGTTCGTTACCGACCAACATTACTATCGACTGTATACACGTACGCCGCGCGGCAAGCTCTCAAACCTGGTAATCTCCTTCAATGCTAACGAAATAAAGGGGACCCGTTATGATCTACATGGCTGATACGGCAAATATGGAAGCGTTGAAGAAGCTGTATTATTACTTTCCGTGAGCCGGAGTAACGACCAACCCCCGTATTCTGGCGGTGGAGAAAGAGCCGGTACGCCTGAATCCGAACATCAGGCTTTATCGCTCAAACGAAACCCGACAAAGCAGACATCGTCTTCCACGGAACCGTGTGCAGAAAAACTGCAGGCATCTTTATATAGCGCCTCAAATAACACAGCCATGGGAAGGTTTATCTTTCCCCTGGCTGAGTCCATCAGTCGTGTTTCACCATACTCCTCCGCATCTCGGTTCAGCACTTCGGTAACCCCGTCGGTATACATGAAAATCGTGTCACCCGGTTGAATGCGCCGGTTAATGGTCGTATAAACGGCACTCTCTTCAATGGCCAGTCCCGGACCGCAGAGCGAACGTTCATCCATAAGAGGCTCTGCATATCCCCGCCGGATATCCAGGTGAAACGGAGACGGATGACCGGCATTGGCAAACATTACCTCACCGGTCGATACCCGCAGAACCATGTAGCAAGCCGTAGCATACATAAACAGATCCTCCTGCCTGAACAGCGGCATCAGAATCTGATTCATACGTTCCAAAAATCGCCCTGGATCTTTTTCCTGATCAGAAATTTCCTCTAGCATCGCCCGCACGATACTGGTTCCTAATGCGGCACGAACACCATGACCCATTACATCGCACAGGAATATTCCAACTTCATCATCAGACAGTTTCCGGATGGAGCATAGGTCACCACCCATTAATCCCCCAGCCCGATGCAGATGACTGAATTGAATGAGTTCATCCCCGGATTGATCGGCCGCTGAAAAGGTAGGATAGGAGGTGGGGAAAAAGGTCTTTTGAAGTTGAGATGCCATAAGCAGGTCGTCTTCGATTTCCTCCCTGAAACGGCGATTTTCCTCCGCATACTTTGCGGCGAGAATCTCGGACTCCTTATGCTCGGTAATATCGCGTGAAATCCCAAAAATCCCTATTATGTCGCCAGCAGCATCACGCAGAGGCATTTTAGTGCTTGAAACCCAGGCATGGGTTCCATTTTTCCATGTTTCGCTTTCTTCCACTCCGCAGAGCGGTTCTCCGGTCTGCATAATGTGCAGCTCTTCTTCCCGCATGCGCGCTGCATCTTTTTTGGAGTAGAAATCGGAATCAGACTTCCCGACCATCTCTTCGGGGGAACAATGCCCCTGCCATTCAGCGCAAGCCTTGTTGATCATGATGATCTTGGAATCACGATCTTTGAAATAGATCATGTCGGACATGTTATCCATCATGCACTTTAGTAGATAGGCTGTTTTCTGATGATCCTCAAACATGGTCACCTTCAAGTTCCCGGGAAATTATTATCATTTACCAATTTTTGCAACTGCTACCGGATTAAGGAACGGTTTAGGGCTCCCAGTATGCGCTTATTGCGATGAAAAAACTCAAGACCCGGTAATGCACATTTCGAGCAACTCTATTTCAGACAACCTGAGTTTATCAGTATTGCAAAATAAATAAAAATCCTGCCCGATAACAGGCAGGATTAATAATCATCAGCATTAATGATGAAAATGAAGCTGCTTAAGCATCCTGCATCGTATCAGTCTTACTTGTATTTATACCGTAGAGCGCAATAACAATGAAGCATACGAATGGTACGTGGTCCGGTTTTACATTATTAATTATACCTTAACGCGATGAATCCTAAAGGTACGCCAACCGTAGAGCGCAATGACAACGAAACAAATCAATGGAAGAGCGAAAGATGCTCTTACGCTGGCCAATTCCATGAATCCAAGATCAATCGGCGGCAAGTCAATGATACGCCCCTGTAGCGGGGTCATTATGCAACCACCGCCAATCGCCAGAATGAGTCCAGCTGAACCAAGTTTGGCGTCATCGCCGAGTCCATCCAACGCAATACCATAAATGGTAGGAAACATGAGCGACATACAAGCCGACACACCAATCAGGGAGTAGAGTCCAGCGTACCCTTCAATAAAGATGGCTCCAGTGGTCAGGAGAATCGCTCCCGATGCCAGGATCGACAACAAAGCGCCCGAACTGATGTAATGCATCAGGAAAGTACAGACGAAACGACTGGAAACGAAAATGATCATGGCCAGAATGTTACAGTTCTGAGCGGTTGCTTTCGACAATCCAAGCTGTGACTCACCATACTGAACAATGAATGTCCAGCACATGATCTGGGCACCCACGTAAAAGGTTTGCGCAACAACTCCTTCGAGATAGGCCTTATTATGGAAAAGTCGGCTTAACGTTCCTTTGAGATCCAACCCGCCGCCATCATCCTGATGTTCGCCTGCCGTTGTTGCAGGAAGTTTCCACGCAAACAAGAATAGAACGATGATCAAGAATCCCCCCATCAAGGCGTAAGGCAGTGAAACAATTTTAAGATCTGACTTTTGAATCATGGTGAGGCTCTCTTTAGCAGCCTGTTGATGCGCTTGCAAGCTAGCCACCGGAATTTCTACGAGTGCCGCCTGAGCCGCTCCGAGTTCAGTTTTAACAGTAGAAAGCAGGCCGGAGATAGTGGTCATTCTGTCCGTATCACCTGAATCCATTGCAGCCTTGATTTCTGCCGCAGGAGCAACCGCACTTTCCAATGCTTTTTCTGCTACTTTCCAATTTTCATTGTCAGCATCCTTCAGCAATGGCGCTTCTTCGTTGAGGGCGAGTGTAAGTTCCAGACCACGACCATCCACAAACATTTCGTTACGTTGCGCTTCTGCTTCCGTTGGTATAGGAATTTCTCTTACCTGTATAACAACCGCTACAGCATCAGCCGCCGCTTTAAACTTGTTACCCTGAGGTTGGGCGGAAATAGCTGCCAAAACCGCATCGGCATTATCGGAATATTTGTTATCAAGCAGGAAGGTTCCGCTTTGAATTCCGCCTATAAGTGCGCCCGCCTTTTTTACTAACTTTTTGCTGTTTTGCCAGTCGGACTGACTCACAACTGCGGTCAAACTTTCAACAGATTCTAGCTGAGATGCCACTTCCTGCAAATGGATCGAAGTTCCTTCATTGGCCAATGTTTCCATTTGGCGGCGCCCCGTTTCACTAGTCCCGTCTAGACTGGCAAGAATAAACATACTGGCAACAAACATACCCGTGATTGAACCCATGGGATTGAAGGCTTGCGCGAGGTTCAGACGTCGGGTTGCAGTTCGTTCGTCGCCCATCGAAAGAATGTATGGGTTTGCGGTGGTTTCAAGGAACGAAAGTCCGCTTGTCATAATGAGATACGATAGCAAGAAGAGCGGAAAGGACATGGCCATTCCACTTGGAATAAACATGAGACAGGCAATCGAGTAGAGTGCCAGACCGATTAAAACTCCTTTCTTGTATGAATACTTTTTGATGAAGATCGCGGCAGGAATGGCCATCAGGGCGTATCCACCATAGAACGCAGCCTGTACCCAGGAACTTTCAAAGTTGCTGATCAACAGGATGTTTTTAAACGCAGCCACCATCGGGTTGGTGATGTCATTGGCGAAGCCCCATAACGGGAACAGGATCGTCACGAGAACGAATGTGACCAATAATCCCTGCGGAACAACTGGAATATTATTTTCTGATTTTTTCATAGTCTCTCCAATCTATCTAATACTTGTTGCCTCGAAGACTCTCGAGACAACAAGTTACATATTTCTTTTTAACTGAACCTCTACAAACGATTACCCGTAGATTGGTCCATACGTCTGGCAAGCACGGAAATCAGCCCCTTCCAGTCCTTCAGTACCGAACGAACTCCACGCACTCGGACGGTAGACATCGGCGTCTTCCACGTTATGCATGAATACCGGAATGCGCAGCATAGCCGCCAGCGAAATCAGATCACCACCGATATGGCCATAGCTGAATGAACCGTGGTTGGCACCCCATTTAGCCATCACTTCATACACATCCGTGAAAGCACCTTTACCGGTGATCCGCGGAACAAACCAAGTAGTCGGCCAGGTGTTATTCGTACGATCATCCAGTTCCTTATGAACATCATCCGGAAGATCAACCGTCCATCCTTCAGCAATTTGCAGTACCGGACCAAGCCCCTTAACGATGTTCACGCGGCTCATCGTGACCGGCATACCGCCTTTGGTTACAAACTTAGAAGACCAGCCGCCGCCCGGGAAATATTCTGTAATGGACGGGTGCCAGGATGTGGCATCAAGGCAGGCATCTTTTTCTTCTTCCGAGATTTCCCAGAACGGCTTCATAGCCGGCCCGCCATCCTTGGATTGCTGACCGCTTCCATCCAACGTGGCAGAACCGGAGTTAATCAGATGAATGATACCGTCCTTGGCAAGACCTTCCAGCTGATGCCCGGAAACACGCTTAACCGCATCAGGACTCCAGTAGGTGCGCACATCCGCAAAAACCTGTGCGGTGTTGGTCAGCAGAAAGGAGAACAGCATCGGAGCGGCATTCAGCGCGTCGTTCTCCGTTGCAACCAGACGCGGCATACGAATGCCATTCCAGTCAAATGAACTGTTTGAAATCGCTTCGAGGAAGTCCCCGTTAGCAAACGTATCGGTCCAATGGCGCTGTCCCTGGAATCCGGAAACGATCGCATTATGACCACGCGCCTCTTCCTTGAACCCCATTTCATCCAGCTTATCGTTGCCATACATGAGGTCGCGGGTAATCAGCGCCATTTTGACAGACATTTCCCACTCCGCATCCAGCTTTTCGCGCGAACGGGTGGTTTCTGGCGAATTGGTATCCTGCCCTTCCTTGCAGTTTTCCTTCGTCCAAGCCAGTGCCTTTTCATATTCGGCCGGATCGAAGATTCCATCCCGAATACGACGGTGGAACTCGGTCAGGTCGATCGCTTCAACACGCATACCGAGGTAATCTTCGAAAAAGTTCTGGTCCACAATCGAACCGGCAATACCCATAGAGCATCCGCCCATGGAGAGGTACGACTTTCCACGCATCATCGCTACAGCCAGACCCGCTTTAACAAAGCGAAGTACCTTTTCGCTCACATCGTCCGGCACATACGTATCGCCAGGATCCTGAACATCGCGACCGTAGATACCAAATGCAGGAAGCCCCTTCTGCGTATGGCCGGCCAGTACCGCCGCCAGATAAACCGCTCCGGGACGGGCTGTTCCATTGAAGCCCCAAACTGCTTTCGGACGAATCGGATCCATGTCCATGGTTTCAGATCCGTAGCACCAGCACGGAGTAACGGTCAGAGATACACCAACGTTTTCACGATCAAACTTTTCTGCACATGCCGCAGATTCTGTAACGCCGCCAATACAACTGTCGGCAATCACGCACTCAACGGGCTCGCCGTTCGGGTATTTAAGGTTTTCGCTGATGAGTTTTGCGGCATTTTCAGCCATGGCCATGACCTGGTCTTCAAGAGATTCGCGCACGCCGCCGTAGCGACCATCGATGGTTGGGCGAATGCCGACTTTAGGCAGGCTGGTGATCCATGATTTGTCTGTAGTGTTCAAAGTAGCCATGTGTCTCTCCTTGGTTGTTCGATTAATCCATCAATAAACACTTAATCGGCAGGCTTGTCGTCAAAAACTATAGTGGTATATATTATACATTTATACAGGAGCACCCCATGAACGAAATCATCAGCTACGGTCGGTTCCAATGTTCGGAGCTTGCCCCGCACAAGAATCAAGGCATGGAAATTACGTATATTGAAAAGGGCATGCTTGAATGGATGGTTGAGGGCATACCAGAACCCGTCGAATCCGGATCCATCTACTTCTCCCTTCCCTGGCAGGTGCATGGCAGCGTGAACCCCCAAGAGCCTGACAATGTAATCTGGCATGTCCTGTTTCATCTGGAAAAGGATTACCCACATCCCAAACCTAACTTTTCTTTTCCAAAATCACTCGGATTCAGCAAAGACGAAATGAATATCCTGAGTACCGTCTTTTCCAACAGTAATCGACATTGTTTCCCTGCAACACCGACCATGCGTAATCTGATGCCTACCTTAATTGGCGAAATGCAAAGCACACATGAACTGCGCAACGCTCACGTAACAACACTACTTAGAGCGATTCTCGTGGAGCTTAAACGCATCGTGGCAGGCGAAGTACTCGACGACGGAAAACACACCTATTCAGAGAAACGCGTACAGGCACTCATTGCCAGCATGCCCGCCCGTTGCGACCAGCAGTGGACGCTGGCTGAAATGGCCGAGCACTGTGGCATCCAGCGCACACAGCTCAGTAAGATATTCCAAAAGCTAACCGGCAGCACGCCGATGGAATACCTCTTCCGTATCCGTATGGAGCGAGCGAAAACACTCTTGCGAGAAACCGATATAAAAATCATCGATATCGCATTTGAATGCGGCTACGGCACCAGCCAGTATTTTTCCAACACGTTCAAACAAGCCGCCGGATCAAGTCCGTCCGAGTACCGCAAACACATGAGCGGCCTCTCCGCCGCCGAATCCAGAGATTGGAAAAATATCCAATTCAGAACCGAAGAGGAAGAGCGAAAACGGGTCGCCACGTTCACTTCAAATAAAAAAAGGAAGGCTTAGTCGATTATTGAACCCGAGGAAATCCAATCGCCTGCCGGCGGCAGTTTGCAGTCCACTTTAAGGCCGATTGATTCCCCACCCTATATTCAGTTTTGCAAGCCGACCGTGGACATATCAAAAGGAACAATGCCCATTTCAAGTGCTGGAGAATCGGGCTTAAAGCGAAAATCGCCATTTTCCGGATCAACAAAAAGCGGATCGACCGCACGGCATGTATGTTTTGGAAAGTCACCGGCAACTGCCAGTACATGATCGCAGCATCGATGACCGAGTTCGTCGCGCCTTTCTGGTCAGAGACAAACATACATGCCGAGAATGCGGGTGGGCACATGAACAATGGAACCCTTCCGATCCCCGTCATCTGGAACTTCACCACATCGAACACCATGCTGAAGGGGGGAAAACCTAAAGACCCTTTGCAACGTTTGTCATGACCAAGAATACCGGTGAGCGGTTCAGCACATTCTCACACAGGCATCTGCTCTCTAATAAGGTACCAGTCCGACATTATAATACTTACTTTTTCAGTGACCTATAAATTGCTCCAGGGATGGAATTTTTTTCACTGATTTCCCAAGGTCTGGAATAAAGCACTCTTCAGTGCGGTACGTTTCGTATCGCCCGTTTCCAGCGGCCTCCCCGCTGTGGGGCTCAACTCTCGGGCGGCATTTTGATGGCCGGATTGCCCGTGAAGGCAAAATCGCCGTACCCTTGGTCGTCGGTAATCACGATCACGACGTTGGGCTTTTTCCCATCTTTGGAAAAAGCAGGCAGCGCAACGGCACTGGCTAGAATGGTCATTAGCATATAATGTTTTACTTGCATAAGATTCCTTTTTTAATTACTGCGGTTCCTACTCCATCGTTGAGAATGAATCGCGCGACCTCATCCCCCTGCGCGTTACTACCGACTTTATTGGAACGAACGTTATCAGGCGCAACCCACCCTTTTAAACCCATCTCTTAAAGAGACTCCACGAATTGAGACGCACCTTATAATTGAAAAAAGACAGACGCAGCGTTTATTTTTAATTTCCCTGTATCACCTGACCCATAGACGATTCATGTTCCCTTTCTACAGCATCACCTTAACTACGGTGTTTTATTCATTAAGCGGCTCGCTTCGGGATCAAACTTACCGTTCCCCATCAGACCGTTGTTGATCAGCGCATTGCCGGCGGCGCAAACCGTATGCACGAAACGATGAAGCATACTCCGCCAAAGCAACGACAAATCACTCAACAGTCAGCAGGAAAAAGATCAGGCTCAACAGATATCCCGTCAGGCCAACCAGCAACAGATACATCGCAATCCGGTAATACGTTGTACGCAGGTTCCGTTGTCTAAGATGCAACAGGAACGTCTGCTCAATATCGGCCGCCTTCCATGCAGTCATCCAGCGCAGACGCAACGGACCAACCACAAGCGCCATGACGGAGAGCAGCACAAAGGTCAGTCCAAAACCAATAAAGAACCGACTACCTAAATTGGAAGCGGCCATGCGCGGCCCGGAAAACCCGGTAATTGTCAGGCAGATCGTCGCAAGCCCCAGCAACATCTGCGCACGGGTTTGCAGTAACGAAAAAGAATCCCGCAACACACCGAACAACTTATCATAGTCCGTGCCGCCATGGATTTCCTTCAGGAATTCAAGCTCCTCTTCAGGGCTAAGTTTTTTAAGCATGTCAGACCTCTCATTACAGGCGATTCATCGTCAATCCACCATCCACATAAATGGCCTGACCCGTTGCGTAAGGCATATCGCCACGTGCCATGGCCGCCGCGAGTTTACCGATATCTTCAGGAGCGCCCCAGCGTTTTTCGACAAGCAACTCCGTGTTATTGATCAGGTTGTCATATTTATCGGTCACACCCGCCGTCATATCGGTCATGATGATTCCCGGGCGAATTTCATAAACCGGAATGGGGAATTCCCCGAGACGAGCCGCAAAGAGAGAATTCATCATCCCTAGGCCTGCTTTGGATATGCAGTAGTCGCCACGATTAGGCGATACAACGGTTGCGGAAATTGAGCCGATATTAATAATACAGCCAGCAAACGAGCCGTCGGCTTTTTTCTGCTCAATCATCCAATTAGCGCAGGCCTGCGTCAGAAAATAGGGTCCCTGCAGGTTGATCTTCATGATCCATTCAAAACTTTCTTCATCCGCTTCCAGAATATCAGCACGCATTTTCGGCGCAACGCCTGCATTATTAATCAATACATCCAGACGGCCAAAGCGCTCCTTGATTTCCACGAGCATTGCTGCGCGGTCATCCGCGGAGGAAACATCACCGGAGCAGTATAACACGTCCACTCCCATACCTTCTAGTTTTGCGATGGAGTCCGCTACTTTCGATACATCACTGCGTCCGCTCAACA
This sequence comes from Pontiella sp., assembly GCA_036479375.1. GTDB lineage: Bacteria > Verrucomicrobiota > Kiritimatiellia > Kiritimatiellales > Pontiellaceae > Pontiella. The sequence continues at coordinate 4,701 of JAZGFK010000001.1, read as the reverse complement.
CCAAGTTAAATCCATCCGCTGCCAGCTTTTCACAAATCCCAAATCCAATTCCTCGTCCACCACCGGTTACCAATGCTACCTTTTTCATCATTCGAATTCCTTTAAGTTAAAAACGTTTTTGTTTACGAATGTGCTGAATAATGATGCGGCAATCTTCAAGCACTTCGTAGGTATGCTCAAAGACCGCATCGAACTGAAGACAGTCGCCTGCGGATAGCACATGATTTTCATAGGGCAGATTGATTTTCAGCTGCCCCTCCAGCACCCAGCATATTTCGAAATCGTCGCGATGTGCATCTGGATTTGAGCGCGATGCCCCTTTCGGCGCGTCGGCATAGTAACATCTTGAATTAGCAAACTCGATCTGCCGAAAGTGGAAGTCGCCTGCAATGCGTTCGGACTCCTGTGTGCATTGCGCCGTCCGCGATTCAACCAGTGCCAACATTTCCGATGCGGTCAACCCAAACGCGCGAGCCAGACGAAACAGCGTCTTGAGCTCGGCCGTGGTCTGGTTGCGCTCCAACTTGGAAATCACCGCCGGAGAAATCCCAGTGCGTTCGGAAAGATCCGCAATGGTCATTTCCGCACGCTTCCGCAAATCGCGCAGCACCGAAAAATTATACATTCCCGAATCATACTCTTTTGTTTCTGCCATGCTCCCTACTCCTTTTCACATCTGAATGTTCGGTAAATATAGCGCTTGACAATATTCTTATGCAATATAATTTATGCATGTTTTTACTTTCGGAGAACTATATGAAAATCGATAACACCATAAATTCGGCCGATCTACTTCCCGACCTGGAACGTTTTTGGAAGGTATCCGGGCAAAAGATTAACGATTTAAACCAAAATTATGATCCAGCCAAGGGCTCGCCCGTATTCACGGTCGAAGGTCAATACACCACACGAGGCTGGACCGAATGGACCCAGGGCTTCCAGTATGGCGGGGAAATCCTGCAGTTCGATGCCACCGGCAATGCCTCATTCCTTGAAATGGGCAAAAAGAATACCGTCGATAAGATGGCACCGCACGTCAGCCACTTCGGCGTACATGACCACGGGTTTAACAATGTCAGCACCTACGGCAATCTGCTGCGCCTGATGAACGAAGGCCGCATTCCCGAAAACGAGTGGGAACGCAACTTCTACGAAATGGCGCTCAAGGCATCCGGCTCGGTTCAGGCCCAACGTTGGACCGACCTCCCTGAAGGCGGCTATATCTATTCTTTTAATGGCCCGCACTCACTGTTCGCGGATACCATACGTTCGTTACGCGCACTCTCTGTTGCTCATCAGCTCGGCCACTCCTACATGGGTGAAGGTGATGTTGAAATAAGTCTGCTAAAACGGGCGATCCAGCACGCTAAAACCACTGCTGATTACGCCGTCTATTATGGCGAAGGCCGCGACTTCTACGATCTGTGGGGCCGCACCGCGCACGAAAGCATCTTCAACCTGAACGACGGAAACTACCGCTGCCCCAACTCGCAGCAGGGCTTCTCCCCATTCACCACCTGGACACGCGGGCTTGCGTGGGTCATGGTTGGTGCACCGGAACAGTTAGAATTCCTGAAGACGATCGACGATGCCGAACTCGAACCGCTCGGCGAACGCGAAGCCATCGAAGCCTTCCTCCTCAAGATGGCCAAAGCCACCTGCGACTTCTATATCGAAAACACCGCCACCGACGGCATCCCTTACTGGGACACCGGCGCACTCAATTCCCACAAACTGGGTGACGATGTTTATGACCGCGAATCAGATCCGTTCAACCATGCTGAACCGATCGATTCCTCCGCTGCCGCCATCGGCGCGCAGGGTCTACTTCGCTTGGGTCACTACCTGAACGACGAGAAATATACCCAAGCCGGTCTGACCGTGATGAAGACGCTGATGAGCGATAGATATCTCAGCCTCGATGAATCGCACCAGGGACTGATTCTCCACTCCGTCTATCACCGCCCGAACGGCTGGGACCATATCCCGGCAGGTCAGACGGTGCCGTGCGGCGAATCGAGCATGTGGGGCGACTATCACGCCCGCGAAGCCGCGCTCTATGTCCAACGTCTCGCGAAAAACGAACCCTATCTGAAGTTTTTTGCATAATGTCGAACGGCTAAAGGTAAAAAGTAAACGGTCAGGAAAAATCCCGACTTTCAGACCTTCGACCTTTAGACCTTTGACCCTACTGAAAGGAGAAAGTAATGATTATTGGAGACCTCAACGAAATCAAAGGCCGCACCTATCCGGCCAAACGCTTAACGCAAAACCTCGTCGGCGGCATGTCGCCCGTGCAGTGCGAAAACTTCTGCATGGGATACGTCACACTCGAACCAAATGGCGGACAGGTTCCGTGGCACAATCAGGAGTCGGAAGAAATTTATTTCGTCGTCTCCGGAAAAACTGAAATGTGCCTGGGCAAAGAACGTCGCGAAATGACTGCCGGACAGATTGTCCAGATTCCACCGGGTGTATTTCATCAAATGACCAACATCGGCGATGAACCGGCGACGTTTATGTATTGCTATGGCCCGGCAGGCGATATGGCCCACTGGCGTCAGGAGCTGGCTGGCACGCTCCCGAAAGAAGGCGTTGACGTTCCCTCCCTTCCCGAAGGCGCACAGCCCCAATACACTGACATGCCTGTAGGCGGGTCCATTATTATTTAGAACCAGGAATTATGAAGCATGAGAGTTGAAAGCGGGGCTGCGACAGCATTTATCAGAAGGCTAACGCCGACTGAGTTCCATTTTCATCATTCATCCTTTGTCTTTAAAACAATCCAACTGGATAAATCACATGGAAACTAAACGAATCGGAATCATCATGAACGGCGTGACCGGGCGCATGGGTACCAACCAGCATCTGGCTCGCTCCATCAGCGAAATCATCAAGCAAGGCGGAATCAAGGTTGGCAACCACATGATCATCATGCCCGACCCGATCCTAACCGGACGTCGCGAATATGCCCTGAAGGAACTCGCCGAAAAATACGGCAACGACGCCCGCGGCGAAGCCTATAAATATACCACCGATGTGCAAGGCGCACTCGATGGAAAATACGGCGAGTACGAAATTTTCTTCGATGCTTCCGGAACACTCCAACGTGCTGGATTCATTGAAGCCGCTGTTAAAGCCGGCAAGGCGATCTATTGTGAAAAGCCAACCGCCGTCGAAACCAAAGAAGCGGTCCGCCTCGCCAAGCTCGTCGAGGATGCCGGCCTCAAAAACGGCGTGGTGCAGGACAAACTATGGCTCCCCGGCTTCCGCAAACTCAAGATGCTGAAGGAGCAGGGATTCTTCGGTAAGATTCTTTCCATTAAAGGCGATTTCGGCTACTGGATTTTCACCGGCATGGACTACGACCAACCGGCCCAACGCCCAAGCTGGAACTACCGCTCCCAAGATGGCGGCGGCATGATGATCGATATGTTCTGCCACTGGCGCTACGTGATCGACAAGGTATTCGGCCCCGTTAAAAGCTTGGTTGCCCACGGTGCAACCGACCTTGATCAGCGTCGTGGCGAAAACGGAATGCCTTATCAGTGTACCGCTGACGACTCAGCGTACGCCATGTTCCTGCTTGAAGACGGAACCATGGTCCAATTCAACAGCTCGTGGTGCACCCGCGTTAACCGCGACGACCTGCTGACGATCCACGTCGATGGTGTCAAGGGTTCGGCTGTTGCCGGATTGCGCGAAGTAAAAACCCAATCCGCAGCCAACACACCCAAGCCGGTCTGGAATCCGGACATCAAGCAGCCCATTGACTTCCTCGCCGGATGGAGCGATGTGCCGAATAACATTGAATACGATAACGCGTTCAAGATTCAGTGGGAAATGTTCATCAAACATGTGGTGCTCGACGAAGAGTGGAGCTATTCGCTCATGGAAGGCGCCAAAGGCGTTCAGCTGGCCGAGCTCGGCATGCAAAGCTGGAAAGAACGCAAATGGGTCGACGTTCCGGATCTCGGATAATCTTCCATTCCAAGGATTGAAAAATCATGCAGCACGGCTCTTTGAGCCGTGCTGTTTTTTTTAATTCGAGCATTTGCTGCAGAGCTCCTGGCGGCCTGGTTCGAGGGCCGTATACCGGGCAGAAGGGCAGACTGTAAACACCGGTTGAAAAGTATGGCGGGCGACGGCCCAAAAGTGCATCACTTTTCCGTTGATTAACGCTGGTGCGTCCGCGGGGACGGCGATACGAAAAGCGAAAATCACGCGATTTGAGCGATGAGGTCGCCCACCCTCTTTTCAGTCGTTTAGGGGGTGCCCGGAAACGAATAAAATATCGTAATTCACTAAACACCATTGGTTTAAGCTTAGGGGGGACAAAGGTATATGAGGGGTAATTTGGAGATTTACAGGGCATTTTTCATCCTTCTGACGTACATGTTCAAGCCAAGGTACGATACAAAGATGCAACTTCTGGCTTATCAGGTCACAATGTTGCGTGATCGTATCGATGACTCTCGAATCATGCCAACTGACTGAGAACGAGCGGAGCTTCTTCGACTTGGTGCGGAAGTTGATCATGATATTTCGGATGTGATGATGGTAGTGAAACCGGCCTGCCCCATGCGGATATTGTTCATGACAAGTTCCATATCAGCCAGCACCTCAACGACGCGGTGGATAAGACTCGCCGTCAAGAGCATCGCATATTAATGAAGGATAAAGACGAGATCCTGAAGGGGA